>JBBALJ010000021.1:0-14330 GCA_040403075.1 Bacteroidia bacterium
CAATTTTCTTAAGACCCTTCTCATATCATTGTCTGATTAATTTTTAGACAAATTAGCCATTTAAAGCCTATTCAAATATAGCAATACTTTGCAGCTATTTATATGATTGTAAAATCATTTATTTGAGAAGGAGGATTTTATAAAATACATTTCCAATATACCTTACTCGCATATTCACCCCAGTCTTTGGTCGAATTTATTAAATCATCCATAAAACTTTTGCATGTTACTATTTTTGCTTTTTTAATAGGTGGCGGCATTGTTAATTCTTGCTCAATTGCACTGTAGCTCTCCACTTTGGTGGCAAAACTTGTGATGTTTAATCTTGGCACAACTAGGCCCAGTATCATGCCAGGTAATCCTTGAAAACTCTCAGGCCCCCAACTCACAGGAATTTCATCCGTGAAAAATGCGATAATGTATAGTGAATCAAAGATGATGGTACTGGCTTTTCTACAATTGTGGTTGGCTATTTCTCTATATTCATCATGAATTTTCCATTTAAAAACAGGCAAAGAGTCGCTAATGTTGTAGTTGTTTTCATAAACCGTTTTATAAGCATGCATTTTGTTCGATTCTTTGTTGCAACTAACGGTGTTGTTGCTAGCATATTTCCACCATTGAAAGGCAGGGTTTTCATCTTCAACAATAATATTATATAAACTCTTTTTTGAATTAAACACCATTTGAAATTGGTCAGTGCGATATTTTGGCGTATTGTTTCGCATTTGTTCTGCCCAACTATTATCTTCATCATCATCAAATTGCTTATGCATATTTTCCTTTCTTTCAAAGGTTATTTTGCCTGAAAGAACAAGCTGCTGGCCGAATGTAGCTTTTGATGCCATAATGCCTAAAAGCATTATCATAACATATTTTAAATGTTTTTTCATATTACTTTTTAGGTTGTTTTTTGAAGTTGTAAGTAATGTTTAACATGAAATATTGTTTCAATACAGTATGCGTATTTTCATTGATATAATTGCTATTCGCAGTTCTACTAAAGCCTAAGTTTTGATTGAGTAAATCATACACGCCTAACTCTATAGATAGCTTATCATCAGTTAAGAAGTATCGTTCAATAGATAAATTAATAATCGTTGTATTTAAGTTATTGCTAAAGGTGCTGTTTTGTTGTCGAATATTAAAATCACATTCCCCTGAAAGATTCCATTTCTTTTTGATTCTCCAATCAGCATCTATACCATAACTTTGAATCCAATATTGTGTTACCACATCTGGTCTAAGGCTTGTATTGCTGCGTGTATAGTTGAAACTTCCGTATCCATTCAATGAATATTTTTCATCTTTATCGTAATAGAAACTGGCTCTATAGCCAAGTGATTGACTTGTATTGGTGTTTTTAAGTTTATTGATGTAGTTTACATTATTACTCAAGTTTCCATTAAGGCTATTACTCCAATATAGATTGAGTTTTTTTATTTTTAAACCATAATGCATATACATATTCGCATTATAATTTCCTTCTACATTTACTGTTTGATGAACCTTTTTCCCCTCATTGCTTACAAAATCGTAAGAAGTAAAATCATTGTTTATTTGAGTAAATGAGAAGCTGCTCCAAATATTGTTTCCAGTTAAGGCTTTATAAGAACTGTAAGATAAACTTACAGTATTATTAAAGCTTTGCACCAAATTTGGGTTACCAATAAAAATATCGAGTGGATTGCTATTGTCTTGTAGCGGTTGGATTTGTTGCAAAGTAGGTTGCTTGGTACTTCCATAATAATTAAGATTGAAATTGCTGCTATTTTTTATTTTGTAATTTAAAGTAGCAGTAGGGAAGTAGTTAATAAACAAAGTATCACGTTTTGTATTGTTCACCAAATTATTTTGCAGCATATTGGTGAAAGAAACTTTTGCACCAAGGGTTACACTTAGCTTTTTACCACCGTATTTTAAGGCAAGACCACCTTTGTTTGTAACAAGGTCATACTTGAATTGATTGCTTAATGTGTCTATCAAAGTATTATATTCAGCGTTGTTGCTTTTTTCCAATGTGCTTCTCCCTGATTTGGTATTACTGCCAATCAATTCATAATCGCCAATAGCAAACCAGTTTTTTATTAGGGGTTCTGTATAACTTGTTTTTAGGCTATAACCTTGTGTAGTGGTATACGATGTTTTCTTTTGGTCTAATGAATCTTTTAGTTTTACACTTCCATCTCCATTGAAATATCTGGTTATAGAATTTATAAAGTTATATGATTCTACATTGCTATAGTTTTGGCTTAAGGTAATATTGGTACTTCTGCCTTTCTTTGCAAATTTCTTATTGTACATCACAGAGCTGTTCAATGATTGGTTTAGACCCGTTCCTCTGCTAATTCTTTCGTTTGAGTTTACAACACTATCCAAACCATTGCTATTGGTCGAATTGAAAATGTTGTCATTCTCCGTATTGCTTTGGTTGATATCGAATTTTATACGAACAAAGGAAAGCGAATCAATTTTGTATTCATAATTGGCATTGGCATTGTTCGATGCTTTTCGACTGTGTAGGTTTTTGTTTTGTCGATTATAAAACAAGGTGTCAGGCAAAATGGTTTTGGTATAATTGTTATCAAAACCATTAACATTTATTTCTTTATGTTTTATATTTCCATTGATAGAGTGTTTGTTGTCTTTAAACTTGTTGCTATAATAAGTTCCCAAGTACCATGTTTCTGGAATGCCCACCCCATTGAAATCATTATCATCACCATTGTAGTAAGTTATCATTCCGCCACCTTCCGTAAATTCAGTTTGCCCTGCTCCTCCAGTGTACTTGTCACTTTCTTCCCAATCAAGGCCTGTTTTGTTTGTATTGGTGAAAGCCCCATAAACAGATAGTTTTCTCTTGCTATTAAATGAATTGAACATGAGTTCGTTTTCATACATCAATTTGTTGTCTTGTTTCTGAAATCCTTCGGCTGTTTTGGCTTTTCCAAAATAGCCTTTCTTGGCATCCTCTTTCAAGGTGAGGTTAATGGTTTTAGATTTCTCACCATCATCCACTCCAGTCAATACAGCTTGATCACTTTTCTTATCAAACACTTGTACCTTTTCAATATTTTCTGCTTTAATGTTTCTAGTGGCAACAGTGGGATCAGAGCCAAAAAACTCTTCACCATCTACCAATACCTTTTTAACGGTTTGACCTTGTGCTGTTATCTTCCCGTCTTTGTCCACTTGTATCCCGGGTAATTTTTTTAGTAAGGCCTCAACCGTATTGTTTTTATTGGTTAGGAAACTATCCACTAAGTATTCTGTGGTATCGCCTTTAATTCTGATGGCTGCTAATTTCTCTCTAATAATAACTTGCTTGAGAAGGATGGCTTTTCCAATCATAAATATCTCTCCTAGATTTTTGTGTTCATTTTCTTTAAGCACAAATTCATCCTCATAATCTGCAAAACCTGGTCTGGTTATTTGTAACCTAAAAGTGTCGGCCGCTAAATTGTCTATGCTGAAATAACCTTTCTCGTTGGTGTAAGTAAAGTTTGCCAAAGTGCTATCTTTGGTTTTAATAAGCATAACGGTGCTTCGGTAAAGGCTTTTCATGCCATTGGTATCGGCTATGCTGCCACTAATTTTTCCTTGCTGTGCAAGGCCCGAAAAACAAATAATAATTAGTGTTAAGAGAGGTAATATTTTTTTCATACAAACATATTATTAGCCAAACAGCCGAGTCAAATGTATATAAATTGAACTGTCAGCAATTTACCATTTAAATAAAATGCTAATTTCGTTTTCATTCATATTAATAAATGGCAAAAACGTATGCTTTATGAAATTATTGTGCAGGGCATTGTTAATTATTCTATAAATGTATCAATTTTATGCGCTTAGGCCGTTGCAGGCGTCCTCGCCTGCAACGCCTGTCTATTTAGTTAAGCCGATGTATTTAAGTATAAGTTGCTATTTATAGATGTATCAATTTAAACTACAATTTTTCGGCAGAGGTCTTGTTCTGCCGGGGGGCCTGCAAGGGCAGTAATAGGAAAATTTAAGCTCGCGAAGCATCTACTTCGGGATTTTTTATGTTCATATTCTTTTCTGCCGTTGCAGGCGTCCCCGCCTGCAACATTGTTTTTACCGATGAAATCATACTTTTTCATTTTGACCGAATTTTATTTTCCAAATCAACATTGTTATTTTGTTTTCATGAATAATGGCATTTTAGTTTTCTTTACTGCAACTATACTTAATTGGCAGAATCTATTTTCAGAAAATTATTATAGAGATATTGTTATTAATGCACTTCAATACCTTGTAAAAAACAACAAAATGAAGCTTTATGGTTTTGTTATTATGCCTAATCATATTCATTTGCTTTTGCAGCCATTAAAAGAACAGAACAAGAATGAAAATTTGCAACATAGCTTGTTAAGCTATACCGCACATCAATTTAAGAAATATGCGATTGAAAACAACAATGATTTAAAGTTATATGAAGTAAACGATAGTGATAGACAATATCAATTTTGGGAAAGAAATCCTTTGTCTATAGAGATTTATTCAAAAGAAGCAGCTGAACAAAAACTAAACTATATTCATAATAATCCTTGGCATGAGAAATGGAAATTATTTTCATCAAGTATTACACAGAAATATTCATCAGAAATGTTTTATCAAAAAGGAATAGATAAATATGATTTGCTAACACACTATATGGAATATTTTGAATAAGCATGGAAGTTTGAATTCATATAAAACTGAACTTGAGTTGCAGGCGGGGACGCCTGCAACGGCCTTAATTTGAATTCATGTAAAACTGTATCTGAGTTGCAGACGCCTGCAACGGCAGTCTAATTTGAATTATATAAATCAAAATTTGAGTTGCAGGTTGGGACACCTGCAGCGGCCGTAATGAACTTGAGTTGCAGGTGGGGTCACCTGCAACGGCCGTGAAAAGATAGTTTTGTGGTTTCTGCCGTTGAAGGCGTCCCCGCCTGCATCATACGTTTAGCTTATAAATGTATCAACTTAAACTGCAATTTTTCAGCAAAGGTCTTGTAGTACTTTTGAATATGGGCTTCAACACGGCTTACATCTAAGAACTCTTGAAAGAGGTCAATTAATAGAATGTCGAATGCGGAACCTTCTACAAATTTTATTTCTTCTTCAAATCCGCAAACGCAAAGTGCATTTGTTTTTCGTAGGAATCTTTTGATATGTCTTTTGTCGGTATTTAGCGTTTGGCAGCTTCCCAAATGAATGATTTTATTGTGGCATTGGTTTCCCATCATTTCGGCTAATTCGTCAAGCGTAACGGGTTCTTTATTTATCATGATTTGTTGAGGCTTGCCATGAAATGCCAGATAACAAATGCTATAGTTTGAGTAGCGTTTTAATTGCCATTGTTTTAAATAGAAGGCCAAGTTTTCTCTGGTGCCACAATGCCTATGTATGTAGTCAATCTTTCTGTTTATTTTTAAAAAATCCAATGCCCCAATCACACTGTTTTGCTTGAGCAGATTGCTGTTCCAGTCTCCCTCAAGGCAGAATACATCTTTTTGATACGACTTGGCTATTTTCATATGGGTTTGTATTAAAACAAAAAACTCCCTGCCTTCGCAGAGAGTTCTTTGTATAACTATAAACTAATCAACATTATCATGTAAGAATGAGTTGTTGCTCTTTAATTCTGGTTTGCCACTGGCATCTTCAAACAAACTCAGTCTCGAAATTTGTGTCTCAGATGAGTGTGGCACATCTTCCAGTTTTTTATTTCTGCGCTTGTAGGCAGGTTCTCTTTCCATCTCACGTATACCACCCGGGAAATTGATAGTCACATTTAAGTTCTTCAATTCTTTAATGCGTTGGATATGTCTTTCAATTTTTTTGGTTTGCTCTTCATCCTCTACCACATTGTTAAATATCTCTTCAGTTTGAGGTGTGGTGCGCAATTCAAAGGATTCTGATATTTGCATATCCATGCTTATAATATCATTCTCTTCTTTGCTTTCTTCTACTTCTTCTTCATAGAGATTCATGATTTCTGGTTCAGCTTCAAATCTGATTTCAGGCTCTTGAATGCTATTGTTTTCAAAGTAGTTCATCTCTTCTTCGGCAGCTATACGCAACTCGAATTGGATATCTGAAGGATTTTCTTCAACAGGTTTCACAGCATCCATATCTTCCAACAAAACCTTTTTTACAGGTTCTTGTGGGATGGGATTTTCTGTAACAGGTATTTGATTAACTACCGGTGCAACAGGCTTTACTAAGTCTTGCTTAATAAAACCCGTTTCGGTAGAACCAACAATAATTTTGTTCTCGCGAGGTTTGCTTTCAAAGCCAGTTGCAATAAGGGTTACAGATATTTTGTCGCCCAAGCTAGCATCGAAGCTGGTTCCAAATATCATCTCAGCACTCAAGCCACTTTCTTCTTGAATGTATTCTGATATCTGTCCAATTTCTTCCATCAATACTTCACTGTTACCAGATGAAATATTTAATAAAATGTTTTTAGCACCAAGGATTTGGTTGTCGTTTAATAGGGGTGAAGCCAATGCATTTTTAACTGCTACCAAAGCTCTATCTGGTCCCTCAGCAGTTGCATTTCCCATCAATGCCACACCACTACCTTTCATTACCGTTTTCACATCTTCAAAATCCACGTTGATATAACCTGATTGTGTAATGATATCGGCAATACCTTTAGCAGCAGTAGTTAATATATTATTGGCATGACTGAAAGCCTCGCGTAATGGCAAGTTGCCATACATGTCTTTTATTTTATCGTTGCTGATGATAAGCAAACAATCAACAGCACGCTTAAGGTTTTCGATACCTTCGCTAGCAAATTCTTTTCTGCGTTTTCCTTCAAAACCAAATGGAGTAGTAACAATACCCACAGTTAGGATATCCATTTCTTTTGCGGTTTTGGCAATTATAGGAGCTGCTCCTGTGCCTGTTCCACCGCCCATTCCTGCTGTGATAAAAAGCATTTTAGTGTTTACCCCAAGCATATCAATAATATCCTCGATGGTTTCCATAGCTGCTTTTTTACCTACTTCAGGATTTGCTCCAGCACCCAAACCTTGTGTCAGGTTTGCACCTAATTGTATCTTGTTTGAAATATGACTTGCTTCAAGAGATTGCAAATCGGTATTACAAACAATAAAATCAACTCCTTTGATTCCTTGTTCAAACATATGGTTGATAGCGTTGCTACCGCCTCCACCAACACCTATTACTTTAATAATAGATGATTTTTCTTTAGGTAAGTTGAATTTAATTTTTGATTCCATTGTTAATTCATTTAATGCCGAAGCCTTGTTTATTATTATTAACCGCTAAAGTCTTCCATGTCTCCTTTTTCGTATAGCCAATCTTTACCTTTTTTAACTATATCGTTTAAGAAACCACCTAGTTTTACACCAGGTTTTGCAGGTTTAGCCTCAGCCAATTCAGGAGCTTTGTTTTTTACTTTGCCTTTGTTCTCTTCATCCTCCAAAGCCCTAAAACCTTTTAGTACCAATCCTACACCTGTGGCATACATTGGGCTTTTCATATCGTCTATTTTGGTTTTTGCTAAATGCTCATTGGCATAACCTATTCTTGAATCGAAACCGGTTACATATTCCACCAATTTATCTAAGTGGTTCAACTGAGAGCCTCCTCCAGTTATAACAATACCTGCATTTAACTTACGCTCTAATCCTGAACTTTTTATTTCGTATAAAACAGCTTCGAAAATCTCTTCAACCCTAGCCTGAATTACGTTTGCAAGATTTCTTACAGATACCTCCTTGGCTGGTCTTCCGTGAAAGCCCGGAATACAAACAATCTCATTCTCTTTGTTTTCTTCAGCCAATGCCGAACCGAATTTTACTTTAAGTAACTCCGCTTGATTACGCAATACTGAACATCCTTCAACGATATCTTCAGTGATTATATTGCCTCCAAAGGGAATAACTGCCGTATGTCTGATAATACCATTTTTGAAGATGGCCACATCCGTTGTTCCACCCCCAATATCTACTAGACAAACACCTGCTTCCATTTCTTCAGGAGTAATTACCGCATCTGCCGATGAAAGGGGTTCCAAAATCAAACCAGCTACATCCAATCCAGCTCTGTCAACACATTTATAAATATTTTTGATGGCATCTACATTTCCTGTGATGATATGGAAGTTGCCCGAAAGTCTGACTCCTGCCATGCCCACTGGATCAATCACATCCGCAAAATCATCAACCGAATACTCTTGCGGTAACACATGAATAATCTTATCACCTGGAGGTAATGCCAATTTAAAAGTATCTTCGATAAGTCTGTCTACATCACTATAACTAATTTCGTCATCATTGTTAGGGCGACTTACGCTGTTGCGGTGTTGAAGGCTTTTGATATGTTGACCAGCAATTCCCACATGCACGCTAGCAATTTCCAAACGGATATTATTTATTTTCTCCATTGATTGCTTTGCTCTCTCAATGGCCTCGTTTATTGATTTTACAGTTTTGTCGATGTTGCGCACCTCGCCCCTAATCACGCCTAAGCTTTCAGCTTTGCCCATGCCCAACACTTCTATTTTGCCAAACTCGTTACGTTTACCAACAATGGCGCAAACCTTTGTGGTTCCGATATCTAAGCCAACTATTACTGCATCGTTTTGCATTTTTTTATAATTTATTTCTTACAAATTACTTGTCCTTTGTACTTGATGTTGATGCTTGAATATTTGTTCCAACCTACTCTGTTTAAGCCTTCTTTGTAGAAAACGAACAATTTTTCAAACTTCTCACCCACCTCTTCTGCATTTCCAAAAAGGATGATGTGATTACCCACTTTTGGTATCAGTATAAACTCATTATCCCTTGATACAAATATCTGCTCTATTTGTGCTTTCCAGAATTCGTGTTTATCAACATATGAAGCAATTTTGTACAATTGGTGTCCTATATATGAGTACACGCTATCGTGGTTTTTGTACCTCTCGAAAATATTGCCATTGGCCACCAAAACCCTACTTGTGAATTGGGTAGAAAGAGGTACTTTAATTCCGGTTTTGTCGATATAAAACGAACTGTTGTCGAACCTGTAAACCCTTAATAGTGGCTCTCTTTGTTCGATTTTAATGTTCAGATTGCCCTTCATGTCATGATACACTTTTGCATTTCGGATATATCTGTTGCTAAGCAGTTTTAGCTCCATATTGTCTGCATTAATTTCGTCCGTGGTGCTTCCAACGATGTTTCTGCTCAGTCCAGTTTTTCTGATTTCTTCAAGTACTTTTTGTCTATTGAAGAATTGCACATTTTCAGGAAAGATTTTGATGTTAACCTTCTCTATTTCTTTGGCATCTAAATTTCGATTGACATAGATTAATGATATCAGCAATCCACACAGCATAGCAGACCAGAATAAGAGTATTCCGATTTTCCTTATGATAAGCAGGGTTTTATCATTAAACAGTTTCATTTATTACGATAGGATATTCTTGATAGGTTGTATTAGTAAATCAATGTCTCCGGCACCTAGTGTGCAGAATACCTTTGGCCTTGATTGTGCAACTAGGTCCAAAAGTTCTTGTCTTCCAACTAAATGCTTTTTGCTCGTTATCTTATCATAGATAATCTTGGATGTTACACCTTCAATCGGTAGCTCTCTGGCTGGATAAATATCTAACAAATACACCTCGTCAGCAATAGAAAGGCATTCCGCAAAGCCATCCATAAAGTCGCGGGTACGCGTAAAAAGATGAGGCTGAAAGGCAACGCAAACCTTTTCGTCAGGGTACATGTTTTTTACTGATGAAATGATGGCTCTTAACTCCTCAGGATGATGCGCATAGTCATCAATAAATATTTGATTATCTGATTTGATAATATATTCAAATCTGCGTTTAACACCTTTAAATCCAAGCAATGCAGCTCGAAGTTCTTCTTCGGTTACACCTAAAAGCAAACACGCAGCCGAGGCAGCCACTGCATTTTCAACATTATGTAGGCCAGGAATACCTAGTTGTAGTTCAGGTATTTTTTGACCTTTAAAGTGTAAATCAAAATGATAATTGCCCTTTATGATTTGTATGTTGGATGCATAAGCATCTGCCTCTGATTTTATAGAATAGGTAAGTAGTGGCGAATCAATATTCGCCTGTTCCATTAATGGCGAATGTTGATTCGCCACTACAGTATTGTATGTAGGTGAAAAGTTTTTCGCCCCAATTAAATCCAATTCTTTTTTGATAATAAGTGTGCCACCTTCTACCAATCTATTTGCATAATCTAGAAAAGATTTTTTTAGTTCATCATGCTCTCCATAGATATCCAAATGGTCGGCATCCGTTGAGGTGATGATAGAAATAAAAGGATGAAGTGTTAGGAACGAACGATCAAATTCATCTGCCTCAACAACCATTATAGATTGTTCAATGTTCTCTGTCGACTTTTCATTCAAAAGCAAATTTGTATTGTAATTGCTTGATATACCTCCTAGGAATGCATTACAATCTACATGACTTTGTTTGAGTATATGGGCCAATAGGGTAGAGGTCGTGGTTTTTCCATGTGTACCAGCAACACCCACCGTTTTGCTTTGCTCACTGATTAGACCTAATACTTGTGAACGTTTTAATATATTGAACCCATTGTTTTTAAACCAAGCCCACTCTTGGTGATTGGCAGGAATTGCCGGAGTTAATATTACCAAACAGTTGTCGGTTGATAGTTGATGGTTGATAGAGATTTTATCTGCCAAATCTTCGTAATGTATATCTATTCCTTCAGCCACCAATTGCTTGGTAAGATTGGTTTCTGTTTTATCATATCCCATCACTATTATACCAAGGTGATTGAAATAACGAGCAATGGCACTCATGCCAATACCACCAATGCCAAGGAAATACGCGTATTTTATATTTTTAAAATCCATTTCAATTTATTTATTTAACATCCCCCTAACCCCCTTCATATTTCGACTTCGCTCAGTAACCAGAGGGAATACCAACCCACAATTCCATCTTTAATTTTCAAATTCTCACATTTGCACATCCACACATTTACACATTCTTACATATTGCCAATACCTCATCCACAATCCTCTCTGCCGCATCTGGTATGGCAAAGCGACTGATGTTATTAATCAATTCATTTTGTTTTTGTTCATCATTTATTAATGCTAACAATTCATCAATTAACTTACTTTTTGCATCCATATCTTTTACCAAAACCGCAGCTTGTTTATCAACCAATGCCATGGCATTTTTGGTTTGATGGTCTTCAGATACATTGGGCGATGGTACCAATATTACGGGCTTCTTCACTTGTGCCAATTCTGCAATAGATAAGGCTCCAGCCCTTGATATTACAATATCTGCAGCTGCATAAGCCAAATCCATTTCATAAATGAATTGTTGAATGTTAAATGTTGTATGTTGAATTGAACTTGCTTTTGAAAAATTCTTACCTGTTTGCCAAATTACATTCACATTGGCTTCTTTAAGCTTGTCAATACCTTCGAAAATGCTTTCGTTTATGGTTCTTGCGCCAAGACTTCCTCCAATAATCAAAATAGTTTTTTTGCTAGCATCCAATTTGAAGAATGCAATTGCCTCAGCCCTTTTACCAGAAATATCAAGCAAATCCTGCCTAATAGGATTTCCTGTTTTTATAATTTTGTTTGATGGGAAAAATCTATCCATTCCATCATAGGCCACACAGATAGTGTTCACCCTGTTTTTTAATATTTTATTCGTTATACCTGCGTATGAATTTTGTTCATGTATTAAGGTAGGAATTTTTTTCATGGTAGATGCATAAAGCATGGCCCCACTGGCATAACCTCCAAAGCCTATAGCCACATCAGGTTTGAAGCTTTTCAAGATGCCCAATGATTTAAAAACACTGCTTATTACTTTGAAAGGGAAGAGTAAGTTTTTAGTAGATAAACTTCTTTGCAATCCACTAATCCATAAACCTACAATTGGATAACCTGCCTTGGGTACTTTCTCCATCTCCATTCTATCACTCGCACCCACAAATAGAAACTCAACTTGGTTGTCAAGTCGTTTTTGTAATGCTTGAGCAACCGCTATGGCTGGATAGATATGACCTCCAGTTCCACCACCACTTATTATTACTTTTAGACTCTTCATTTTACTAATAGCATTTACTTGCTAGCTTATTGCTACACAATTTCTGATAATTCGTTTATTTTATTATTTTTTACCTCTTCCTTGATATCTAGGCTTTCCTCTCCTTCTTCAATATGTCGGCTTACACTCATGATAACTCCAAATGCCAAACTTGTGAAGAAGATAGATGTTCCACCCTTACTCACTAAAGGTAAGGTTAGTCCAGTTACAGGGAATAAATTTACTGCCACGGCCATATTGATTAATGCTTGTAAAACTAAGGCGAAGCTCAACCCAACTGCTATCAGTGCCCCAAATGCTTGTGGCGATTTAAGTATGATACGCATGGCTCGGTATAAGAAAAATAAATACAGCATTAACAAAATGATGGCTCCTATGAAACCATATTCTTCGGCTATGATGGCATAGATAAAATCTGAATAAGCTTCTGGAAGAAAATTTCTTTCCGTACTGTTTCCAGGTAGTTTTCCAAAAACACCACCAGAGGCAATTGCTATTTTTGCATGGTCATTTTGGTAGGTTACATCAGGGTCGTTTTGAGGTGGTTTGCTAAAGTTCTCAATCCTATGTTTCCATGTTAAAAACCTTGCCACATGTTGCAAATATTTTTCTGGTGTATTCATCACCACAAGCACCATAATACTGAGCATGACGCCCAATACCAAAGTTAAGATACCAAGATGTTTTAAACTTACTCTTCCAATGAACATAACCAATAAGCAAGTTGAAAATAGCACTGCTGCCGTTGAAAAGTTCTCTGGAGCAATTAACGCACAGGTTAGAGATACATGTATGAGTATAGGTAAAAATCCTTTTTTGAAGTCTTTGATTTCATCTTGTTTTTTTGCTAAAGTGCGTGTTACATATAAAATGATTGCCACCTTTGCAAAATCGGAGGATTGCACTGTAAAGCCCATTAAGCCAATCCATCTTCTGGCACCATTTATCTCAACGCCAAAAATCAATGTGTACATTAATAGGGCGTATGATACATACAAGAGAAACCTTGAAAGCGCCATGAAATTTCGATAATGGAATGAATGAACAGTCAACATTATGCCAAATCCCATAAGTAGGTAAAAGCATTGTTGGAATAAATAAGTCTCAGTGTTGCCTCCTGATTTTTTGTATGCTAAACCGCCAGTAGAGCTATACACAGCAAGCAGACCCCAAACCGACAAGGCTAAAATAATCAGCCACATCAATTGGTCCCCACGAGGTTTTATTCTTATCCAAAATTGGTTCATTCCTTAATTTATAAATGTTGAATGATCTTATTATTTATAGTCGTCATTGCGAACAAAGTGAAGCAATCAAAAGAGATGGCTTCGTACCTCACCATAACTAAGGCTGCTATTGCCCTTGCAGGCGTCCTCGCCTGCAAGAATTTTATATAGGAGATGTTGGCGGGGACGCCAACATAGGCATAAATCATTTACACCAGTTTGTAAAAAGTTTAATTGTTCAGGTAAATCATCAATTTTAATTAGTGATGATAAGGATGGATAATATTGTTCGCTCATAAATTATACTTTTCAAAAAGAAATAAATACATAAAAAAAACTAAAAAACTAAAATACAAAATGGCCAAAATAGACATTGTCCAAAATAAATCACGTTTAGATAAATTATTTATAAAGTAAAGTAAATTAATTATTAGTCCTATTGAAAGTAAAAATAGTAATGCCTCATTATGATATTTTGCTGTAAAATTCCCTGGCTTCATAAAAAAGTGAATGATAGACCTCCAACATGATTTTAAAATAAAAATAAGAATGTTTGCATAAAGTAATTTATATTTCATTTCCATAGCCTATTCCTAAAAACTGTAAAAATTTATCTAAAAGTGTTGTAGTATTTTTTGCCCTTGCAGGCGTCCTCGCCTGCAAGATTCTTATATAGGAGATGTTGGCGGGGGCGCCAACATCGGCATAAAAAATGTACATTTTCTACAATGCTCTCACTGCATTTTTAAACTGTCTTCCTCTGTCTTCGTAGTTTTTAAATAAATCAAAACTAGCGCAAGCTGGAGATAATAAAACCGCTTCGCCATGTTTAGCTAGTTTGAATGCCACGTGAACTGCTTCTTGAGCACTTGTCGTATTTATTATCATGTCTACATCTTTGCCAAAAGCTTCGTGTATTTTATGATTGTCTAATCCTATACAAACAATAATACGTACCTTGTCTTTTACAAGTTCTTTTAGCATAGTATAGT
>JBBALJ010000021.1:14430-16679 GCA_040403075.1 Bacteroidia bacterium
ATACAAACAATAATACGTACCTTGTCTTTTACAAGTTCTTTTAGCATAGTATAGTCATTCCCTTTGTCGGTGCCGCCAGCAATCCAAACAACAGGTTTGTCCATACTTTCTAATGCATACCATGCAGAGTTTACATTGGTTGCTTTTGAGTCGTTAATGAATTCGACACCACGAACCATCGCTACTTTTTCAAGTCGATGTTCTACATTTTGGAAATTCGTAAGTGCTTCGCGAATAGCATCTTTTCTGATGTTGAATACCTGCCCCACAATAGCCGCAGCCATTGAGTTGTAAGTATTGTGTTTGCCTCTTAGGGCTAATTCTGAAGTTAACATAGTGTATGGATTTGATTGATTGATTTCTGTTTTAATTTTGATGCTATCATCATCTAAAAAGGCACCTAAAGCCAATTCATTGTTTATTGAAAATGGTATCTTTTTAGCTTTTATATCTTCACTTAACATCTGTTTATTTATTATTTCATCATCCGAACAGTAAATGAAATAATCTTTTTCAGTTTGATTTCGCGTGATTCTAAATTTCGCGTTTATGTAATTTTGAATATCGTATTCGTATCGGTCTAAATGGTCTGGTGTGATGTTTAACAATATGGCTATTTCAGCCTTAAAGTCATACATATCATCCAATTGAAAACTACTTAGTTCTAATACATAATAGTCGTGTTCTTCAGTAGCTACTAGTCTTGCGAAGCTCGTTCCAATATTGCCTCCACAACCTACATTCAAACCCGCTTGAAGCATCAAATGATAAATGAGAGAAGTGGTGGTTGTTTTGCCGTTGGTACCTGTTATACAAATTTTAATGGCATTGGTATAACGGGAAGCAAATTCAATTTCACTTATGATGTGAATTCCTTTTGAACGAATTTTTTTGATGAGTTCATTTTTCTCAGGAATACCTGGGCTTTTAATTATCTCATCTGCATTCAGAATCAAGGCTTCTGTATGCTGTTTTTCTTCATAAGCAATGCCATACTCGTTTAATTCCTCTTTGTATTTTTCAGGAATAAGTCCAGCGTCAGACACCAACACATCGTAACCTTTTTGTTTGGCTAGTATGGCTGCACCTGTTCCGCTTTCACCGCTACCGAGTATAACGAGTCTTTTCATTTTTTTTTGTTAATTCAGAGTTCTTAGTTTTACTTTTAAAATTATTTTTTACATCCCCCTAACCCCCTTCAAAGGGGGAATTCCAACCCACAATACCATTCTTAACAATCAACAACAATTCTTCATTCTCTAATTCACACATTGTATCTATCTTACTTTCAAGGTAATGATGGTTACAATGGCCAACATTATTCCAATAATCCAAAAGCGGGTAACGATTTTTGATTCATGGTATCCCGATTTCTGATAGTGATGATGTAAAGGAGACATCTTGAAAATTCTTCTGCCTTCTCCATATTTCTTCTTAGTGTATTTGAAGTAGGATACTTGCATGATTACACTGATGTTTTCAACTAAAAATATTCCGCATAGAATAGGTATGAGCAATTCCTTACGTACCATAATGGCAAATGTGGCTATGATACCACCCAAAGCCAATGAACCGGTATCACCCATAAATACCTGAGCAGGGAAAGCATTGTACCAAAGGAATCCTACACATGCGCCCACAAAGGCACCAGCAAAAATCACCATTTCACCTAAGTGCGGTATATACATGATGTTTAGATAATCAGAGAATACCAAGTTGCCACTGATATAAGCAAAAATGCCCAGTACTGTTCCTATAATAGCTGATGTGCCTGCGGCTAATCCATCTATCCCATCGGTGATGTTTGCACCATTTGAAACTGCTGTAATAATGAAAGTAACCACTAATAAAAATATCAAGTAGTTGTATTTTCTAAAACCATCACCCAGAAACCTTCCAAGGTCAGCATAATCAAATTCGCTTGATTTAAAAAAAGGGATAGTTGTAATGGTCGAATGCTCATCTTTTACCAATACCAATTGATCATCTACTACTTGTGGTTGAAGATTATTGGCTTTAATAAACTCATCAGTAACTTCACTTGGTTTGTAGAATTCTTTTGTTTTAACATTCACATTGAAGTATAATGTTGTAGCAACTATAACACTTATGCCTACCTGACCTACAATCTTAAATCTTCCTGCTAAACCCTCTTTGTTTTTTTTGAATACTTTAATGTAATCATCCATAAAACCAACTGCGCCTAGCCATACCGTTACTGCTATGGATAGAATAATATATACATTGTT
>JBBALJ010000021.1:16779-41510 GCA_040403075.1 Bacteroidia bacterium
TCAAATAAATAATATAACATAGTCTCTAATTTGAAAATTTACTTTCTATATCTAGTTTTTAAT
The DNA here is from genome assembly GCA_040403075.1 of Bacteroidia bacterium. Taxonomy (GTDB): domain Bacteria; phylum Bacteroidota; class Bacteroidia; order UKL13-3; family UKL13-3; genus RGVD01. The sequence goes on from JBBALJ010000021.1 coordinate 16,843, forward strand.
ACCTAATTATCTTCAAACATTTTAAACATCTCTAGAAGTACTTCTTTGTCATCAAAATGATGTTTAACTCCTTTTACCTCTTGATAGTTTTCATGCCCTTTGCCAGCTATCAAAATGATATCTCCTTTTTTTGCAATACTTACTGAAGTTTTAATAGCTTCCTTTCTGTCACTAATTCTTAAAGTCTTTTTGAAATGCAGGGGTTTTACTCCCTTTTGCATATCATCTAGGATGGCTTCTGGCTCTTCGTTTCTAGGGTTGTCTGATGTAAATACAACTTTAGTGCTCAACTCACATGCTACATCAGCCATTACTGGGCGCTTTGCTGCATCTCTGTTCCCACCGCAACCTACTATGGTTATCAACTCTTCGTTTCTAGTTCGTAATTCGTTTATAGTAGATAATACATTCTTCAATGCATCTGGGGTATGCGCATAGTCAACTATGCCTATCACTCCATTGTTTGACCTATAGTATTCAAATCGGCCTTTTACAGCTGATATGTTACTTAAGTGTGTTATGATTTCATCTCTCTCTTTGCCCAATAAAAAGGCAGCACCATAAACAGCTGCAAGGTTGTATGCGTTGAAGTTGCCCACCAATCTAAACCAAGCTTCTTGTTCATTAATATTGAGCAACATGCCATTGAAATCACTCTCTACAATTTTGGCTTTGAAATCTGCCATGCTTTTAAGCGAATATGTGTAACGAGATGCTTTGGTATTTTGCAACATTACCATTCCATTTTTATCGTCTTTATTGGTTAATGCAAAGGCATCTTCATTCACCTCATCAAACAATTTTTTCTTCGCTTTGATATAATTATCAAATGTTAAATGATAGTCTAAATGGTCGTGGGTGATATTAGTAAATATAACTCCCGTAAAGTGCAAACCCTTGATTCTATTTTGGTCAATCGCATGCGAGCTGGCTTCCATAAAACAATACCCACAGCCTTGTTCTAACATCTCATTAAGTAATTCGTTAATTCTTATCGAATCAGGTGTAGTATGAGTTGAAGGAATAACAGTTTCATTTATCTGATTTTGAACAGTTGATAATAATCCCACATTGTGACCAAAGGATCTGAAAAGGTTATGCAGTAATGTAGCAACGGTGGTTTTTCCATTGGTGCCAGTTACTGCCGTTAATTTCATTTTTTGTGAAGGATAGTTGTAGAAAGCTGCTGCCATTGAACCCATGGCAGCAGTTGAGTTTTCAACAGAAATATACGTTACCTTGCTGTTTATTTCGCTTGGTAACACTTCACAAACAATGGCGATAGCGCCTTTTTCAATTACATCTTGAATATAAGAATGACCATCAACACTTGTGCCTTTAATGGCAAAGAATAAGGTTGCATCTCCAATCAGTCTCGAGTCAAAGCATAGCTTTTTAACAACAAGATTGGCATCGCCTTGAATCTTTGCTTGTGGGATATTCGATATGAGTGCTTGTATCGTTTTCACTTAGCTTAATTGTAGTTTAATGGTTATACCTTTATTAATTCTTTCCCCAGCTTTTACAGATTGTTTTTTTACTTTTCCAAATCCTTCTACCAATACTTTAGCACCTGATTTTTCAAGCATAAAGACTGCATCCTTTGCCTTCATCCCTTGCAGATTTGGCATGGTGCTTTTTGAGGTTTTAATAGGTTGAATAGCCAATGAATTATCTTGTGCATCAGCTTGCATCCAATCTGTTTCAAATTCATTTATACTATCATTGTGTACATGAGATGAAATGCTAATTTTATCTAATACTTGTTTGATATCCTCCGTATTTGCAACTTGTATCGCAGGTAAATCATTGCTTAAATGATTATGTGTAAACTTCAATTCTTTATGAAGGTGAATCGAATTAGCATAAACTTTATCTGCCAAATCTTTGAAGACGGGTCCTGCCACTGCAGCTCCATAAAATACACCTTTACTAGGTGCGTTCACCATCACAAAACATGTATACTTTGGATTCTCTGCAGGGAAGTAGGCACAAAAAGAAGAACGATAAATTTTCTTCTTGTAGCCATGTTTTCTATCTGCAACCAAAGCGGTTCCTGTTTTACCAGCTGCGGTATAATATGGACTTCTTAATTTTGAACCAGTACCGCGTATCACAACACCTTCAAGCATTTTTCGTAAATAGGCAAGGGTTTCATCATTGCATACTTTTTCTACCAATACTTCTGTGTGGTATTCTTTAACAGTGTTGCCATTATTAACTATCTTTTTAACAAACAAAGGCTTTACCATTTTGCCATTGTTTGCTACTGAATTGTATAGAGTTGCTATATGCAAGGGTGTTACTAATACCTCATATCCTATGCTGCTCCAAGGAAGCGTGGTACATGACCAAGCTCTATCTGAAGGATGCTTAATCAATGGTACCCCTTCTCCCTGAATTTGAAGACCTAGTTTTTTGGTTAAATGAAGTTTTTCTAAGTGATTATAGAACAACTCGGGTTTGCCTCTATAGTTATTAAAAACAGCTTTTGATATAGCCACATTGGATGATTTCTCAAAAGCAGTTTGAATGTTGATTAATCCACTTCCTTTGCCTTCCGACTCATGAATGGTGGCATTTGGACAATATTGATGTGAACCATCTTCGGTATCAAATAAGTCGTTATTATCAATCACTCCATCATCTAACAAAGACATTACAGATGCCAGTTTGAAAGTTGAACCTGGTTCCAAACACTCACCCACCGCATAGTTAAAACGTTCTTTGTACTCGCCCTCGCTTACTCTACTTAAATTGGCGATGGCCTTTATTTCGCCTGTTTGAACTTCCATTAGTATGGCTGTTCCCCATTCTGCATCATTCAACTTCAACACATTCATCAATGAATGAGTGGCCACGTCTTGTAAATTTATGTCTATGCTTGTGATGATATCATTACCATGTTGTGCTTCTATTTCATCATCCTCATTCAACGAAATCCAAGTACCACCTGCAATGCGCTGCATGGCTTTTTTGCCACTAGTACCTGCTAAGTATTTATCGAAGGCTCCCTCAATACCGACTTTGGCAACATTCTCTTGGGTGAACCCAATGGTTCTTTCTGCTAAGTAATCAAAAGGCTTTTCTCTTCTGTTTTTATTCTCAACAATAAGTCCACCTTTGTATTTTCCTAATCTCAAAATAGGTAGTTGTTGCACCTTACGCATTTGTTTAAAACTTGCTTTCTTGTGCAATACATGATAGCGCTCTTTTCTTTGACGTAGGTTTGTGATTAGTTTTTTATAACTCTCTTTGCTTTTGTCTTTAAATATGTTTGACAAGCCCATTGATAAGCTGTCTATCCCCGTTTCAAATTCCTCATCTTTGGCCGCCACTGCATCAATAATGATGTCGTATATTGGCATTGATGTGGCCAATAGGTTTCCATTGCAATCAAAAATATTACCACGCACAGGTTCTACATCAAATACTTTAGTACTCAAGCTATCAGCCATGTTGAGCCATTTTTTGCGTTCGATAAAGTCAATTTTTATAAGGTACCAAATAATAAAGCAAGCAAATACAAGCATACCGCCAAAAGCGCTGTATGTGCGTATAAGTATTACTTTTCGTATGTTGGTATTAATTGCCATTAATTGTTATTTTCTGTGGTGGATTTTTCGATTCTTTTATTCCTAAATGTTCAAGCCTTTTTGCAATGGATGATTGTCTGCTTTGATTCATCATTTCGCTCATTATGCTTGTATATTCACTTCTTAATTCTTTATTCTCTTTGTTTACTTTATCAATGCTTCTAATTAGCTTTTCGGTGGTATGGCCGTTCCATATCAACAAGACCAATAGAAAGCAGATGAACAATGCAAAAGGCAATTGTTTTAATAACATTTCACGAGAAATATTAAAATCGAAATCAGCTACCTTTTTTACTGTATCACTCAGTTTAGAGGTGTCTGCCTTTTCAATTTTTGGCTCTTCGCTATCGGTTATTATTCTGTTCATTTTATTTAAAGATTACATCCCCCTGACCCCCTTCAAAGGGGGAACAGCCGCCCACTAATCCTTATATTACTATCTGCACATATTTACATTTACTAATTTTCACTTCGTCTCGCAATCCTCAATTTGGCGCTTCTTGCCCTTGGGTTTTGCTCTATTTCTTCATCGCTTGCAACGATGGCTTTTTTTTGTACTGCGCTGAAAGGCTTTATCACATTTCCGAAAAAATCCTTTTCAAGAACACCTTCAAAATTTCCACTGTTTATAAAGTCTTTCACCAATCTGTCTTCCAATGAATGATAGCTCATAATCACAATCACTCCACCTGGTTTAATAATATCAGTACATTGAAGCAAAAGCTTTTTTAAAACCTCTAATTCTTCATTCACCTCTATTCGTAAGGCTTGAAAAACCTGAGAGTAAAATTTGTACTCTCTGAATTTAGGCGCATGTCTATCAAGCGCTTTTTTTAAGTCAGCCACAGTTTGGATTGGTTTAGCAATCCTAAATGCAACAATATCTGCTGCTAGTTTGCGCGATTGTGTCAACTCTCCATATTGATAAAGAACATTTGCCAAGTTTTCCTCTGTATATGTATTCAATATATCCGCAGCACTTCGCTTGGCATTTGAATTCATTCTCATATCAAGCAAGGCTTCATCAAATCGATAGGAGAAACCTCTTTCATCGGTATCAAATTGATAAGAAGAAACCCCTAAATCCGCCAATAGACCATCAACTGGACATAGGCCTTGATACATCAAGTGATTTTTAATGAATTCGAAGTTTTGGTCAATGAAAACCAGCTTTTCGTCTTCAGGTAAATTTCGTTTGGCATCTTCATCTTGATCAAATGCCACCAATCGCCCTTTTTTTCCTAATCCTTTTAATATCTCACGACTATGTCCACCTCCGCCAAAAGTTACATCCACATAAACACCATCTTCTTTGATGTTTAATGCCTCAATGCATTCTTTTAACATGACAGGTAGATGGTACATATATTATTATTATAGCCTAGGCTTATTTATTATTTTAATTATATTTCTATTACATCCCCCTGCCCCCTTCAAAGGGGGAATGCCCACTCGCAAACCCTCAATAATCTGTTGATCAAGTTTTCTCTACAACAATCAATAGATATTAGTTGAAAATTTATCCTTCTATATTTCTCTTGCTCATCACTTCCTCTGCCAATGCGCTGAAATCTTTTGGTTCTTCGCTCAACATCTTATCGTATTCGGCTTTGCTCCATACTTCTATTTTATTTCCATAGGCCAATAGAACCACTTCAGATTTTAACTCGGCATATTCTTGCAAAGGCTTAGGCAAAAGGATACGTGCTACTGAGTCCATATCAAGCTTGCTTGCACCTCTTAAGAAATAGCGCTTAAACTGTCTCTCTTTGGCTATATAGTCACTAAGCTTATTGATTTCACCTGCAATGCTTTCCCACTCGTTTGAGGGATATAGAACGCAACATTTCTCGAAACCACGATTGATAAAAAAGGAGTCTTTGGCCTCTTTTGGAAGCTGTTTCTTGAGTACCGCAGGGATGATTAACCTTCCCTTGGCATCAAGCTTACATTCATATTCTCCGTTTAGATTTAACAATTTCTGATTTTGATTTCGTTGTAAAAATAAAACAAAAATCCACTTTTCACCACAATCCCCCACTTTTGTGGAAAAATCGTTTTAAATCATGGTTGATATATGGGAAAGAATAAAACTGAAACCCTTGTCGCAGTTGGAAAAGTGATGTGAATAAAAAAAGTGGGGGATTTTTTGTCAAATTTCCCTTTTCGAAAATTCTCTGCATTTCTTCTAAAAAAATTAAGCATTAGCAAACCCAACCTTTTTATTATTTTCGCTGACTTTATAAAGAAAAATGAGCGTTAGCGTTAATCAGTTGACTAAAATATATGGGCAGCAGAAAGCCTTAGATGCCATTAGCTTTGAGGTTAAACCGGGGGAAATACTTGGTTTTCTTGGTCCTAATGGCGCGGGTAAATCTACTACCATGAAAATTCTGACAGGCTACCTTCCCCAAAACTATGGAAAGGCAAGTGTTTGCGGCTTTGATGTAAATGAACAAACTATTGAGGTTAGGAAAAACATTGGCTATCTGGCGGAGTTGAATCCATTATATACAGATATGTTTGTGAAGGAATACCTTTTGTTTGCAGCCGAAACGCAAGGACTTGGTAAATCTGCCAATAAAGCTGTGGAGGAAATGATTGACAAAACAGGCCTAACTCGCGAGCGTAAAAAGCATATTGGTCAATTATCTAAAGGATATAAGCAACGTGTTGGCTTGGCTGCTGCGATGCTTCATAATCCAAAAGTGTTGATACTTGACGAACCTACAAGCGGATTGGATCCAAATCAAGTGGGGGATATGCGAAACTTGATAAAAGAAATAGGTAGAGATAAAACAGTAATTCTTTCTACCCATATTATGCAAGAGGTGGAAGCTATGTGCAGCAGAGTGGTAATCATTAACAAAGGCAAAATTGTAGCTGATGATAATATTGCCAATTTGCAAAAAAATATGGTCAAGGAATTTATTATCTCGTTGGAACTAAAATCAGAAATAGATAAAAACCTTTTGATGAATATTGAAGGGGTCACCAATGTGAAAGCTGAAAACAACAAATACATCATTTTTGCTTCTAGGGATGTGAGAGAATATGTAGCTGCTTTGTCTTCACAAAACAATTGGCTTATCCTGTCTATGAGTTTGGAAGAAAAATCATTGGAAGAAGTCTTTCAAAATTTAACTAGCTAATGTGTGAATTTGAAAATGTGAGGATGTGTGAATGAAAAGGGGCTGTGTGGCTGCATTCCCTCCCGATAAATCGGGAAAGGGGGAATTGAAAGAATTATGAAAAGAAAATTCAAATTATCTATTAGATAGACAGAAAAGAATGAGTGATAATAAGTATCCTGATATCAAACTGATGGATAAATATAAACAAATTTTATCAGCTATTCCAGATGAAGATGGGGTTTTGATAAAATATTATTTAGATAACAGTAAGCTATCATTCAATTGCACTTGTGGATGTCATAGCTTTAATTTAGAACTTGATAATAATAAAAATTTCACTCCGCTTAGAAATGAATCTAAACAAGGAGTGTTTAAAGAGCTTGACCTAGAGACAAATTATGATAATGTATTAAATGTTATTATGTTTATAGATAAAAGCGGTTATTTAAGATCAGTTGATATTACTTACGGAGTTGAAAACATTAATAAGGTTCCAGATGATATCCAAATAAAAGGCATAGTGAAAGTTTGGTAAAAGAAAATAATTAATAAATGCTAACAATACTCAAAAAAGAAATACGTAGTTTTTTAAGTTCACTCATTGCCTATGTGGTGATGATAGTGTTCTTAATTGCCATTGGCTTGTTTATGTGGGTGCTTCCCGATTATAATGTACTCGACCTTGGCTATGCCAACCTTGACACCCTATTTGATATGGCTCCATGGGTATTTATTTTCTTAATTTCAGCCATAACCATGCGTAGTTTCAGCGAAGAGAAAAAGACAGGCACCATCGAAATTCTTACCACCAAACCCATCAGCGATTTGCAAATTATACTTGGTAAATACTTTGCTTCGGTGGTTTTGGTCTTATTTGTTTTACTTCCCACATTATTGTATTACTATACCATCTATCAATTGGGAGCTCCTAAGGGCAATCTTGACTCAGGTGCTATTCTTGGATCTTACATTGGCTTGTTTTTCTTAGCTTCTGCCTTTGCAGCCATAGGTATTTTTTCATCAGTAGTTAGCGATAACCAAATTGTATCATTTATTCTTTCGATGTTTTTATGTTATTGTTTTTATAATGTATTCGATTTGTTTGCCGATTTTAAATTGCTTGGTTCTTATGATAGCATTGTGGCTTCTTTAGGTATCAATAGTCACTATCAATCCATCAGCCGAGGAGTCATTGATTCGCGTGATGTGCTCTATTTTGTAAGTTTAATTCTTGCCTTTGTTTGGGCAACTAAAATGGTGTTTGGAAGCAGAAAATGGTAACGATGAAGAAGAAAAGTATTAAATATCAAAGTATAACTGAACTCTTGTTGGTGTTGGCGATTATCGTATTGGCCAATCTTATTTTGTCCAATTATTTCTTTAGGATAGATTTAACCAAAGAGAAAAGATTTAAGCTTTCAAAATCAAGTATTGCACTTGCCGAAAAAGTGAATCAAACCATGTTTGTAAAAGTGTATCTCGAAGGTGAATTTCCATCTGGATTCAAGCGTTTGCGTCAATCAACCAAAGAAATGTTGGATGAATTTAGGGTATATTCAAACAACAATATCCAATACGAATTTATTGATCCTTTTAAGGATGCTGATGAAAAGAAATCAAATGACATCATTCAAGAATTAGGTTCTAAAGGCCTGCAACCAACCAATGTGCAAATAAAACGTGATGATGAATTCTCTCAAAAAATCATTGTGCCAGGTGCTATCTTTTTTTATAATGGTCGTGAGTTTGCGGTTAATTTATTAAAAAGCCAATTTGGTGCAGCACCAGAAGAAACCATTAATTCATCCATTGAGTTAATGGAATATGAATTTGCTAATGTATTGAGAAAAGCTACTGAAAAAAGCGTTAAGAAAATTGGATTTATTCATGGACATGGTGAGTTAGATAAATGGGACATAGCCGAAGCGAAGCGAGAATTGGAGCAGTATTACACCATTGAAGATGTGGATTTGAGTATTCAAGTTCCAGAAAAGTTGAAGGAATACGCAGGCATCATTATCGCTCGTCCTACCATGCCTGTAAACGATTTCGATAAATTTAAAATCGACCAATACATCATGAATGGAGGCAAAGTGCTGTGGTTGGTTGAAACGCAATTGGCTGAAATGGACAGCTTGTATAGTCGCAATTTGTATATGACTTCGAGCCTTCCACATGGCTTAGAAGAAATGTTGTTTAGCTATGGAGCTAGGGTGAATCAAAACATTGTACAAGACCTTCAATGCAATGGTATACCAGTGCTAAGTGGCATGAGCAATGGAACACCTCAACAGAAGATTCTGCCTTGGATGTTTTATCCTGTTATCTCTCCAAGTACCGACCACCCGATAGTTAAAAATATCGACCCAGTTTGGCATCAGTTTACAGCATCCATAGATACCACTGGAAATAAAAATGTAAAGAAAACAGTCCTGCTTCAAAGCTCAGAATATTCGAGAGCCGTGAATGCACCTGTAAGGGTTGATTTGACCATTGCTCGCTTAAACCCTGAGCCAGCCTTGTTTAGAGGAAAGGGTAATCACATCACGGCTGTTTTATTGGAAGGTGCTTTCAACTCAACATATCGCTACAGATACGATGCTAGTAAGCAACCTACATTGGCATTTAAAGACCATATTGATAATAATAAAATGATAGTGGTAGCTGATGGGGATGTAATAAGAAATCAATATAAAAAATCAACAGGTGAGGTGTTTCCTTTGGGTTATGACAGGTATACCAACCAACAATTTGGTAATGCCCGTTTCATCCTAAATTGCATGGACTATATGTGTGATGATAGTGGCATTATTGAGGTTCGTGCCAAAGAAATCACCTTGCGATTATTAGACAAAGGAAAGATTAAAAAAGAGAAATTGATGTGGCAAGTAATCAATATGGCTTTGCCAATTGCGATTATACTTTTGTTTGGACTAATTAATAGAATGATTCGTAAGAGGAAATACAGTTAAGAGCTGACTGTTCACGGTTATCAGTTCACCGTTAATTGTTGAGTTGTGTTAAGTAATAATTTCTGTGTAATCTGTGTCAGGCATCATTGTGTTTTGCTTTATAAATTAAATCAGATACATAGTTTTTGAGTTGTAATAAATAATAATTTCTGAGTAATCTGTGAAATCTGTGGCATAAAAATATATCATGAATAAAACATTAAAAATATTACTTGTAGTAGCGCTGATAGCAGGGGTTTCCTATTATTTTATTAACCGCAAACCTTGGACTACCTTGAAGTCTGAATTGAAAGATTTTTCAGTGCAAGACACAGCTTCGGTATATAAAGTATTTATTGCTGATAAGCGAGGAGGAAAGGTAACTCTCAACAAAACGGAGAATAAAGTATGGCTGGTTAACAACAATATTGAAGCCGATGCAAATAAAATAAACTTGCTATTAAGCACTTTGAAAGATGTGCAAGTGCTAAGACCTGTTGCTCAAAATGAGTTTAACTCAACCATTGCTTTCATGAGTACAGAGGGCATAAAGGTTGAACTATACGACAAGAACAATGATATCATCAAAACGATTTATGTGGGAACTGCCACTCCAGAACAAACGGGTACATTTATGATGATTGAAGGTTCTTCTACACCATTTGTTTGTCATATCCCAGGTTTTGTAGGGTATTTGACACCACGTTTTTTCTCTCATTCTTTGGCTTGGCAAACAAAATTGGTATTTAGACAAACCGAGAAAGATATTAGCAAAGTAAGCTTAATCTACCCACAAAACCCTGCGGATGGTTTTAGCATAGAAAATGGTGAAGCACCTATATTGAAAGATGCCAAAGGACAAATACTTCCCATTGAAAAAGGCTTTGCTAAATACTATTTAAGTGGCTTTGCCAATTTGTTTTTTGAAGGCTATAAGGAAGGATTACCAGCGGGTTTCAAAGATTCTGTGCGCCATAGCACACCATATTGTGTGATTACACTTAATGATAAAAACAATACAGAAACCAAACTTTATACCTATTACAAAAAAGTAGATAGCCAAACCAAACAACAAGAAGACGAGCAAGGCAACCCACTCATCATTGACCGCGAAAAATACTGGGGATTTTTAAACAACGATACCAATCTTTTTGTGATGCAGAAATATAATTTCGGCAGGCTGTTTAAGACTTTGGGAGAGTTTAATACCTCAAGTAAATAACTATTAACCGCTAAGTTCACTAATTAGGCGCAAAGGTCACAAAGAAAAACTAGCGTTCTCTGCGAATTATCTTTGGGTTCTTTGTGGTTATTTATAGCTTAGAAATCACCAATTAGTTACTGATTTACCAATGAAAACTTAGTGCACTCTGTGATAAACCTCCGTGTCCTTTGTGGTTTATATTTTTGTTTAAGAATAAACCTGAATTCAATCAAAACAATAACAATTTTGATTCTTATAAACCAACCTTTAAAGCATCTTCAATCTCTTTAAATACCTTTTCATCGCTAGGTCTTGATGGAGTATTATTTATTATTATTCCGTTTTTACCAATTAAAAAATATGACGGGATACCATAAATATTATATGCTTTCGCAGTAGGATGGCCGAATCCTTTTGCCAATACATGAACACCTTTTAGTTTTTTTTCAGCCATTGTTTTTAACCATGCTTGTCTATCTTCATCGAGACTTATATATAGAAACACCACATCTTTGTTAGCAAAAGTATCTTGTAACTTTTTCACATCTCGCATCTCAAGCATGCATGGACCACACCAAGTAGCCCAAAAATCAAGGTAAACAATTTTCCCCCTGAAATCGGATAATCTTACTGCTTTTCCTTCTTTTGTTTTTAAACTGAAATCAGGAGCCATATTGCCTGGTAAAAGTTTTGTAACCAGTTTGTATATTCTTTCAATATCTGAAACTAGTACATTATCATGTATGTCCTTTTTACTAATATCATATACCTGATTCACTTCTTCAGTTGTGCCGAATTGAAGAGCTCTTAATATAATATCTGCTTCAATTTTTTCTTCTATTTTTCCTTGTAAAATTTCTTTAGCCACTTCTATTTGTTCAGAATATGTGACGCTATCTCTTCCATACTTTTTGATTGTTTTATGAGGAATCAATCCCTCAGTCAAGTAAGATCTAAAATCATATGACAATAAATAATTTTCATTATCAATTGGCAGTTCATTATAAAAGTTAAAATAGCTAGGTTTTACTTTTACTGTTGAGTCTTGAATACCCCTTATATAATAATGAAGCTTCGGGTAATCTACCTTATCTTTTGCATGATTAAATACTATTTCAGCAAATAAATAATCATAAAAAATAGTGGGTAGTGAATCTTTGTGAGTATTTAGATAACTTAGTTTTAAATCAGCCACACTGTCTGAATAGGCTGCAAAAGTTTCTTCATCACTAAAAGCCATTTTATAAAAAACATTTTGTTGAAATTGGTTAGAACCAATATTGTTCTCAAAATACAAATAGCGCTTTGCAAGGTAATTACAAGCATTGGCTCCAATACCTGTATAGACAATACTTTCATCAAATTTTTTTGTGTCTATTTTGACATACACACTATCTCCTGAGAACAAAAATGCGGATGTAGATTCGTTGCCATGTTCTAAGGTATATTCTCTTGCTTCGTTTGTAAAAAAAACAATTTTGAAATTTCCTTTTTCATCCAATTTTGATGAATAGAATTTCTGTTCAACATCGAAATATGAAAGTTTAATATTGTTGTTTTTAGGATGTATTATTTTGCCAGAAATTACTGTTCGAATTTGTGCAAAAACATTGCAAAACGCGATTGACAGAATAAATAAGGAGCATGATTTTTTCATATTGCTTTGGTTTTATACCTTTGTCAATTATACATAATTCATATCATAAAACCTGCTGTTTGAAATTAATAGCACCAGCTTTATTAAATATATAACTAACCGATAATCACACTAAGAAGCCACAAAGGTCACAAAGAAAAATTAGCCTTCTCTGCGAATTACCTTTGGGTTCTTTGTGGTTATTTATAGCTTAGAAATCACCAAGTAGTTACTGATTTACCAATGAAAACTTAGTGCACTCTGTGAAAAACCTCCGTATCCTTTGTGGTTAATATTTGAATGTCTTAATATTATTTCTTTGCCTTCTTTGCCTTGACTTTTTTTGCAGGCTTTTTAACATTGGCAGCAGGTTTACTTGAAGCAGCAGGAGCCACACTTACAGCCTTTGTTTCTGTTGCGGCAGGGGCAGCATTGGTAGTACTAGCAGGAGCTGGTGCCGCTGCGGGAGTTGAATTTGGTAACGAACCTTTTATTTTATTATAAGCAGAATCGGCTTTTTTTAGCAGCTTGCTTTCTTCTTCACTTGCTTTTGTTTTAGCAGCATCTGTTGCTATTTTTGTATCCGTTTTTACTTCTGATTTAATGTTGTCTAAAATGGTTTGTCCATTTGATTTGTTTACCCATAAACTGAATAAACAGGCAATAAGAATTAGTTTTTTCATAGTGTTTGTATTTGATATGGCAATATAAGATTAAGAACAATAACTCCAATAGGCAATATATTTTGAACGAAATAGGTCTAGTCGAAAATCAATTATGCCCTCGACAATTATTATTAAGGTATTGTTTACTGATATTTTTATTATTTTTGTCTAAAGGATTTGATTATGAAAATATTGGTAGATATTAAAGATGAACAAGCTTCATTTGGAATGGAGGTATTGCGAAGCCTTTCTTTTATAAAAAATGCCAAACCAATGTCGTTGGCTAAAGTGCAGTTGTGGGAAAACTTGAAGGATTCTGCCAATGAAGTTAAATTACATAAGCAAGGTAAGATAAAACTTAAATCAGCTCAAGACTTATTAAATGAGTTATAAAATTCTTCTTACTCGTACTTTTGAAAAAGAAATTAAGCGTTTGGTGAAAAAATTCCCTTCGCTAAAACAAGAGTTCTCCCAACTCATATTTGCTTTAACACAAAATCCTGAAACAGGTGTTTTCATAGGAAATAATTGTTATAAAATTCGTTTGGCTATTGGCTCAAAAGGCAAAGGCAAAAGTGGTGGTGCAAGAGTAATTACATATCTTTATATTAAAAAGGAAACAGTTTACCTACTTTCAATTTATGATAAATCAGAAAAAGAAAACTTAAAGACAAATGAGTTAATTGAAATGATTGAAAGCCTTGATTTAGATTAGTTTTAGCTATAGCTAATTTTTATGAGTAAAAATTCCTTTGAGCTCTCTGTGAAAAAGCTCAGTGTCCTTTGTGGTTAAATACATGCGCAATTCTTTATATTTGGAATAAATCCACTAAACATCATGCTAAGTTTTTGGGAGCAAAAAGAACTCATTCATTATGATTATATTGTTGTAGGTTCAGGAATAACAGGGCTTTCAACGGCTTGTGTAATAAAGGAGCGCAAGCCTAATGCCAATATTTTGGTGTTGGAAAGAGGGCTTTTACCAACTGGTGCTAGTACTAAAAATGCGGGTTTTGCTTGCATTGGCTCACTTAGCGAAAAAGTGTATGACCTTGCTTTGATGGGTGAGGACAAGCTTCTTCAACTTATCGAAAACCGATGGATTGGCTTGCAATTATTGCGCAAGCGATTAGGAGATACGGCTATCGATTTTCAAAACAATGGAGGCTATGAACTAATTCTAAACCATGAATCAAATTCGCATGTAGAGCAATTATCTTCTATGAACGATAGGCTTAGACCGATTTTTAAGCAAGACGTTTTCAAAGAAGATAAAAACAAAATTAATGCTTTTGGTTTTAACGCAAACAAGCTTCAAAGCATGGTGGTTAATTCGCTTGAAGGACAGATCAATACAGGTAAAATGATGAACGCACTTCATCAATATGCTTCCTCATTAGGCATAAAAATCATTACAGGTGCAGATGTTTCGGTTATTGAAGAAAGTGGTAGTCATGTATTGGTTCATACTAACTCAACCTATAACAACATCGCTTTCAAAGGAAGCAAAGTAGCTATCTGTACCAATGCCTTTACTCGAAAATTGTTTCCTCAATTAGAGATAAATCCAGGTAGGGGACAAGTGCTTGTTACATCACCAATACCTGATCTAAAAGTAAAAGGTATTTTTAGTTTTGATGAGGGCTTTTACTATTTCCGTAATTTTGAAAATCGTATCATTTTTGGTGGTGGCCGCAACCTCGATTTTGATAAGGAAGCTACAACCAGTTTTGAAACCAATGAAAAGATTATTGCCCAATTGCAGCAGTATTTGAATGAAATGATTATCCCAAACCATTCTTATACCATTGAACAAACATGGACTGGCATCATGGCTTTTGGTCCTAATAAATTACCCTTACTACGAAGCATGAGTGATAGAATAGCAATGGGAGTGAGACTCAATGGAATGGGTGTGGCCTTAGGAAGCAAAATAGCAGAAGACATAGCAGATATACTGCTGTCAGACAATTAAGCTAAGGGTTGCGGGAAGGAAGGCCTCAGACAGCTAACATGTGATTTCTATGAAACGCTTTCTTCTGCACTTTCAATACTTTCAGTTTCTTTCTTGTTTTCTTCGGCAAAGAATTTCTTTTGAAAGATAATGATAGCAATAAATCCAATTGATATGGCAGCATCTGCTACATTGAAAACAGGTCTGAAGAATTCAAACTCTTCACCTTTCCAAATAGGAAACCATTCAGGAATGGTGGTATTGATAATAGGGAAATAGAACATATCAACCACACGGCCATGAAACCATGAATCGTAGTGAAACATAACCCCATAATAAATACTATCAAGGATATTGCCAATGGCACCCGCTAAAATCAAAGTCCAGCTTGTGATATAGCCTTTGTGTGCATTACTTTTTATAAGTGTATGAATATACCAACCGATAAAACTAACAGCAATCAATCTGAAAACAGTTAAAAAGATTTTACCACTTTTTCCGCCAAATTCAAGGCCAAAAGCCATTCCGTAATTTTCAGTAAAATGTATTTTAAACCAATCACCCATTACGTTTACTTCTTCACCTAAAAAGAAATGCGTTTTGATATAATATTTAACCCATTGGTCCATAACAAGCACAGATAAAACAATGGCTAAAGGAGAAATATACTTATTATTCATGTGATGCAAATGTAAGAAAATTGTAATGAAAACTTGAATGGCAATATTTTATGTGTTCCGAGAACAATTGCCATTCAAGGTTCTTTAATAAAATTTTATTCTAAATTTAGTTATTATGATATTGAGCCAATATCTATTAATTCAATTTGAATCCAATAGATGGTTTGCGATTTTCAACAATTTTGCTGTAATCAATTTCAAACTCTTTTACATCATCATATGTAAGTTCATGAATCATTTCTTTGTTACGCTTTTCTGGTTCTAACACGGCCAATCTCAAATGTTGGTTCTTGATGGATTCTTCCACAATTTTCCTGACATGACGGGCATTTCCAAAGAATTCATTCCTGCCTTTAGATAGAAACTCCATGTACTCTTTTAAATGTTTAGAAGCCGCTTCATCTGCTTTGATGCTATTAGCAGCCAACATTTTTACAGCAATGTCAAACAATTGTAGGGCATCATAATCAGCAAAATTCATTTCTCTATCAAAACGAGAACGCAAACCTGGATTCGATTCTAAGAATCGAATCATGTTTTCAGTATAGCCAGCTACAATCACAATAAAGTCACCACGGTTATCTTCCATGCGTTTCAAGATAGTTTCAATAGCCTCTTTTCCAAAGTCATTTTCACCTCCTTCGCTTAGGGCGTATGCTTCGTCAATAAACAAAACCCCACCCATGGCCCTATTTAAAATGTCATTGGTTTTTATGGCTGTTTGACCCACATAACCTCCTACTAAAGCTTGTCTATCGCACTCTACCAAATTGCCTCTTTCTAAAATACCCAAGGCTTTATAGATTTGAGCAAGTAATCGAGCTACAGTGGTTTTACCTGTTCCTGGATTGCCTGTAAAAACTGCATGTAAGGAGAATGATTGACGAATATCTTTACCAATTTCTTTATAAAAGCGAACCAGTTTTACCAATTCATCAATCTCGTTTTTCACTGTTTGCAAGCCTATCATAGCATGCAATGAATTGAGTGAAGATCTTAATAATTCTTCATCCACAGGAATGTCGGCAATCATTTTTGTTTTTGAGTTGAATATTTTTTCAATATCAACTGCCTCAATGGTGCTCAATTCATCATTGCTCAATTCACTTGGATTGGCATTTTGCATCAAACGCAATCCCATATTCATTTTGCTCTCATCTATCAATGAGTTTACATAACGGGCATTTCCAAACATCCTATCTCTATTTCTATAGGCGTCTACCAGTTTTTTATACATCATCTCACGTGCTTCACCACTAAATTTGATGGTACGTTTTTGTGCTGTATAATCTGTAATCTGCATCAACTCTTGTGGAGTATAGTCAGGGAAATCATAAAACATTTGGAAACGAGATTTCATTCCCGGATTTGATTCTAAAAATCCAGTCATTTCATCAGGGTAACCCGCTACTATAATGGAAATATCACCATCTCCATCGCTCATTTCTTTAAGCAATATTTCAATGGCCTCTTTTCCAAAATCTTTTGAGTCATCATTTTTTCTAGCCAATGCATAAGCCTCGTCAATAAACAAAATTCCCCCTTTGGCTTTCTTAATAACCTCTTTGGTTTTTGGCGCTGTTTGACCAATGTATTCTGCAACAATATCACTTCTATCCACTTCCACTACATGTCCTTTGCTAAGTAAGCCTAATTGCTGATAAATTTTGCCTAACATTTTGGCTACTGTGGTTTTTCCTGTACCAGGATTACCAGTAAACACAGCATGTAAGTTTATCTTTTCTTTATCCTCAAACCCTTTTTCTTTTCTTAGTTTTAGGAAGTTTAAATAGGTGGTATATTCTTTAACTTTTTTCTTGATGGAATCAAGGCCAATTAGTGCATCCAACTCCTTTAATACATCATCTACATTGGTTTCTGTAGGCTTTTCTTCTACTACTTTGGCTTTTGGTTTAGTCGGTGGTGCTTGAATTAGCTTTCCTTCTTCAATAATGCCATCCCCAATTTCAAACGGAACATTGGCAATAATTTTATCCATGAAAATGATGTCAACACTATAGCTATCATTGCCCCAAGTGCCTTTCAGGTCGCTGCCCCAACCAATGGTGCAATCAAATTGTTGTTCTTTGGCTGTGACAAAAAACAATTTCTCGATGCTTCCTTTAAGTTGTCCAGAGTGGGTTTTAAAATTGAAATAAAATTCACAAGGCCAATTTTCACTATCTTTAACAAGGTTTTCACCCGTTAATTCCACCCACACGTAGCGTGTTTCTTTGCAATCAAATCCAGATAGATAATGTCTTTCAGCTTTTTCTAAATTACTATCAGGTCCTTCGTAAACACGCAAGGAATTGATGCTGAAATACGGGTTAACGGTTTCACTAACGAGGCCAACATCGTTGATATAAAATAATTTTTCTCCTACAAATACATTGTCAATCCAAGCTTCCCAGCGATACACGCCTTTCTTCCAATAGGTACCTTGGGTTTTAACGCCCCAGCCTTCGCGCACATAAACAATGTTTTCGTCTTTTTTGATGGGTCTATCGGCAGTAAGATTGCATATTTCTATGCCGTCAGCTTGGTTAATACATTTCAAGCTAATCTTTACATCCCAATCGCTTTCATCAAATAGTTTATTGAAAAAACTTAGCTCGCAATAGATGAAACTGCACTCAATTTCATCATACACCAAACGGTATTTTTTCTCATTATTTGCAAGCCACTCGGTACTTCCAAATATTTTCAAATCGCGAAATTTGTAGTTAACAGGTTTTTCCTTTGCCATAGCCGTAAGTATTAATTTGAAAACGCAAAAACATTGCTAATATGATAATTTGTCGAGTTTTATCACCAAAATGTTTTGAACATAAGATGCGTTAACAGTTAATTTAGTTCAGTATCCATATATTCAAGCGAATATATTTTAGGCTTTTTACTATTTTATGACATCTGTTAAAGCTTCTTCAACATGTTTAAAAGCAAATTTATAGCCCGCCTTTTCAATTTTTTTTGATGATATATTTTGATTTGCAAGAATCATGCTAGCCATTTCACCCAGTGCTAACTTGAGAATAAAGGATGGAACATTAGGCAGGAAATAGGGTCTATGTAAAGCCTTGCAAATAGCCTTGGTTATTTCTTTATTGCTTACTGGATTCGGGGCAACAGCATTGTAAGCACCTTTCATGTTTATGTCATTTCCAGCTTTCATAAAAATGCCACAAAGGTCATTAATATGAATCCAGCTCGTCAACATTTTTCCGTTTCCAAAGGCTGCTCCTAAGCCCCATTTGGCAGGTGCTGAAACAGCTTTTACAAAACCTCCTTCTTTGGCCAAAACTATACCTACTCTGATAATCACAACCCTTATTCCTAAGGATTCAAATTTGAGTGCTTCTTTCTCCCAATCATCACAAACTTTTGCAAGAAAATTACTTTGTGCCGGGAAAGTTTCATCCGTGCTTTCTGGACAATCATTTCCATATATGCCGATGGCAGAGGCGCAAACCAAAGTTTTTACTGAGTGCTTATTATTTGTAAGTGTATCATGCAATAATTTTGTTGATTTTATGCGACTATCATAGATTTCTTTTTTGTAAGAATCTGTCCATTTGTGGTCGGCAACGCCTGCACCTGCCAGGTGAATAATGGTATCTGTATATTGAAGCCAACCCTTATCAATTTTCCCGTTTTCAACATCCCAATTGTATTTTTGAAGAGTAGGTCTTTCTTTTTTGGACCTTCCAACCCATGAAACCTCTGATTTATTTGATTCTAAAATTCGGGTTAGATGTTTACCAACCAAACCACTGCCACCTGTAATAAGTACGTTTTTCATAATTTATATGTAATCTTGAAAACAAAAATGGACCCATTCTGTTTCTACCAAATATACAATTAACAATATAACCTTGGGTAAGTTTTCTATTAAAGATATTGAATCTGTCACCGGAATTAAATGCCACACCATTCGTATGTGGGAGCAGAGGTACGATATTGTTACACCAAAACGTACCGAAACCAATATTAGGTATTATGATGACGAGGATTTAAAATTGCTTTTAAATGTGGTTACCCTCAATAACCATGGCATAAAAATTTCTGAAATTGCTAAGTTAAGTCAGGATAAAATACAAGAAGCAGTTGTTAATCTAAAACCCAATTGTATAGAATATAGTTCTCAAATCAGGTCGCTAGTAGCTTCTATGCTGAGTTTTGACGAATTTGATTTTCACAAGGTATTGTCTAAGTCCATCATTCAATATGGCTTGGAACAAACTATGGTAAAAATTATCTTTCCATTTTTACATGAAGTTGGTGTATTATGGCAAGTTGGTTCTATTCAGCCAGCACACGAGCATTTTGTTACCAATATTATTAAGCAAAAGCTTTATGTTTCGATTGATGGCCAAATTGGAACTTACTCTGAAAATAGAAAGAGGTTTTTGCTGTTTTTGCCCGAAAATGAACAACATTCGTTAGGTCTTTTGTTTGCCAACTATATCATACGTAACCGCGGTCATGAGGTTATTTACCTTGGCCAAGAAGTACCTGTTAAAGATTTGAAAATAACCTTTGATAATGGTAAAGTTGACTATATTTTTTCTACCATCACATGTGCAACGTTTCAGATGGACAAACAAGAAATGATAGATTATCTTTCTGCAAACTGGCCAGAAAGTCAGATATTTTTAACAGGATCTCAGATTTTAAATGCCAATGTAAAATGCCCTGCCAATGTTCGAATTATTAACAGTATCTCAGAGTTTATAGAATTAGTAAATTCATTAGGTACCATAAACGCTAAAAATTTGGTTCTTCAAAATTAGTCTTCTTCTTTATCAGTAATGCCTTCCATAATTTCCTCAGGAGATTTTCCTACATTTTGTAAAGATAATTTGGCATCTTCAACTAGCTGACTTTTAGGATATTTCTTAATAAACTCTTCGTACATTTGTTTGGCCTTATCGGTTTCATTGAGGTTGTTTTCATAGGTATAAGCCTTTAAAAACAAGGCCTCTTCACAAAAATTTGAATTAGGGTATTTTTCGATAATCTCGTTAAATAGAGAGATAGACTCATTTGGTTTGCCCAAAACACTGCTACGCTGAGCGGCTTTAAGTAAATATTCAGGTGTATGTGTGTCGTCTGGATATTTTTCGGTAAAATCAATATAGGCGATGTTCAATTCATTCATAATGTTTACATTAAAGCTGCTGTCGCTCACTTCCAATGATTTGATTCTATCTATTTGTTTTTCTTTAGGCGATTGACAAGATATCATAGCCATTATCGACATTAACAAAATCCCAATTCTTTTCATTTTTGATATTTTGCACGAAAGTACTTTATTGAAAAGCATTACTATCCACATAAAAAATGTGAAAGTATAGAAATATGAACCGCTAGAATTGATTGGTACGAAGAAGCACCAAAGTGCATGCTTCAAGTGGCTGTATGCCATCTTTTTTTAATATCTCTATAAACTCTCGATTTTCTGTTCCTGGATTGAAAATTACCCTTTTAGGCTTCAAATCAATAATCTTGTCATAGTATACCTTTTGAAGGTTTTCATTTAAATACATCGTTACCGTATCGAAATCTTGGCCTTCTGGAAAATGTGTAATAATAGAATGTTCGCCTATAACACCAGGCTTGTTTCCTAGGGCTAATACTTCATGTTTGTATTCACTCAAAAGGTTTGTAGCCATATATGAGTATCGTTGGGGGTTTGTGCTTGCGCCAATAACCAAAGTTTTTTTCATTATATTGAGGTTTATAATTACCATTTTGACGATATTTTCTTTAAAATCGTTTCAAAGTCAAAGCAAAATTTCACTAATGTGCTGTATGACATTATATATAAACACAATCTGATTTTAAAAGATTACTTTTGCGCCCAAATGGGAAATATAGTAGCCATAGTAGGTAGGCCAAATGTAGGGAAATCAACACTTTTTAACAGACTTGTTGAACAACGAAAAGCCATAGTTGATGATTTTAGTGGAGTTACACGTGACAGACATTACGGTAAATCTGAATGGATAGGTAAAGAATTTACAGTTATTGATACTGGAGGGTATGTTCGTGATAGTGAGGATATTTTCGAATCTGCCATTCGCAGTCAGGTGAAAATTGCCATAAGCGAGGCAGATGTACTTTTGTTTATGGTAGATGTATCGGCTGGTATAACTGAGCTTGATAAGGACTTCGCAGATATTTTAAGAAGGACCAAGAAACCCGTTTATGTTGTTGTAAATAAAGTAGATAACATAAATAGAGAGTTTCAATCGCATGAATTTTGGGGCTTAGGTTTCAAAGAAATGTTTACCATTTCATCTGCCAATGGATCTGGTACAGGCGAATTGCTTGATCAAGTTGTTAGTCATTTTGAAGTATCTGAAGAAGATACTGATGCAGCTGCAGATGCTTTGCCAAAAATTGCCGTAGTAGGTAGACCCAATGTTGGAAAATCAAGTTTGGTTAACGCACTTTTGGGTGAAGAAAGAAATATTGTAACAGATATTGCTGGTACAACAAGAGATACCATCCATTCTCACTATAAATTATTCGATAAGGAATTTGTTTTGGTTGATACCGCTGGTATTCGTAGAAAAGCCAAGGTAAAAGAGGATATCGAGTTTTATTCAGTAATGCGATCAATCAAAGCATTGGAAAATTGTGATGTAGTGGTTTTGGTGATTGATGCTGTTGTAGGTATTGATTCTCAGGAAATTAATCTAATTCACTTGGCTGTTAAAAATGGAAAAGGCTTGGTGATTTTGGTTAACAAATGGGATTTGATAGAAAAAGATACCAAAACGGCAAAAAACTTTGAAACGGTTATTTTGGATAAGATGAAGCCATTTGTGGATGTGCCTATTCTATTTATCTCGGCTACCGAGAAATTGAGAATCTTTAAAGCGGTTGAATTAGCGCTAATGGTGGCCGAAAATAGAAAACGTAAAATTGCTACCCATGAATTGAATGAATTTATAAATGAGATAGTGGAGGCATATCCACCACCAGCTATTAAAGGAAAGTTTGTGAAAATTAAATTTTCAACCCAACTTCCTGGTCAAAATCCGAAGTTTGCGCTGTTTTGTAATCACCCTCAATATGTTAACGAGAGCTATAAAAGGTATCTCGAAAACAAGATGCGAGAACATTACCCACTTACGGGAGTGCCGATTACGATATTTATGAGAAAAAAATAAAAGAAAACATTTTGATATTAACAGAATTAACTTAATTTTGCGCCCGAGTTTCAAAAAATAAAACAAACAAACAAATGAAAAAAGTATTATCAATCGTTGCAGCTACAGCTATGTTAGCTATCGTTGCTTGTGGTCCTTCAGCTGAAGAAAAAGCTAAAATGGAAGCAAAAAGAGTTCAAGATTCAATCGAAGCATCTACTAGAATGGCTGATTCGTTAGCTGCTTTAGAAGCATCTATGATGCCTGCTGATTCAGCTGCTGCTGATACAGCTGCTGCTGCTTCAACTGAAGCTGCTCACTAATCACTTAGTTTGCAACAATCAAAAAAGCGTTAAACTTTATGTTTAGCGCTTTTTTTTGAACATTTTTTTATTGTATTGGCTGATAATGAAGAGGTGAGAAGAAAATTATAGAATACATTCATAATTTTCTTAAACATTTTTTGTAATAAATACAGAAAACCCTACTTTCGCAGTCCTAAAATTTTTAAGGTAATGGCACAACCAACATACAACCCTTCGAATACTAAAAGAAGAAACAAGCACGGATTCCGTTCAAGAATGGAAAGTGCATCAGGCAGAAAAGTAATTGCTGCTCGCAGAGCACACGGTAGAAAAAAACTTACCGTATCTGACGAGAAACGTCATAAAAAATAATAAATCATTGATTTAGCTGTACCTTGTTGTATGCACCCGCTTTTTTGTTGGTGTAGTACTTGGTATGTATTCCAATGTTTAATTGGAATTTTTTTTATGAATTACACATTCCGAAAATCAGAGCGGCTTTCAAGCCAAAAATTAATAACTGCCCTTTTCCAAAAGGGCATTTTTAGTTTATACTCAGCCCCATTCCGTTTCTCATTCGTTCCAACATCAGGCCAAGAAGCATCTTGTCAAGTATTGATAATTGTATCAAAACGGAATTTTAAAACTGCCATCAACCGCAATCGCATCAAAAGGCAACTACGAGAACTCTATCGTTTGCATAAACAACCGCTATTAGAAAAGTTGCTAAGTCAGGACAAGCAAATTGCTTTAATGATTAGTTATACGGGCAAGCCTGAAATGGATTTCAACCTTTTGAAACCTAAATTTATTGAGGCATTAAAGAAAATAGCTGATGTGGTTTAAATGCTTGTTGCAGTTTCCTTTCATCCTCATGATTAGGATGTATAAATACTTATTGTCGCCTTTGCTGCCCAATGCCTGTCGTTACACCCCCACTTGCAGTCAATATGCAGAAGAAGCCATAACGAAGTATGGCATTATAAAAGGAATTTATTTAGGTGCTAAAAGAATTGCTAGGTGTCACCCTTGGGGTGGACATGGCTACGACCCTTTGCCTTAGTAATTTGCAAAATATTGTTTCTATATTTGATTTATGGAAACAAAAGACATTAGGCAGGAGGTTGAATTTTGCGCATCACCCACTCAGGTGTATGAGGCATTGATGAATGGCGACATACATGGAGATATAACAGGTGCAAATGCTGATATTGAAGATAAGGAAGGCTACTCCTTTTCTATTTATGACTCTTATATCACAGGTAAGAATATTCGTCTGGAAAAGCCAAATAAAATTATTCAAGAATGGCGCGCCAATGAAGAAAATTGGCCTATTGATTATTTTTCTATCCTTGAGATTACCTTAACCCAAGAAGGAAATAA
>JBBALJ010000022.1:0-40959 GCA_040403075.1 Bacteroidia bacterium
TCGTTGCGCGAAATTATTCATTATAGCTCTTGGGTTCTATATTAATTAGTATCCAAAAATATCTTCCAAACTCAACTCTACTAAGGTTCCGTATTTCTTCAAATCGTCTTGTTTCAATTTGTCTTTAGAACCCATGATGCAGTAGTAGCTTGGCTTGTTTACATAATACATATTAAAGAAATTATCAATATCCTCAAATTTCAATGTTCCAATTCTATTGTAAATCTGTTGACGGTTGTCATGGTTAATTCCCAATTTGTTCAATGCATCGAATCTGAAAAGAATTTCTTCATCATTTATTCTTTCTGTTTCGATACTATTTTTTATAGATGAAACAGCATTGTCAAAATTCTTATCAGCTCTAGGTAATTTGTTTAACAACTCGTTCATAGCAGGAATGGCATCATTCATTTTATCCGATTGTGTTCCTACATAAGCAATGATATAATTCGGATCTTTCTTTTTGCTTGGCTGTTGGAAATATGAATAGGTTGAATAGGCCAAAGCTTTCGACTCGCGAATGGTTTGAAACACCAAGCCACTCATGCCACCTCCAAAATACTCATTCAACAAAGTAACAGTAGCAGTTTTGCTAGTATCGTATCCGTCATAAGCACGGTTAATCCACATAATTTCTGCTTGCACCATATCATAATTGGTGAAGAAAACTTTATTTTCCTTTGTGCTGTTTCTGGTAAACTCGATTGGCTTAGGGTAGTCTTTTAGCTGCGCAGGTAATATATGGTAAGTAGTTAAAACCTTGCGCAATCCTTGCATTTCAAGCGGACCGAAATACCAGATTTTGTGTTGATATGAAGTTAATGCTTTGATATAGCTTACCAATTCAGCAGATGTGATTGCTTTTAATTGTTGCTCGCTTAAATTGTATGTAAATGGATTGTTTTTGCCATACATGGCATAGCTGTTTAAGGCTCTGCGGAAAATCACACCTTTGTTCAATTTATTGTCAGCTCTGTTTTTCAAATTGCGCTCAACCATTGATTTCAATGCTTCTTCATCTGGCTTGGCATTGGCTAATAAATGTTCAAACAATTTAACAGCAGCATCAAAATTCTCATTCAATCCTGTCAAATACACATACACTTGTTCATCTTGAACGCTCACTCCAAAATCGCAAGCTAGTTTGTAAAATTCTTTGCTGATATCTTCTGCCGAGTATTTATCCGTTCCTAAAAACTGAAGGTAATTTACAGCTAAAGGCAATTTCAAGTCATTGAATTTACCCATATCCAACACATAGTACAATTTGAATAAATCATTGTCTTCATTTTTCAAGTAAGACACTTGCACTTTGCTAGCATAACCAAAACGCTTGATGGCTTTGTTATAATCCACAAATACAGGCTTGATAGGCTCTATTTTGGTATCCAATACTGCTTTTACAAAAGGAGAAACATCATCACGATTTACATCAACTGGTGTTATTTCTGGTTTCACAATTTTGGTTACAGACTTATCTTCACCTTTGCGTTTGTATATCACTACACGGTCGTTTGTAAAATAGGTTTTAGCAAAATCCATCACATCTTTCTTAGTAAATGTGGCCATGGCATCTAAGTCAGCAGCCGCTTCTTTCCATTGACGACCCAAAGTAAAAGCATCTAGCATAGTATAAGCAATAGCATCATTGCTTTTGCGCTCTTCTATCTTCATCACTTTAATATTGCTGATGATGGCTTTTAATAAATTTCCATCAAAGTTTCCGCTCTTGATATTTTCTATTTGAGCTAATAAAAGGTCTTTTACCTCTTCTAATTTTTGACCTGCTTTTGGCTTACCTGTTAAAAATTCAATGCTATAATCTTTGTTAATCCAGTTTGAAGATGACGCAGCTAATACTTCTTGCTTCTTCAACAAATTCAAATCTATTAAACCTGCTTTTGAGTTTGATAAAATGGCATCTACAATCTGTAAAAGTCTTGCTTCTCTTAGGTTTCCAATACCCGGTAAACGATAGCCAATCATCATATTTTCAGCATCAGGACCATTTACTTCCACAACGGTTTCAACCGGTTTGGTAACTTCAGGTAAGAATTCAAATGAAGGTACTTTTTTATTCTTCATGTAACCGAATTTTGCTTCAATCCAAGTCATGGTTTTCTCAGGATCAATATCTCCTGCCAAAATGATTGCCATATTATTTGGCACATAGTATGAGTTGTAATAGTTTCTAATCTTAACCAATGAAGGGTTTTTCAAATGTTCAACAGTTCCAATGGTAGTTTGTGTTCCGTAACTGTGCTTGCGGAATA
Organism: Bacteroidia bacterium; assembly: GCA_040403075.1. Classification (GTDB taxonomy): domain Bacteria; phylum Bacteroidota; class Bacteroidia; order UKL13-3; family UKL13-3; genus RGVD01. The sequence goes on from JBBALJ010000022.1 coordinate 2,274, forward strand.
AATTCGACAACAAAGCTTCAAATACTTTTCTTCCATCGTTGTCCAAAGAGATGTTTTTCTCTTCATAAACAGCTTCTAGTTCGGTATGAAATAAACGAAGAATTGGGTTTCGGAATCTTTCTGCTTCAATACCTAACCATTTTTCAATATTATTTTGTGGGATATCATTTACATAAACTGTTTGCTCCAATGAGGTAAAAGCATTGGTACCTTGTGCTCCTATGGAAGTCATCATTTTATCATACTCGTTGGCAATGGCAAATTTGCTAGCTACGCCACTCACCGAATCTATCTCATGATAGATAGTTTTGCGTTTTTGCTCATCTGTAGTTTTGTTATATTTTTCATATAACTCATCAATTATTTCTAATTGCTCTTTTTCGCTCTTCCAATCTTTGGTTCCAAATTTATCAGTTCCTTTAAACAACATGTGCTCTAGGTAATGCGCCAATCCTGTGTTTTCAGCAGGGTCGTTTTTACTACCCGCTTTGGTAGCTATTAAAGTTTGAACACGTGGTGATTTTTTGTTTACACTAATCATTACCGTTAAGCCATTGCTCAAGGTGTAAGTACGAACTTTCAAAGGATCACCTTTTACCATGGTATAGGTAAACTTACTATTTGCATCTTTGATGGTTTCGGTCTCGTATTGGGCATAAACCATCGAAACTGAAAACAATACAGCCACGAAAAGGGCTAAAATTGATTTTTTCATTTGTTTTATCATTTGCGGGCGAATATACATTTTGTTTGATTTTCTTACTTACCGAATACGTAAATGTGTGTATGTGAGAATGTGTATATGTGCGAATTATGAACTTTAGTAAGCATTCAATATAACTCGAACTAATTGTTTACTGACAACTATCAACTGACAACCAAGATCCTATCCTTCCCTTGCATATCTTTTTGCAATTCAACATTTTGAAAACCAAAGGAAACACAAAGTTCTTTCATTTCATTGCCAAGCGATTCATTAATCTCAAAATAAATTCTTCCATTTTCAGCAAGATTGACTTTAGCAAATGCTAAAATGGCTTTATAAAAAAGCAAGGCATTTTGATTAGGTACAAATAAGGCAAGACTAGGTTCATAATTAAGCACATTGCTATGCATGGCGGCCTTTTCGTCCTCCTTGATATAGGGTGGATTTGAGACTATGATATCAAATTTCTGGTTTTCAAGTTTGAATTGTGAATCTCTGATATCATCTTGAACAAACTGAATATCCACTTTATTATCCAAGGCATTTTGCTTTGAGACTGCTAATGCTTCAGGAGAAATATCCATTGCCCACACTTTGGATTGAGGCAGGTGATGTTTCAAACTTATTGCAATGCAGCCACTTCCAGTGCCAATATCAATTATATTAAGTGATTTATTGGTTTTCTCCCTCTGCACAATCATTCTGACTAATTCTTCAGTTTCAGGCCGCGGAATCAGCACCGATTTATTGACAATACATTTCAATTCATAAAAATAGGCATAGCCCAAAATATACTGCAAAGGCTCATGAAGAAGGAGTCGCTCCAAAATATCATTCAAATCGTTTTCTTCAGTAAAACTCAACTGCTTTTCGAGCATGGAAATTTGAAAAGCCTTTACCAACAAAATATCTTCAAAAACCCAATTGGTTATGGATACAGCCTCATCGGCATCATACACCCCTGATAGTTGCTTGATGTAATTGTTATAATACAACTGAAGATTCATGCCCCAAAGGTAGCTTTAATAATGAGATTTGAAATGACTATTACAGGCTAAAATGCTTGATTTTTGTTTATCGAAATAGCTATATTTACACATGAAAAAAAATGAAATTAAAGAAATATCCGAGTTAAGAAAACAACTAACATCAATTAAAGATAAAAATTACATTGACACCAAAATGGCTCCAATGTCAATGGAAAAAATTGTTAATGAAACTGGTTTTTTCCCTGTCGCAGATGGTTTATATAAAAGAGGCATTGAAAATGTAAAATTCCCTGTAGGAAAAATAATGGTATTAGGACAAGATTTTGGGAATGAATATTACGTTGATGATTTAATAAATAAGTTTGGGGGTGATGAACTAAATAATAAAAGAAGCAGCACCTGGAGAACAATAGAGAATATATATGTTAAAGAATATAATCTAAAATTAGAAATGTGTTTTTTCACAAATGTATTAATGGATATACGCGAAGGAAATACAACAATGACAGGTAACTTCGTAGATAAATTAGGAAAGAAAAGGAAAAACAATTTATTGAAGAAAAATTTGGACTTTTTTATTGAACAACTTAATATACAAAAGCCTAAAATTATTATTTGTTTAGGAAACGCTGTCATAGATTTTGTTTCACAACTAAGTTTCTCAGATTGTATAAAGCCGGATATCAAGGAAAAAAAAATAAGTAATATTGATTTTGTAAGTGAAATAAAAAATCCAAAAATAAACCATTTAGAAAATGTAAAGCTAGTTTTTCTTACTCACCCTTCCAATTGGAAGTTGAATATTAAACATCGTAAGTATAACAACAATTTAACTGCGAGTGAAGCTGAAAAAGCTATGCTCAAAGATGCAATGAAAGGTTTGTTTTAAACAATTTCATCAATACTATCAGTCACCACAAAATCCTGTAAAAACGCTGAAAAGTCAACTGCTAAATAACTACTCTCATATACAATATTTTCCAAGTCCTCTTTGGGCAATTCCGACAAATCACGCTTCAAATCATATTGCTCAAACATGTTATAAAACTTCAATATAAATTCTCTAAAGGTTGCGGTCATCTGCTCGTCTTCTCTTTTAGTTTTTACAGGATTTGTAATAGATTTTGCATGTAACAATTTCACAGCCTTAGTACCTTTTTCAACCACTATTATCAAATTATTGTCCACCGTACTATACCCGTGACAAATGATTTTATTATAGTCAATTATTACTTCTTGTTTTTTAGTCTTAGATAAAGACTTTTCAATTTCATGACTTAATAATTGAATATCTGTTTTAGTAGCTCTAATAAATATCGTTTTCAAATTATCTATCGTAATAATGATATGTTGCGGCTTAAATTTATTATCAATAAATCCATTACCATACATGATAATATCATTGTGTTTAGACACATAAAGCTCTAACAACATAAACTCTGAAACGATTGCTAGTGATTGTTTTGTCATCTTTATTAAGCTATTAATTGGTCTCGAAAAATATTATAAACATCTTCATTCACTTTATTAAAGAACTGCTTCAAGCTTATGTGTCCATAACCTTTTGATGCTACATTTAAATCAATAAAATTCACTTTATGGTGTTTTATTAAATCTTTAGAGATATCATTTGCAATACTGTTTCTTGATCTTTCAAACTTGAATGGCAAACAACAAATAGTCATTACCTCTTGCTTTTTTAAGTGTTTCATAATACTTTTAGTAAGCATAGTACCCGTATATCCACCAAGACCAGATAAGATAACATAATGCGAATTTGAATGCAGCAATAGTTTTATACTCATTGGAAGTTTTAAGTCTTGCTTATGCCAATTCTCGATAAGGGTATAATTTCTAGGTGAATCAAACTTCAGCACATTAATTTCACTTGACAAATTATTTCTAACAGGGTTGGTAATACAAGTGTACCTTGCAACAATTCCTTGTTTTTGAATGTATTCCAACATGTTGCATCCTGCTCCACCAAGACCAATAAAATGAATAGGTTTACTAACATCTTTACCAAATATTTCTTTGTTTGATAAGATAGTCATAGCTCCAAACGCAGCCATCCTTTTTATTGCTTGTCTTCTATTTATTTGCATATTGTTTAAACGCTTTTTGATGAGCCAATTTTATTTCCTCTGCTAAAGATTTGGGCTGCAATACCTTTACATTATCTCCATACGAAAGCAACTCCATTAACAAATCATGAGTTACACATAATTTCAATTTTACTTGCAACTCTTTCTCGTTATCAATAATTACCTGTTGGGTTTCGTGCAAAGGCAAGGTTTTAATATATTTTCCCTGATAAGGGTCGAATGATAAAAGAATGTCTTTTGGCTCCTCTTCATTTGGGCTTATAATACCAAAACAATAGCGATAACTTTCTTCGATATTATAGTTCTTTGGAAAATCAAACTTGCGGTTGCTAATTTCAAGATGTGTTAAGCGATCTAAAGCAAAGCTTTTAACTGTGGCATCTTTATTATCTTTCGCAATAATATACCATCGACTTTTAAATTCCTTTAAAGCATAAGGTTCCGCTAATCTTTGTTGGCTTTCTTCTTCCCAAAATTTTTGATACTCAAACTTTATTTGAAAGTTGTTTTTGATAGCATGCAGCAGCCCATATAAATTTTCAGTACCCTGAGGCTTGCGCTTTTCAAGGTGAACAAATGGTGCTAAGTCTTGGGCAATATTCAATGAATTAAATATTTCAAAGGCCTCCATCATCCTCTGAAAATTCATATTTTCAGCCTCATTCTGATTAATAAAATATCCTTTCTGGCTTTTGGAATACTCAATATCAATTCCAAATACATTTCTAATTTCTGTAATATCTCTTTGAAGTGTCCTTTTAGAGGAACCAATTTGAAAGTCTCCATCAGGCATTTGCATGTATTCAAACTGATTCTCGATATACGCTTGAATCTCTATATAAGTAGAATAAGGCTTTACTTTTAACTTCTTAAGAATAAGTAAATAGCGGGATATGTATGCACGTTTAGACATTGATGTTATTTATTTATAACTTCCTCGCTATTGTATACCTTTCCATATACCCAAACTCCATTATTACCTTCATAATACAGAGCACAAAAATCTGTCGTTTCATCACTTTCTATTTTGTATTCTTTTGCTTTTTCAATAAGACCTTCTTTTCTCATCCAACCAAAATATATTGGAATAATAAAAATTGTTTTCTCCTCTTTATTGTAATAATTTAATTCTGCATTATAATACTTAATTGCTTGCTCCTTCGCAAGATCATTTTTGTTCTCATCATATAAGTTTTTTACACTCTTTTCTTCATATTGTTTAGCCTCAAATAACAAACATGTATTATTCCAGCAAACTAAATAATCAGCCCTTCCTTTATGTTTATTAGTATTTTCATCATAAACACCAAACTCTTGCAATGTGCTAACTGCATCATTTGGAAAAGCCTTTATAATTGCATTGTTTAAAATGCCTACCCATGTGCGTTCATTTAAGGCAAAAATATCCTTAGATTGTTCAGACTTGTACATTGTATTTCTGAGTAAGCGCAATTCATTGTAAAAAGAATTAAATGTTTTTTCAAAAAATAAATTTAAGCCATGTTCGTTTAATTTCTTTGAGAAATTGAATAGGCTTCCATATTGTAATGTTTTTTTATCGTCTGTTTCCATACTATATTATTATTTTATCAAATGTAAATTAATTAGAAATATAAATTATTAAAGTTGTTTCACTAAATCAATCAGTTTACTCATAACAATATCTTTTTCCCTTCCACTAATAATTGGTTTTAAAAAAGGCTCGCCACCCATTATGGTTCTTTCATCATCAACATTAAAATCTCCAAGCAAACTTTTTAGACTTCCTATTTTATCAAGCAATATTTTTTGCTCATCTATTGCTATACTACTTTTGAGTTTTTTCTCATCCATGTTCAACTTCTCTTTTCTTACCTCCAAACGTTTTTTCTGGATATCAACTCTTTTGTCAATTAGCTCTAAGCGTTCCTTTTCCGATTTTATTTGTGCTTTCATAACAGTATCTCTTTTTATCTGTCAACAAAAGTATAAACCACAAACGCCAAACTATGTCGCTCTGAAATGAGAAAAAAAATATCCTTTCTATGAAGTTACAGAGACTATAAATACAGAAGAAATAGAGATAATTCAAGATTACTATCTGCCTATCCTTTACAATAAATATTTAAAGGCAACATTTTTTGTATTTCTTACCACTACCGCATGGGCATGGTTCATTTCTACCTATTTTTTCGACTGCATTTTTAATTGGTAAAATTGGTAAGTACTCATCGAAATCATCTCTCTCATTTGCATAACCAGCCCAATTTTTCAATGTATCATCATATATCTCAAAAATTGATTTTATACTTATTTTTTTTCTTGTATTAACCCCTTTTTTAAACTCTTTTTCTACAATACCATAACCACCGCAAATAAATGTATTGACATATCTCTTATTATAGAGTTCCTTAATAATCGGCAAGAGTTCAAAAAAGTCACAATAAATCGCATCTCCTATTGATAAACCTAAGAAATCGCTATCAATTAAATCATCATCAAAACTCGCATTTAGAAAAGCAGTAAAGACATCTTTGAAGATGGCAAGTATTTCGTTTCTTTTTTCGGGATGATGCAATACCATTTGACACATAGCCTCCGAGGCAGAAGTTTTTATGTACGTGTCAACACTTGGTCTTAATAACAGATTTTTTAGTAAATCTGTTTGATCAAAACCTAGAGTATAAAAACATTGCCACAATGTTTCCGTTTTGTGGTCGCCAAGCCAAAAATCTAAAAACTCATAATCATATTCTAAAAATGATATTATTTTGGGTAGGCTTTCATATGCTCTAATTTCTTTTAATAATAAAAGCGAGTGCAATACAATATCATGATTATCATCGCCCTCGCTTTTCTTTATGAAATAATCGTACCTATTTACAGCATCTATTAATACACTTTCTAAATCGGTTATTAAAGTTGCGCGTGGCAAGTCAATGATCTCTTTTAGTTTATTTTCTGAAATCGATATTCCAAATGAATACAAATTATTGATTTGAGTATGAGAAAAAATAGGTGCACTTTGAATTTTTGATGTAGGAATTTCCTTTGCTTTAGTAGGTGTAATGCGAAGCTTATTCTCTTCAGCCATTCTTGCTGCACCTCGTCTCAATTGCATTTGTAAAACATACATTTCTGCCGCCTCTGTATCTGCATGATTTGGTGCAATTTTTTTCAATATTTCTAATCGGTTTTCGGCCAATTCGTAATTGTCTGTGGCAGCATAATAATTAATTGCAACTTTATAAAACCCACTTACTTCGGCCAAATGAAAAATTTCCCTATTTGGATACAATTCTTTTATTTCCATTCTAGGGCCTAATACTTGAAGAACTTTTTCATATTCAGCTTTATTAATGTATTGGGATGCCTTGTTGAGTTTGGCAAACAAATAATCTGGATGTTCAGTAATAATCCAATCGTTTACCTCTAAGGCCTTATTGAGTTTACCTTGCACACTAAAAGCAACTGACAAAAAATTTTTAAGCTGTGGTGATTTAGGAAATTCCAAGATAAGATTATTTAATCTATCAATAATTTTTTTATTTTTTTTGTCTTGTGATTCTAAATAAAGACTTTCAAATTGTCTTTCTAATTCATTAGTAATGCCGTCTCTTTCGTTTTGAAAAGTTGGATTTGTTGTGATATGATAACCACTAACAATGTATGTATCTTCCATATAAATCTTTTTTTCAAAAGTAAGAATACTTTTATGTTTTGGCTTAGTAAAAGTTTAATACAAAACCATAATGAAACTCCGAGGCAAATTTCACAAAATCCATTACTTTCGCGCCATGTCTCAGCACAAGCTATATATGGAGCGCTGCCTGCAATTGGCTCTTTTGGGAGCAGGTAAGGTTGCACCTAACCCAATGGTGGGCTGTGTCATCGTGCACAATGATAGAATTATTGGTGAAGGCTGGCACCAGCAACATGGGCAAGCCCATGCCGAGGTAAATGCCATTGCAACTGTAAAAGATAAAAGCCTAATTGCTGAGTCGACCATATATGTAAACCTTGAGCCATGCAACCATCATGGAAAAACCCCTCCTTGTGCAGATTTACTCATTAGTTATCGTCCTAAAAAGGTGGTTGTGGGTATGATTGACCCTTTTAGCAAAGTGGCGGGCAATGGGATTGCTAAGTTAAAGGATGCAGGCATTGAAGTGGAAATAGGAATCTTGGAAGAAGAATGTCAATTTTTGAATAGAAGGTTTATCAAATTTCACAATAAACAATTGCCTTATGTTATTTTGAAATGGGCCAAAACCATCAATGGGTACATTGCTCCGGATGCCCGATTGTTAAGCAAAGAAGAATTTGAAGAACAAAGACATATAACAGATCGAATTGTTCAAAAATTAGTTCATAGATGGCGCACCCAAGAGGATGCCATTATGGTGGGAACGAACACTACCCTATTTGACAACCCAGCTTTGAATGCCCGCGAATGGGAAGGTAGAAATCCAATTAGAATTACCCTTGATAAAAACTTAGGTTTGGATTCAACACTTAAGTTGTTTGATGGCTCTATTCCAACCCTTGTTTTCACTGAAAAGGAAAAAGCATCTTCAGAAAACCTCGAGTATATTCATACACAATTTGATGAAAATTTGATAAGTAATATTCTAAAAACACTTTATCAAAAAGGCATACAAAGTGTAATTGTTGAAGGAGGAGAGCAATTGTTAAACTCCTTTATAAATAAGGGTTTGTGGGACGAAGCCATTGTGTTTACATCCAATAAAACCATTAGCCAAGGGGTTCCTTCTCCTCTTATTTCAGGTAAGCTATTACAACAAGAGGTAATAGATAATGTTCAGCTTAGTTATTATTTACATTCATGATATTTTTACTTCTCAGCATCATCGCTTCCACCATCACGGTAAGTTATTTTAAGGTTTTTGAAAAACTTGGGGTTCACACACTCACAGGCATTGTTTTCAATTATTTGGCCTGTGCCATCTTAGGCAATTTTGTTGGTGTTTCTGATGCTGTGTTTAGCACTCCTTTTTGGACAATGGATTGGTTTCCTTATACTGTATTCTTAGGCTTCATGTTCATTACCATATTTTTTGCCATAGGCAAAACAGCCCAACAAATGGGTGTTTCTGTTAGTATGGTTTCTGCAAAACTCTCGGTGGTGGTTCCTATATTATTTGCCGTTATTATGTATAGCGAACATGTAAAATACATGCAATTAATAGGAATCGTGTTGTCGCTTGTGGCAGTGTATTTTATTAGCAAAAAAGACCAATCAGAAAAAACGGAAAGCAAAAACCTTTGGATACTTCCGCTTATTGTGTTTATGGGAAGTGGAGTAATTGATACCACTTTAAAAATCATACAAACCCATTTCATACCTGCACATAGCGAAGCACACATAATTACAATCACCTTTACCATGGCTTTTGTTTTTGGTATTTTTGTTTTGCTTTATGATGTGATCAAAAACAATTTAAAACTTACCATAAAAAATATTTTCTGGGGATTTATGCTGGGTATTCCCAATTACTTTAGTATGTATTTCCTTCTAAAAACGCTTTCAGCTTTTCACAATACAAGTGCCGTTGTTTTCCCAGTAAATAATATAGGCATACTTGCTGCATCTAGTTTGGTTTCGATTGTTTTTTTTAAAGAAAAAATGAACAAATTAAATTGGTACGGCTTGGTTTTATCTGTGGTATCAATCATTCTAATTTCTGAGGTTTACCTTGCTGTTTTCTAATTCATATAAAACCATATCATCCGAAGTTCAGGCTGAGTTTAAAGACAAAGGAAGTCGTTTTATAGCTTTTGCTTATCCAGTTACAAACGAGATTGAAGCCAAAGAAAAAATCAATCAACTCAAAAAAGAACATCCTTCGGCCAACCACCATTGCTGGGCATTGGTATTGGGTAATGATAGAGAATTTCAAAAAAGCAGTGACGATAGAGAACCCAATAATACAGCTGGTAAACCGATATTAAGAGCCATTATTGGCAAGGAATTAAGCTTCGTTTTAGTGGTGGTGGTTCGTTACTTTGGAGGCAAGCTATTAGGCGTGCCAGGCTTAATACATGCTTATGGAACTGCAGCACAAGAAGCTATTTCGGTAGCAAACATTATAGAAAAAGAAATTACAGAGAAATACCTGGTACCATGTGGATATGAGCAACATCCCGACCTTTATCGTATTTTAAAAAACAGTGTTATAAATTTACACGCTACTGACATAGATGTTTTGGAGCAAGGTCTTATATTTGAGGTTTCCAAACAAAAATCTGAACCTTTAATCAAAAAATTGAAAGAGGCTCGTTTCGATATTAAAACAATTTGAAAATGAAAAAAATATTATTCCTCATCTTCACCCTCTCATTTCAACAAATGTTGTTTGCCCAAAATATTAAGGATTTTCTGCAACACAGAAGTACCCAAATACTATATACCAATGACAAAATAAGTTTGAATGCCCCATTGCAAAAGGGCTCAAACAACCTTGAGGTATATGCAAATGAGGCCCAGTCATATTTAACAAAGCATAATCCCAAACTAAATAACCCAAACATTGGTTTGAAATTGCAATCGTCTATACAATCGTTGTTGGGCTATCATTTTCAATTTATTCAAACCTACAAAGACATTGAGGTCTACCAATCAACTGTAAAAATAAATATCAATTTTGATGGAAAAATCATCTCTGTTTCTGATAACTTATTTGATGCAAGTGATTGGAGCGACAGCTATTTTCCAAATACAAATGCCAATACAAATTCACAAAAATTATGGGTGTTTGATGGAGATAAATTAATTCCATCTTTATCAGAAAAAATAAAATCGCAATATGGTTTAAAAGACAATGTGATTAAACAAGCTATAAGCAATGAAAACCTATACTCAGAAGCCTTACATTTAGGATTTGACAAAAAAGATACCTTGGTGGCTGCCAAAATTTTCAACCCAGATCCAATCTCGATGATTAATGCTAAATACAATGACCCATGGCCAGATAAAACAGGCCGATGGGTTGATAGCAATCACGCTGATTACCCTGCTATCAATAACCAAAGAAGAGATGTATTACTGCCGATAAGAATTTCAAACGATACATTCATAATGGAAAATGAATATGCCATTAGTTTGGATATAGAGAGTCCTAAAATTCCTGTTTACAGTTCCCCTGATGCAAACTTCGATTTCACACGTGCAAGTTCAACTTTCAAAGAAGAAATGGTACTTTATCATATACACCATTATCAAACCTATATGAGAAGCATTGGTATCAACAACTTAACCAATTACCAGTTACATGTGGATGCACATGGCCGAGGTGATGACAATTCAAGCTTTTCGTTTGGTGATCCTCCATTTTATTTAATTTTTGGAACTGGTGGCGTGCCAGATGCAGAGGATGCTGATGTAATTAACCATGAATACACGCATGCTTGTATAAACTCTATTGCACCCAAAACAGTTGACCCAACAAACCCCAATGATAGATTATCTTTAGAAGAAGGAAGCTGTGATTTTATTGCCACACAGTTTTCAAAAATGCAAACCACCAACAATTGGCGTTGGTTTGCTAATTGGGATGGTTACTTTTGGTCGGGAAACACCAATGGTGGTAGAAATACAAACTCCTCAAAAGTATATTCAAGCAATTTATCTCCTAGTGATATTTATGGCAATTCAGTTATCTGGTCAGGATTCTTAAATGATATGGCAGAATGCACAGGTACGGAGGTGGCCTTTAAATTATTCTTTAGTGCTGCTTCCATGCTGCAATTGAATACGGATATGCCACAAGCTGCCAAATTAGTATTGTTGGCTGATAGTATGCTTTATAACCAATCTCATACTGCTTGTATTAAATCTGCCATGTCAGCTAGAGCATTGGATGTTATTAGCTCGATTGCCAACACCATTCCTTCAAACGAATATATTTTATACAATACACAAGAATTTTCTCAAAACAAAGGAGATGCTGAATTGGTGTTAAACAATGCTAAAATCAAGATTATTCAAATTTACGCTAGCAATGGACAGCTTGTAAATAGATTTGATATAAATGCCTACAATGCCAAGTTTAAAGCAGAAGATTTTAAATCAGGTTTGTATTTTGTTGATATAGTAGATAGCCAAAACAGAACCACTAAATTCAAAATCATCAAATTCTAAAAAGATTATTTAGGGGTGAATCCAGAGTATCTAAAAATACTAGAAAACGCTAGGAAGAAAACTTCAGAAAATAAAAAGTTTTTAGATAAGCTTAAGGGCAAAAAGCCGAAAGATTTAGACCTCATAACTAACGAATTACATGATGAAGCTTTTGAAAAAATTGATTGTTTAGATTGTGCCAATTGTTGTCGAACAACAGGTCCTCTCCTACTAAACAAAGACATCGACCGATTGGCTTCAGAACTCAAACTGAAACCTTCTATTTTTTCAGAAAAGTATGTAAGAATTGATGAGGATAATGACTATGTTTTCTCAATTATGCCATGTCCTTTTTTAGGCAGTGATAATTATTGTCATGTGTATGAAGCAAGACCAAATGCATGCATAGAGTTTCCTCACACCCAACAAAGGAACATTTTGCAAAAGCTAAAAATCACTTACCACAACACTTTGATATGTCCGGCAGTTGCATTGGTAGTAGATGGCTTAAAAGAGAAATACAAGCTCTAAAAACATCCTAAACGCTTGTCATTTATGGCATTTAGCTGAAATTATATTTAAATAGTTCATACACTAAATTTCCTTTGCTAAAATTATAAAAATTATTAGGTTTGGAAAAAAGAAATCGTGTATGAGCAACACATTGTCAAACCTAACATTCGAAGAATTTAAATCTCAAGTTTTACAAGATTATAAAATAGCATTTGAAAGCAGACAAGCGAGCCTTGTTGGAAGGAAAGAAGTACTAACTGGAAAAGCCAAATTTGGTATTTTTGGTGATGGTAAAGAATTGCCTCAATTGGCAATGGCTAAAGCTTTCAAAAATGGAGATTTCAGAAGTGGTTATTATCGCGATCAAACTTTTATGATGGCATCAGGCCTGCTGACAGTTCAAGAGTTTTTTGCTCAATTGTATGCTCATACAGATGTTAATGCTGAACCTGCAAGCGCAGGCAGAATGATGAATGGACATTATGGTACTAGAAGTTTGGATGCCAATGGTGAGTGGAAAGAGCTCAAAAATTCAAAAAACTCATCGAGTGACATTTCACCAACTGCTGGTCAAATGATTCGTTTAGTAGGATTAGCCCAAGCCTCAAAATATTACAGAGAAAACGCTCATCTCATAGGAGATAATAAATTCAGTAATGATGGAAATGAAGTTGCTTGGGGAACCATAGGAAATGCAAGCAGTAGTGAAGGTCATTTTTTTGAGGCCATCAATGCCGGTGGGGTTTTGCAAATACCAATGATTGTAAGTGTATGGGATGATATGTTTGGCATATCGGTTCCAGCAAAATACCAAACAACTAAAGAAAATATCAGTGAAATTTTAAAAGGATTTCAGAGAAATGAACATGGCAAAGGCTATGAAATATTTAGGGTAAAGGGTTGGGACTATGCCGACCTTTGCAGGGTTTATGAAAAGGCAGCGAAAATTGCCCGCGAAGAACACGTGCCATGTCTTATTCATGTAATGGAGCTCACACAGCCTCAAGGACACAGCACAAGTGGTAGTCATGAGAGATATAAGAGCAAAGAAAGACTTGCCTGGGAAACAGAGTATGATTGCATACTCAAATTTAGAGAATGGATTGAATCAAGTGACATAGCCAGTAAAGACGAATTAGATAGCATCGAAAATGAAGCTAAAATCCACGTAAACGTAAGTAAAAAGAATGCATGGGAAAACTACCTAGGCCCAATAAAGGCAGAAGTTTCGGAATTAGTGGAGTACTTAAATGATTTAGCTAATGCAAGTCAAAAATCATCTGAAATAACAGCCCTTGCAGATGAACTTAAACGTATCAATGAGCCTATAAGAAAAGATATAGCTTCTGCTATCAATAAAGCACTGAGGCATACCTACAAAGAAGATAACCTATCACGTGAAAGGCTTGTATCTTTTAAGAAAAAATACAGAGCTAATAATGCAGAAAGATATAATTCATTTCTGCATAGCCAATCAAATCTATCCGCGCTTAAAGCGGAAGAAATCAAACCCATTTACAACGAGGATTCAAAAGTGGTGAATGGTTTTGAAATAATGACTGCTTGTTTTGATGCTGCCCTTGAAAGAGACCCTAGGGTATTTGCGTTTGGTGAGGATGTGGGAAAAATTGGAGATGTGAACCAAGGCTTTAGTGGCTTACAAGATAAATATGGTGAAAGCAGAGTAAGTGATACTGGTATTAGAGAATTAACCATCATAGGACAAGGAATAGGTGCTGCGCTAAGAGGTTTAAGACCCATTGCCGAGATTCAATATTTAGATTATTTACTTTATGGATTACAGCCATTGAGTGATGATTTGGCAACATTACAATACAGAACCAAAGGTGGTCAAAAAGCTCCTTTGATTGTTCGTACTAGAGGTCATAGATTAGAAGGAATTTGGCACAGTGGATCTCCAATGGGAATGATTTTAAACTCCCTAAGAGGAATGCATATATGCGTGCCAAGAAATATGACGCAAGCTGCTGGAATGTATAATACATTATTAAAAAGCGATGAGCCAGCTCTAGTAATCGAATGTTTGAATGGGTATAGGTTAAAAGAAAGAATGCCAGAAAACATTGGTGAATTTTCAGTATCATTGGGGAAACCTGAGGTTTTAATTTCAGGCACTGATGTTACACTTATCACATACGGAAGTTGTACACGAGTGGCCGAAGAAGCGATAAAGCAACTTAGTGAAATAGGCATTTCAGTTGAATTGATCGATGTTCAAACTTTATTGCCATTTGATATTAACCACAGTATTCTTGAATCTATTAAAGGAACCAATAAAGTGATTTTTATGGACGAAGATGTTGAAGGTGGTGCAACTGCCTACATGATGCAACAAGTACTTGAAGTGCAAGAGGCATATCAATGGTTAGATTACAAACCAATAACAATAACAGCACAAGCTCACAGACCTGCCTATGGCACCGATGGTGATTATTACAGTAAACCGAACGCAGAAGATGTTTTTGAAGTGATAGTTGAAATGATGGCAGATTACGAACCTGGATATTTTAAGAAATTTATCTAAATATCATCTTCGTAGGTTGAAGTACGATACAATATTGTAAATACATATAGTATCCCAATTCCAATTATAACAATTGGTGCAAATAAAAGTCCGAATGTAATATTTCGAATTTTATTAGACATGCTAGTTATTGCATCTGAATTCTCGAGAATTACATATTTTGCATTATAGGCAAATAACATTTGCTGATCTTGGTAAACGTCTAATTTAGCTTTTACCACATTACGATAAAATGATTTAACATCTTCGGTTATTCCGTAAGTGTCAATTTGCTTCAATAAGCTATCTTTGCTATCTAGATAGCCTTTTCTAAAATCCATTAATTGAGAAAGATTTTTCTTCCTAAAATCATCATTACATATTGAATCTAATATTTCGAAATTTGTATTATTTTTTTGAGTATAAACGTCTAATTCGTTATAAAGATTTTTCTTTTCTGAATGCGTTTTAGCTTTTAGAATCTTACTAATAATAAGAAGTGATTTAGTACTATTTCTTGTAACCTCATGAATGGCCTTATCTTCTTTCAAAAGGCTTTCAATCAATTCAGTATAACTGTCGTCAATTTTTTTTACATAATAATAGTTAATCAGCCCTACTGAAATTAACAATAGAATTAATAGAATTAGTACGTATAATAAAGGTTTAGATTTGGTTTCTTCCATGTTCGTGAATAAATCTAATTATTCTTTTTAATAAATTCAGTTTTGATATTTTTCACTTGTTTCAAATCACTAGCAACTAGTTTACATTTATCAGAGCTAGTAGAATTGAAATACATTAACTCACTATTGGCTGTACTTATTATCAATTTATTGCAAAATTTTTCATCTTTTGAGTAGTAATAGTACAAAGACATGTTGTCTTGTGCCTTTATCATTCTTTGAATATTTTCAATTTCAGTTTCTTCGATTTCACCATCAATCAAAACATTCTTATCTTCTTTTCCCTTCATTTCTATTTGTCTGTCTTCAACAAATAAGGTCTTATCTATAAGCAAGCCTTTGTCCGAAGGGTAATTGTTCATCATTTTATTTTCAGAAAGGTCTCCATCACTTTTAGCCTCAATGGCATAATTAAAATAGTTGTTAAGCATTTGAACTCCTCTAATCATTTCTGTTTCCCAATCGGGGGTATCAATAAAATTTCGGCAAAATGCTTGAGCAATTACTTCCTCTGGAACGATTCTTCTTTTAAATTTTTTAGTAATTACCAATCCATTAAAATCTTCTTCGCTACTGCAAACTTTGGTTCTAATCTTACTTCCTTTAGACTTGCTAAATAATAAAAAGGCAAAATCTCCTTTTTTAAATTTTTGCATAGCAGAATCGAATGCAAATTCAAAACCAGTAAAATTCCAATACTTTTCCATTGCAGAAATAATACTGGCATTGTATGCGCTGTCTTGCATTAAAACAACAACCAAACGTGTATCCTTAAACTTTTCAACGTCCTCTTTTTTCTTAATTTTTCCAAACTGAGCTAGTAACCCAAGTGGAAGCATTAAAGCAAGAAGTAGCAAACCATTTTTCATAAATTTCATTGATAAAAAACAAACATGAAAATAAAATTCAAAATAAGCGCTCGTTATAAAATAAAAAGCAGCTCGTTTTTTGAGCTGCTAATCTATATATTTTTTTATATCCTTCAGAGAAAATTTACTGATTTATGGTCACATTATTTAGGCCATAATCTTTAGCATAAACACTTAATTGGGCTCTAAGCTGTCTACGTGCTACAAAAATCCTTGTTTTAACAGTACCAATCGGGATGTTTAGGAGTTCAGAAATTTCATGATACTTAAAACCCTTAAAATTCATTGTAAATGGCTTTTTCAAACTTAAAGGCAAACTATCAACTGCTTCTTCCAAATCTTTCATAATGAATTTCATTTCTCCTTGGTTTTTCACCAATGGAGATATAGAATCCAAGTAATAGTCATTGTCTGTTTGATCAACAAAAGTATTTCGTTTAAGTGTTCTGCGATAATTGTTTATGAAATTATTCTTCATAATTGTGAATAGCCAACCTTTCAAATTGGTTCCATCCTCAAACTTGTCTTGATAGGTGTATGCCTTAAGCATTGTTTCTTGCATCAAATCATTTGTATCTTCAACATTGCGCGTTAATTGATATGCATAATATCTTAAACCACGGGCTTCACGTTCTACTAGTTTTTTAAATTCTATTTGAGTCATAGCAGGGAATATTTGTTCTATAAATCTTCAACAAATGTGATTTACTTATTTCATTCTAGCAAGTATTTTTGTTTAATCTTTCAATAAAAAGGCTAAACAAAATATAAATCCCTATAAATCAACTAAAAAAATTTCATTATAGATATTTTACAGATAGTTGTGAGGCAAATTTTAGAAAATTACTTAACAATTATGTTACATATCTAAAGAATTTTGTTTAACAATTATAACAAGACATAAAACAATTTAACATACTTAAAGTTACATTAGATAGTAAAAAATACTAACAACTTTGAAAAAGTAAGATGTTTCGACATCTTTGAAAATTAGAATTTATTAACTGATGGAATTAACCGTATCAAGAGAATGTCACTTTAATGCAGCTCATAGGTTGCATGTAAATGAATGGACAACTGAACAAAACAAGGCATTCTTTGGATTATGTAATAATGATAATTACCACGGACATAATTATAAATTAATCGTAAGCATCACTGGGAACATTGATCCAGTAAGCGGTTATTTATTTGACTTGAAGGTTTTGAAGCAAATTCTTGAAGAGGAAGTAGAAGATAGATTTGATCATAAAAATCTTAATCTTGATACCCTTGAATTTGAAAATTTGAACCCTACAGCAGAGAATATTGCCATTACCATTTGGAATCTAATTAGAAACAGAATAGAAAAGAATTATAAGATTAAAGTAACTTTATATGAAACAGAACGTAACTTCGTTGAATACAACGGAAATTAAAAAACTCAACACAGAAGATATGGAAGATAACCATGAGAGTTTTTCGATGGAAACACCACTTCGGGAGGACGCCTTCGAGTTGGATGATGAAATAAAAATTGAGCTAATTGAAAAGCATTTCAAAGAAATAATGCTCATTTTGGGTTTAGACTTGAATGATGACAGCCTGAGTGGCACTCCCAATAGAGTCGCCAAAATGTACGTAACTGAAATGTTTAAAGGATTGAATCCAGATAATGCCCCTTCGGTTAAGTTATTTGAAAACAAATACAATTACAAGAACATGCTCATCGAAAAGAATATTTCTTTTCATAGCGTTTGTGAGCATCATTTTGTGCCTATCATTGGTAAAGCTCATGTTGCCTATATTCCAAATGATAAAGTTGTAGGCCTTTCAAAATTGAACCGTATGGTGAGGTATTTTGCCCAACGACCTCAGGTCCAAGAAAGGATGACCATACAAATTGTCAACATGCTAAAGGAAACACTTCATACCAATGATGTAGCAGTTATTATAGAGGCAGACCACATGTGCGTGGCCATGCGAGGTGTCCAAGACGCGAGTAGCAGCACCATTACAAGTGAGTTTAGTGGTAAGTTTCAGGATGCAAAAACAAGAGAAGAGATGATGAAATTAATTTCTATGGAAATTAAATAATCTTCTTGTTCTCGATTAATACAAATCCCCTCTTTCCATCTCTTTCTTTATAGTCGATTATCATTCCAGCAAAAAACAAAGCTTGTCCAGGATGATAGATTAATTCAATGCCATCATTTTCGATTAGCTTGTCCTTATCGGTCTTGGTATCAAAGCCTATCAATAATCCTTTATCTTGTGAATTTTTCTGCTTTATTCCCACCCTAAGAAAGTGGTCTGAAGGAATTTGTAAGGTATCTTTATATTTAAGAATTGCTTCTCTAGCGCTAGTTGTAAATTCTATAATCTTCATTCTTATATAATTGATTTAAAACCCACAGCAGCCCTAACTTCTTTCATGGTTCTATTTGCACTTTCCCTGGCTTTCTCTGCACCCAATTTAGCAATTCTATTTAGTTCTTCTTTATTGCTCTTGATATCTTCTATGCGCTCTCTGATAGGACTAAGGTAAGTAATCATATCTTCTGCCAATTGCTTCTTTAAATCGCCATATCTGATACTACACGAAGCATATGCATCCGTAAAATGTTTCAAAGTATCTTCGGTAGAAACTGTCTTCATTAAATCAAATAAATTCTGAACTGCTTGCGTTGGGGTAGAATTTTCTTCCGTTGGTCCAGTATCTGTTACCGCTTTAGAAAACTTCTTTCTAATGATTTCTGGGGTATCAATCAGATTAATCACATTACCATCACCATCGCTTTTACTCATTTTACCACCACCTAGAAGACCTGGTATTTTAACCAATTCTGTTCCATAGTTAAATGCATAAGGCTCTGGAAAAATTTCATTTTTGTAAATACGATTAAATCTATTTCCAAAAGTACGGGACATTTCCAAATGCTGCTCTTGATCTTTGCCTACGGGCACCTTAACCGCTTTATGAATAATAATATCTGCAGCCATCAATACAGGATATGTAAGCAAGCCTGCATTTACATTATCTGGTTGGGTTCTAGCTTTCTCTTTAAACGAACTTACCCTTTCCAACTCACCTTTATAGGCGTGCATGTTTAATAACAAATACAATTCTAAAATCTCGGGTAGGTGACTTTGAATATATAGCGTACAAACCTCCGGATCCAACCCACAAGCCAAATATTCAGCCATAACTTGTTGGGCATTATTATGTAAATCTGCGGGGTTTGGGTGTGTGGTTAGCGAATGGTAATCGGCAATAAAAAAGAAGCACTGATAGTCGTGCTGCATTTTAATAAAATTCTTTACCGCACCTAAGTAATTTCCCAAATGCAAATTACCTGTTGGTCTAATACCGCTAACAACAATTTCTTTATTCATACTGAAGTACAAAAAAACGGATTAAAAAATGAAATAAAAAGTTTGAATTGGAGTTGTAAAAAATAAGGCATAAAAAAAGCCCGAATAAGTTCGAGCTTTTTTTATTTGTTATAATATTATTATTCAGAAGAAGGTACTTCGGAAGTTTCAGCAGCTTCAACAACTTTATCAGCTGCTTTAGTACGTCCTCTACGTGTTTTCTTAGCTGCACCTTTTGTAGCTTTAGCTGCTAACATAGCTTCGTTAAAATCAACCAATTCGATAATAGCCATTTCAGCATTATCACCTTTACGGTTCATGGTTTTTAATACACGTGTATATCCACCCGGTCTGTCACCAACTTTTGTCATAACAGTTCCGAATAATTCCTTAACAGCAGGACCTTGCTTTAAATAAGCAAATACAGTTCTACGGTTATGAGTAATGTCTTCTTTTGCTTTAGTTATAAGAGGTTCAACAAATTTACGTAACTCTTTAGCCTTAGCAGCAGTAGTCATGATACGCTTATGTAATATCAATGAAGAAGCCATATTAGCCATCATTGCTTTACGGTGGGTGGCAGTTCTGCCTAATTTATTTACTTTATTTCCGTGTCTCATTTTTATTCGTTTATAGTTATATGCTGTTTGTTGATGGAGTTGTTATCTATCAACGAACAACTATCAACGTTCAACCCTATTTATCTAGTCTTCGTTCAATTTATATTTAGCAACGTCAATTCCAAAAGTTAAATTTTTGTCGCGTACTAATTCTTCTAACTCGCTCAATGATTTCTTACCAAAATTACGGAATTTCAATAAGTCTGCAATATCAAAGCTAACCAATTCACCTAATGTTTTGATGTCGGCAGCTTTCAAACAATTGTATGCTCTAACTGATAAATCCAAGTCTGACAATGGAGTCTTAAGGATTTTCTTCATCTGCATTAGATTTTCATCAATCTCAGGATGAACTTCCTTAACTTGAGTATCCAAAGTAATTAATTCATCACTAAATAACATGAAGTGTTGAATTAAAATCTTAGCAGCTTCTTTCAATGCATCTTCAGGATGAATTGAACCATCAGTTATAATCTCTAAATTCAATTTTTCGTAGTCAGTTTTTTGCTCAACACGAAAATCTTCAACAGAGAATTTAACATTTTTTATTGGTGTAAAGATAGAGTCAATAGGGATTAAACCTAAAACTGAATCTTTAGGTTTGTTCTCTTCAGCTGGAACGTAACCTCTTCCTTTATCAACAGTCAATTCAATTTCCAAATGAACTGATGATTCCATATTGCAAATTACCATCTCAGGATTCAATATTTTGAAAGCATTGGTATGCTTAGCTATATCACCTGCTAGGAATTGCTCTTGGCCTTTAATGTTGATATATATCTTTTCGTTTTCAACTCCATCAACAATGCGTTTGAAACGAACTTGTTTTAGATTTAAAACGATTTCAGTAACATCTTCAATTACACCTTTGATGGTTGAGAACTCATGCTCAACACCAGCTATTTTAAGTGTAGTAATTGCATAACCTTCTAATGAAGATAATAAGATTCTTCTAAGAGCATTACCAATAGTAACACCATAACCTTTTTCTAAAGGACGAAACTCAAACTGACCAAAAAAATCAGTTTCTTTATGCATGATAACTTTGTCAGGTTTCTGAAAAGCAAGTATTGACATGTGTTGTTTTTGATTAAATGTTATTTAGAATACAATTCGACAATTAGTTGTTCCTTAATATTTTCAGGAATTTGATCTCTCTCAGGGAAAGAAACAAAAGTACCTGTCATAGTATGACCATCCCAATTAACCCAATTGAATTTTTTGTTATTACTTAATGCTAATGAATCAGTAATAGTTTCTAATGTTTTTGATTTCTCACGAACACCTACAACATCTCCTGGTTTCAAAGCATATGATGAAATATTAACCACTTTACCATTAACGGTAATATGTCTATGACTAACCAATTGACGAGCAGCACTACGAGTTTTAGCAATTCCTAAACGGAATACAGTGTTATCTAAACGAGCTTCTAAGAACTTCATTAAGTTTTCACCAGTAACACCTTTTTTACGTGCAGCCTCTTCAAAAGTTTTGTAGAACTGACGCTCCAATACACCATATGTATATTTAGCTTTTTGTTTTTCACCTAACTGGATAGCATATTCGGTTGGTTTTGATCTCTTACGAGACATACCATGCTGACCTGGAGGTGTTTGTCTTTTTTCATAAGACTTATCCGGACCAAAGATAGGATCTTTGAATCTTCTTGCTATTTTGGTTTTAGGACCTATATATCTTGCCATTTTGTTATTATTCTTCTATTATCAAAAAATATAAATAAGTAATTATACTCTTCTGCTTTTTGGAGGACGACATCCATTGTGAGGAAGTGGAGTAATATCTTTAATAGATAATACTTCTAAACCAGCTGCAGCAAGTGTACGAATTGCACTTTCTCTTCCTGAACCTGGACCTTTTACAAATACATCAACCTTTTTAAGACCTGCATCTACCGCTACTTTAGCAGCATCAGTTGCTGCAGTTTGAGCTGCATAAGGAGTATTTTTCTTAGAACCTCTAAAACCCATTTTACCAGCAGAACCCCAAGAGATAACTTGTCCAGTAGCATTAGTTATAGAGATAATTATATTATTAAACGATGCTTTGATATGCACTTGACCATGTGCTTCAATCACTACATTACGTTTTTTTGTTGTCTTTTTTGAACCTGCCATTACTATTGTTCTTTATTTATTATTTAGTAACTTTCTTTTTACCTGCAACTGTTTTACGTTTACCTTTTCTAGTACGTGAGTTTGTACGAGTACGTTGTCCACGAACAGGAAGTCCTTTTCTGTGACGTAATCCACGATAGCATCCGATGTCAAGTAAACGTTTAATGTTTAATTGCTTTTCTGAACGTAATTCGCCTTCAACAGTTACATGATCTGTAATATGCTTACGAATTGCATTTAACTCCTCATCGTTCCAATCTTGAACTTTTTTTGCTACATCAATTCCACAATCAGCTAGAATCCTAACTGCTTTAGAACGACCTATGCCAAAGATATAGGTTAATCCTATCTCTCCTCTTTTATTTTTGGGTAAATCTACACCTGATATACGAGCCATAATTCTTTAATTATCCTTGACGTTGTTTAAACTTTGGGTTCTTTTTGTTAATTACGTAAACTTTTCCTTTACGCTTAACGATAATGCAGTCTTCACTGCGCTTTTTTACCGATGCTCTAATTTTCATCTTTCTTATTACTTATATCTGTAAATAATTCTTCCTTTTGATAAATCGTATGGCGACATTTCTACTGAAATTTTATCACCTGGTAATATTTTGATATAGTTCATTCTCATTTTACCTGAGATATGAGCTATTATCTCGTGACCATTTTCAAGCTGTACTCTGAACATGGCATTTGATAATGCTTCTAATATTACTCCGTCTTGTTTTATTAAAGATTGTTTTGACATATTTGTTAAAAGGGTTGCAAAAATAACCGCATTTTCACAAAAAGCAAGGTGCAATTTTATACAGCACCTGCGCTAGTGTTAGTACGACCTTTAATTCTGCCTGATTTCATTAATCCATCATAATGTCTCATCAACAAATGACTTTCTACTTGTTGCAAGGTATCAAGCACTACCCCAACCAAAATTAATAATGATGTTCCACCATAGAATTGAGCAAATTGGCTATTGATGTTCAATGCACCTGCAAACGAAGGCAAAATGGCAACAACAGCTAAGAATACTGCACCAGGTAAAGTTATTCTTGACATTACATTATCTATAAAATCCGCGGTAGACTTTCCAGGTTTTACACCTGGAATGAAACCGCTGTTTCTTTTCATATCATCAGCAATTTGAACAGAGTTAACCGAAATAGCTGTATAGAAATATGTGAAAAGAATAATTAATAATGCAAATGTAATATTATATGTTAATGACAAAGGGTTGATAAATGCTGCCACAACACCTTGCATACTTTCGTAGTTGGGGAAAAATTGAGCAACTGTAGAAGGAATAAACATCAAAGCTTGGGCGAAAATGATAGGCATTACACCCGCAGCATTCACTTTTAATGGAATATATTGTCTTACTCCTCCGTATTGACGATTACCAACAATTCTTTTAGCGTATTGAACCGGTATTCTTCTGGTACCTTGAACAAGCAAAATAACCATCATAATTACACCAAACAGAGCAGCTAATTCAACTAAGAATATTACCAATCCTCCTCCTGACTCAGTCAATTTGAAATTGAACTCCTCTTTTAAAGCAAAAGGCAAACGTGCAATGATACCAATCATAATAATCAAAGAAACGCCATTACCAATACCTTTATCTGTAATTCTTTCACCTAACCATAATACAAACATGGTGCTAGCAGTTAAAACAACTACAGAAGACAACATGAAGAAGAAATCTGATATTTCATGCGGATGGGTAATTGAAATAATGGCTTGAGGGTTTTCTGATTTTAAGTTAACCAAGAATCCAATTGATTGAACAGCAGTAATAACAATTGTCAAATAACGAGTAATCTGATTAATCTTTCTTCTTCCATCTTCACCTTCTTTTTGCATTTTCTGGAATGAAGGAACTGCTAACGTTAATAACTGAACAACAATTGAAGCTGAAATATATGGCATTATACCTAATGCAAATATGGATCCGCGTCCAAACGCTCCACCTGCAAACATGTTAATCAAACCAAAAATTCCACCCGCAGCTTGGCGAGCTGAACCTTGTAACATATTGGCATCAACACCCGGAAGGGTAACATATGAGCCAAGTCTGTAAATAAATAGCATCCAAAAGGTAATAACTAATTTATACCTTAATTCATCTATCTGATAAATATGCTTTACGGTTTCTATAAATTTCTTCATTTGTTATAATTTAACAGCTGAACCACCTACTGCTTCAATTGCTTTTTGAGCAGATTCTGAGAATGCATGAGCACTCACGTTTAGTGATGATTTGATTTCACCTCTACCTAATATTTTCACTAAATCTTTTTTACCAACCATACCATTTGAAACCAACGTTTCAACAGTGATGGTAGTTAAACCTTTTGATTCAGCTAATGTTTGTAATCTATCAAGATTGATTCCAATATATTCAACTCTGTTGAAAGGTTTGAAACCAAACTTAGGTACACGTCTGTACAATGGCATTTGACCACCCTCGAAACCTCTTTTCGAACTGTAACCAGAACGAGATTGAGCTCCTTTGTGACCTTTCGCGGCTGTTCCTCCTTTACCACTACCCTCTCCACGTCCAACGCGTTTACCTTCTTTATGTGTAGAGCCTGATGCAGGCTTTAATGTATGTAACTGCATTTCTATTAAATATTTTCGATTTTTAACAAATGTGATACTTGTCTAATCATCCCCAAAATTTGAGGTGTAGCTTCTTTTTCTAAAGTTTGGTGCATTTTAGTAAAACCTAATGCCCTAACTGTTCTCTTCTGAACTTCCGTTCTATCGATGGTACTTTTTACCTGTGTTATTCTTACTATGGCCATCTGATTAGTCTCCGTTAAATACTCTTTTTAAACTTAATCCTCTTTGTTGAGCAATGGTGTAAGCATCGCGCATATTTACTAATGCATCAATAGTTGCTTTTACCACGTTGTGTGGGTTTGACGAACCTTTAGATTTAGCTAAGACGTCTGTAACACCAGCACTTTCTAAAACTGCACGCATCGCACCACCGGCAATTACACCTGTTCCGTGAGCAGCTGGTTTTAAGAAAACTCTTCCTCCGCCATATTTGCCTAATTGATCATGAGGTACAGTACCTTTCAAAATAGGAACTTTAAATAAATTCTTTTTCGCATCATCCACACCTTTGCTGATGGCATCGGTTACCTCATTTGCTTTTCCCAATCCGTATCCAACTACACCATTTCCATCTCCCACAACTACAAGAGCTGAAAAACTAAAAGTACGTCCACCTTTTGTTACTTTCGCAACACGATTGATGGATACTACTCTTTCTTTGAGTTCTATATCGCTTGATTTTACTGTTTTTGCGTTTGCTGTTGACATATCTTTTTTATTTGTCGTTATGATTTACAAGTTATGTAAAACATATAATTTATTAAAATTTTAACCCTCCTTCGCGAGCACCATCGGCCAAACTTTTGATTCTACCATGATACAAATATCCACCTCTATCAAATACTACTTCAGTAATTCCAGCGCTTATTGCTTTTTCAGCTATCGTTTTTCCAACGATAGTTGAAGCTTCTACTTTAGTAACTTTATCTTTTAAGGTTGCTGAAGATGCAGAAACAATTGTCGTTCCATTAGTGTCATCAATAACCTGTGCATATATTGCCTTGTTGCTGCGAAATACAGACAAACGTGGTTTAGTAGCTGTTCCTGATATTTTGCTACGTATTTTTTTGCGAAGTTTTGCTCTACGAGCTTCTTTTCTAACTGCCATGTTTCTAATTTCTCCTTATTTAGATGCTGTTTTACCTGCTTTTCTTCTAAGAGCTTCGCCAACAAACTTGATACCTTTACCTTTATATGGCTCAGGAGCACGTAATGCGCGAATTTTTGCAGCAACTTGTCCTATTAATTGTTTATCTGCGCTTTCTAAAGTAATAATTGGATTCTTACCTTTTTCTTGCTCAGTTTTAACCGTAATTTCTTTAGGTACTTCAAAATAAATATGATGTGAGTATCCAAGAATTAAGTCTAATACATTTCCTTCGTTTGCAGCTTTATAACCAACACCAACTAATTCTTGGCGTTTAGTATAACCGGTTGTAACACCAGTAACCATGTTATTGATTAAAGCTCTGTATAAACCGTGCATTGCTTTGTGACGTTTTTGCTCAGTAGGACGAGTAATTACGATGTTTCCATCTTCAATCGCTACTTTAATATCTGCGTCAACTGCTTGATGTAATTCGCCTTTAGGGCCTTTTACAGTAACTAAATTAGCACTGCTAACTTTTAGTTCAACGCCTGCTGGTAATTTTATGGGTGCTTTTCCTATACGTGACATTTTCTAATCTCTCCTATTAATTAATAAACGTAACATAAAACTTCGCCACCTACATTTAATTTGCGTGCTTCTTTGTCGGTCATTACACCCTTAGAGGTTGTAATAACAGCAATTCCCAAGCCGTTGATAACACGCGGCATTGTTTCAACACCTGTGTATCTTCTTAAACCTGGACGACTAATCCTGTCTAATTTCTTAATAGCTGGAGTTTTAGTTACCGGATGGTATTTTAAAGCAATTTTTATTGTGCCTTGGTGATTTACTACATCTTCGAATTTGTAGTTTAAGATGTAACCTTTTTCAAACAAAACTCTTGTAATTTCTTTCTTAAGTTTTGATGCAGGAATTTCAACGATGCGGTGGTTTGCTTTGATAGCATTACGCAACCTTGTTAGATAATCTGATACTGGATCTGTCATTTTATTGATTTTATACTTATCAGTAGTTAGCCAAGAGAACTCTTTCTGATTAAGTTGTTAATACTATTTTATATTTTCAGGGCTGCGAATATAGTAATATTCGTGTTACCCCCAAATTGTTTTTTTTATTCTTACCAAGATGACTTAGTCACACCTGGTATTTTACCCATTGAAGCAAGTTCGCGGAACTGGTTACGGCAGATTCCGAAATCGCTCATGTAACCTTTTGGTCTACCTGTTAACTTACAACGGTTTTTCAAACGAACTGGAGATGCATTACGCGGTAATTTTTGTAATCCGATAGCATCACCTGCTTTTTTTAGAGCTTCGCGTTTTACTGCATATTTAGCAGCAAGTTTTTCTCTCTTTAATTGACGCGCTTTTACTGATTCTTTTGCCATTTATATTGTTCTCAGTTAATTATTTCTTAAACGGTAATCCAAATTCTTTAAGAAGTGCATGACACTCTTCATCTGTTTTAGCTGATGTTACAAAAGTAATATCCATACCATTGATACGACTTACTTTATCAATTACCATCTCTGGAAAAATGATTTGCTCAGTAACACCCATGGTATAATTACCACGACCATCAAATCCTTTGGTATTTAAACCTTGGAAATCACGTACACGCGGCAATGCAACTGAAATCAATCTATCTAAAAATTCATACATCTTGTCACCACGTAATGTTACGCGTGCACCAATTGGTAAATTTTCTCTTAATTTGAAATTAGAGATTGCTTTACGAGATTTCGTACTCACAGCTTTTTGTCCTGTGATAGTCGTTAACTCATTTACAGCTACATCTGCAATTTTTTTGTCGGCAACAGCTGCGCCAACACCTTGATTAATACATATTTTTTCAATCTTAGGTATTTGCATAACACTTTTATAAGCAAACTTCTCTTGAAGTGCTGGTAAAACTGCCGTTTTATATGTATCTTTTAATCTTGGTTTGTAAGTACTCATAATTCTTAGTCAATAAATTCGCCTGTTTTCTTTGAATATCTAGCCAATTTTCCATTGTCAGCAACTTTGCGTCCAATTCGGGTGGCATTTCCTGCTTTATCTACAACCTTTAAGTTTGAGATATGAACAGGGGCTTCTTTTTTAATAATTCCACCTTGCTGATTTTGTGCATTAGGTTTTGTGTGGCGGCTAACAATGTTAACGCCCTCGACTAAAGCTCTTCCGTCAGCTTTTAAAACTTCAACAATACGGCCTTTTTTGCCTTTATCATCACCGGCTAACACTAATACCATGTCGCCTTTTTTAATGTGAAGCTTTTGTTGTTGGTTAATTTTTCTTTCCATAACTTATAATACCTCTGGTGCTAATGATACAATTTTCATAAATTGTTTTTCTCTTAATTCACGAGCAACAGGGCCAAATATACGCGTTGCACGGGGCTCATCTTGAGCATTTAATAATACACATGCGTTTTCATCAAAACGAATGTATGATCCATCTTGTCTACGAACTTCTTTTTTAGTTCTAACAATAACAGCCTTAGATACTGAACCTTTTTTTACAGTGCCTGATGGAGCTGCAGATTTCACAGTAACTACTATTTTATCGCCAACAGAAGCGTATCTTCTGCCTGTTCCACCAAGTACACGAATACATAATACCTCGCGTGCTCCGCTATTATCGGCTACTTTTAATCTTGATTCCTGTTGTATCATTTCTTTTACTTAGCTTTTTCTACAATTTCGATTAATCTCCAACGCTTATCTTTACTCAAAGGACGTGTTTCCATTACCTTTACGATATCGTTGATATTACACTCATTTTTCTCGTCATGAGCTTTAAACTTAGAAGTCATTTTAATAAACTTCCCGTATTTAGGATGCATCACTTTACGTTCAACTGATACAACAATGGTTTTCTGCATTTTATTGCTTACCACTTTTCCTAATATCACTTTACGTGAGTTTCTTTCAATTGCTTGTGTTTCCATTTTCAATTTATATTACTGAACGTTAACCAATTCTCTTCTGCGTTTTTCAGTAAGCAAGCGAGCAATAAGCCTTCTATTATCTTTAATTTGTTTTGGATTGTCAAGTGGAGACACGGCATGTCCCAACTTAGTTTTAGTTAAACCAAGTCTTTCTTCTTTAATTCTTCCGGTTAATTCCTTATCCGACAATTCTAATATTTCTGCGTTTGTCATAATTATTCTGCGTAATCAGGTCTAACAACAAATTTTGTAATTACTGGTAATTTTTGAGAAGCTAATCTCATTGCTTCTTGAGCAGTTGCTTGTGGCACTCCATCAGCTTCGAAGATGATGGTACCTGGCTTGCAAACTGCAACCCAAAACTCAGGTGCTCCTTTACCCTTACCCATACGTACCTCTGCAGGTTTACGAGTCATTGGCTTATCTGGGAACACGCGAATCCAAACTTGACCTTCACGTTTCATGAAACGATTTAAAGCTACACGCGCTGCTTCTAATTGTTTTGATGTAAGGAAACATGTATCCAAGGCTTTCAATCCAAATGAACCGAACTCTACCGAGAACCCACGAGAGGCATTACCTTTAACTCTTCCTTTTTGTTGTTTCCTAAACTTTGTTTTTTTTGGCTGTAACATTTTTACAGGTTATAAATTTTTATTTACTAAAAACTATTTTCTTCTTCTATCTCCACCACCAGCGTTTCCACCACCACGTTTTCTATCTCCACCTCTATCGCCTCTGTCATTTCTTCTATCTCCACTAGGTCTTGATGATGGTCTACCGCCTCTATCTCCAGGTTTACTATCGTTTGTCATTCCGAAGTTAGGTGATAAATCACGTTTACCATAAACTTCACCTCGGCATATCCAAACTTTAATTCCTATTTTACCATATACAGTTAGAGCTTCTGCGATTGTATAATCGATATCCGCTCTGATTGTGTGCAATGGTGTTCTACCTTCTTTATATGTTTCAGAACGTGCCATCTCAGCTCCATTCAAACGGCCACTGATCATAACTTTTATACCTTCAGCACCCATTTTCATTGAGTTAGATATTGCTGCTTTAGTAGCTCTTTTGTATGAAACACGAGCTTCAATTTGATTAGCGATTGACTCACCAACCAAAACTGCATCTAATTCTGGTCTTTTTATTTCAAAGATATTAATTGCTACATCTTTACTTGTTAACTTCTTAATCTCTTCTTTTATTTTATCAACTTCGCTTCCAGCTTTACCAATTACGATACCTGGACGTGATGTATGAATCGTGATAATTATACGCTTAATTGTACGTTCGATAACTATTTTAGCGATACCACCTTTTTGAATACGAGTACGTAAGTATTTACGGATTTTCTCATCTTCTATCAGTTTTTCTGAAAAGTTTTTACCACCATACCAATTAGATTCCCATCCACGAATGACACCTAAACGGAATGCTATAGGATTAATCTTTTGTCCCATTTATTTATGCGTTTTCATTATTAGTTACAACTTTATTTCCTGATACTACAGCAGTATCAACAACCAATGTTACATGGTTTGAACGTTTGCGAATACGGTGAGCACGTCCTTGTGGTGCAGGTAGTATTCTTTTCATCATCGGTCCTCCATCAACAAATATTGTTTTAACGATAAGTCCGCTTTCTTCGTAACGTTGACCTTCGTTTTTTTGCTCCCAATTGGCTATTGCACTACGCAATAACTTTTCAAGTCTGATTGCATAATCAATCTTAGCATTAAAGCGTAAAATATTATATGCTTCTTCAACCTTTTTACCGCGAATCAAATCAGCCAAAAGCCTCATTTTACGTGGCGAAGTAGGACAATTATTTAATTTAGCAACTGCTTCCATCTATATTAATCTTTCTTTACTGGGTGTGTTTTAAATGTACGTGTAGGAGCAAACTCACCTAACTTGTGCCCTACCATATTTTCGGTTACATAAACAGGAATAAATTTATTTCCATTATGAACTGCAAATGTATGACCTACGAAATCAGGAGTTATCATCGACCTGCGACTCCAAGTTTTGATTACTGATTTCTTTTTTCCATCACTCATTGCTAAAACTTTTTTATCAAGTTTGTAGTCAACAAATGGTCCTTTTTTTAACGAACGAGCCATATTATATTATTACTTCTTACGTTTTTCGATGATGAACTTATTTGAATATTTCTTAGGAGTACGAGTTTTGTACCCTTTAGATTTGATACCGTTACGTGAACGTGGATGTCCTCCTGAAGCTCTACCTTCACCACCACCCATTGGATGATCTACTGGATTCATTGCTACAGGACGTGTACGTGGTCTGCGACCTCTCCATCTGTTTGCTCCCGCTTTACCTTTACGCTCTAAACTGTGATCAGGATTTGAAACTTGACCGATAGAAGCGGTACAGTTAACTAAAATCTGACGAGTTTCACCAGAAGCTAATTTAACGATAGCATATTTACCGTCACGGTTAAGTAATTGTGCAAATGAACCTGCGCTTCTTACTAATTTTCCACCATGACCTGGTTGTAATTCAATATTGTAAATCAAGGTACCTAAAGGTATTTCACTTAATGGCAATGCATTTCCTATATCAGGAGATACTCCTTTACCATTGGCAATTGTTTGACCTACTTCAATACCAGCTGGAGCAATGATGTATCTTTTTTCTCCATCAGCGTATTGTATTAATGCAATACGTGCTGAACGATTTGGATCATATTCAACCCCAACTACGATACCATCAACACCCGCTTTATCACGTCTGAAATCAATAATACGGTAACGCTTTTTGTGACCACCACCGATATATCTAATGGTCATTTTACCTGTATTATTTCTACCACCACTTTTCTTGATGGGAGCTAACAAACTCTTTTCAGGTGTAGATTTAGTAATCTCCTCAAAAGTATTTGCTGACTTGAAACGAGTTCCTGGTGTTACAGGATTATATTTTCTAATGCCCATTTTCTAATTATACGTTTTGGAAGAAGTCTATTTTTTGTCCTTCTTTAAGTGTAACAATTGCTTTTTTATATGAAGGTCTTCTTCCTGGGAATATACCTTTTTTTGTTGATCTAGATTTAGCTTTTCCAGCATATACCATGGTATTGATGGATGTTACTTCTACATCATACATTTTTTCGATTGCCTTTTGTATTTCAGGTTTTGTAGATTTTTTTTCTACTACAAAAGAATACTTATTTAGCTTTTCGCTAATGGCCGAAAACTTTTCTGTTACTAGTGGTCTTTTAAGTATGCTCATTATTATGCCTGATTAAAAAGGTTTTCAAATGCTTTAACTGAATCTTCAACAATGATTACTTTGTTTGCGTTTAATATTTCGTAAGTATTTACGTCTTTAGCTGCAACAACTTTAGTCTTAGGTAAATTTCTACCCGACATATAAACATTGTTATTATAATCAGGAACAATCATTAGAGTTTTCATGTTTGATAACTTAAGATTACTCAAGATATTAATAAATTCTTTAGTTTTAGGAGTTTCAATATTGAAATTCTCTAATACTGTAATATTATTCTCTTTTGCCTTGTAACTCAATGCTGATTTACGAGCCAATTGCTTTAATTTTTTGTTCAATTTGAACCTATAATCACGAACACGTGGTCCATGAATACGCGCACCACCAACAAATGTACCTGACTTGATACTACCTTTACGAGATCCACCAGTACCTTTTTGACGGTGAAGTTTCTTGGTAGAACCACTTAGCTCACTTTTGTCCTTCGACTTGTGATTTCCTTGACGTTGGTTAGCAAGAAATTGCTTAACATCAAGATAAATAGCATGGTCGTTTGGCTCTAAACCGAAGATAGTATCATTTAAACTAATCTTTCTTCCGGTTTCAGTTCCGCTTATATTTAATACCGATAATTCCATTTTATTTCTCTAATAATATAAATGAACCTTTTGCACCAGGAATTGAACCTTTAACAACTATAAGGTTTTGTTCCTTCATTACTTTTAATACTTCTAAGTTGGTTTTTTTTACACGAGTACCACCCATACGACCAGCCATACGCATTCCTTTTAGAACCTTTGAAGGATCTGAAGATGCACCGATTGATCCAGGAGCACGTTGTCTATCGTGCTGACCATGTGAGCCCATACCCACACCGCCAAAACCATGACGCTTTACTACACCTTGAAAACCTTTTCCTTTAGAAGTTCCAACCACATCCACATACTCTCCTTCTGTAAAAAGATCTGCTGATATAATTTCGCCCACTTTCATTTCATTTTCAAAACCTTTAAACTCTACTAATTTTCTTTTAGGAGTTGTATTGGCGTTTTTGAAAATACCTTTAAGTGCCGAAGTAGTATTTTTTTCTTTGGCTTCGCCATAAGCTATCTGAACAGCAGCGTAACCATCCTTACCGACAGTTTTAACCTGTGTTACTACACATGGTCCCGCCTCAACAACAGTACAAGCGATTTGCTTACCTTCATTGTTGAAGATGCTGGTCATACCTATTTTTTTACCTATTAATCCTGACATTTTCTTTGTCTAAATTTCGTTTAACACTATCAAACTTTTATTTCTACGTCTACTCCACTTGGTAGTTCTAGTTTCATTAAAGCATCTACAGTTTTTGCTGTGCTGCTATAAATGTCCAATATTCTTTTGTATGAACACAATTGAAACTGCTCTCTTGCTTTTTTATTTACATGGGGCGAGCGTAGCACTGTGTAAATTTTCTTTTGTGTAGGTAGTGGAATTGGACCACTTACAACTGCACCTGTGCTTTTAACAGTTCTCACAATCTTTTCGGCTGACTTGTCAACCAAATTATGATCGAAACTTTTAAGCTTTATTCTTATTTTTTGACTCACAATTATATAATTTAAGCTTTTGCTGATTTGCCGTTAACTTTTGCTAAAACCTCTTCTTGAACATTCTTAGGAGCTTCAGAATAATGGTCAAATTCCATTGTTGATGTTGCTCTTCCTGATGATAATGTTCTTAATTGAGTTACATAGCCAAACATTTCTGCTAAAGGAACTTGTGCTTTGATAACTTGTGCACCTGCACGTGTATCCATTCCTTGTAACTGACCTCTACGTTTATTTAAGTCACCGATTACATCACCCATATTTTCTTCTGGAGTGATAACCTCTATTTTCATAATAGGCTCAAGTAATACCGGACTTGCTTTACGAGATGCTTCTTTAAATCCAATTTTAGCAGCTAATTCAAATGATAATGCATCCGAATCCACAGCATGGTAAGAACCATCAAATAATCTAACTTTTAAACTTTCAACTGCATAACCAGCCAACACACCATTCTTCATTGCCTGTTCGAAACCTTTTTGAACGTTTGGAACATATTCTTTAGGAATTGAACCACCAACGATTTCGTTGATAAACTCTAAACCTTTTTTAGATTGGTCGCCTGGGATTAGTTCAAATTGAATATCTGCAAACTTACCTCTACCACCTGATTGCTTTTTGTAAACCTCGCGGTGAGTAACTGGCACTTGAATGGTTTCTTTGTATGAAACTTGAGGAGCTCCTTGGTTACATTCAACCTTAAACTCTCTTTTCAAACGATCCAAGATAATCTCTAAGTGTAATTCACCCATTCCTGAGATAACTGTTTGCCCAGTTTCTTCGTCTGTGTGAACTTTGAAGGTAGGATCTTCTTCAGCTAATTTAGCCAATGACATACCTAATCTATCAGAATCTGCTTGCGTTTTAGGCTCAACAGCCAAACCGATAACAGGCTCAGGAAAATTCATTGCTTCCAACACGATTGGGTGTTTTTCATCGCAAAGTGTATCTCCAGTTTTAATATCTTTAAATCCTACTGCTGCTCCAATATCTCCTGCTTCTAAACATTCGATTGGATTTTGCTTGTTAGCATGCATTTGGAAAATACGAGAGATACGTTCTTTGTTTCCGCTTCTTGTATTTAATACATACGAACCTGCATCTAATTTTCCAGAGTAAGCACGCATGAAAGCCAAACGTCCTACAAATGGGTCAGTTGCAATTTTGAAAGCTAAAGCTGCAAAAGGTTCTTTAACTGATGGTTGACGACTCACTTCTAATCCAGTATCAGGATTTGTACCTGTGATACTTTCTTTATCCATAGGGCTAGGCAACAATTCCATTACTAAATCAAGCATGGTTTGAACACCTTTGTTTTTGAATGAAGAACCGCACAACATAGGAACGATTTTCATGTCAATAACAGCCTTACGAAGTGCGTCTAATATTTCGCGCTCGGTGATTGATGTAGGATCTTCGAAGAATTTCTCCATCAATTTATCATCATATTCCGAAACTGCTTCTAATAATTTTTCTCTCCACTCTAATGCTTCTTCCATCATATCCGCAGGGATATCGATTGTTTCATAAGTCATGCCTTTGTCATGCTCATTCCAAATCATTCCACGGAAATTGATTAAATCAACCACACCTTTAAATCCATCTTCAGCACCAATTGGCAATTGTAAAGGAACTGCGTGGCTACCTAACATTTCTTTCACTTGTTTTACCACGTTTAAGAAATCAGCACCAGAACGGTCCATTTTATTAACAAAACCTAAACGAGCTACATTATAATTGTTAGCTAAACGCCAGTTTGTTTCTGATTGAGGCTCAACACCATCAACCGCTGAGAATAAGAATACTAAACCATCTAATACACGCAATGAACGATTTACCTCTACAGTAAAATCAACGTGACCAGGGGTATCAATAATATTAATATGGTAACCTTTACCTCTATATTTCCAAGGCACAGTAGTAGCCGCAGAAGTAATTGTTATACCTCTTTCAGCCTCTTGTACCATCCAATCCATGGTTGAAGCTCCATCATGTACTTCACCTATTTTATGGTTTACACCTGAATAGTAAAGTATGCGCTCTGTGGTAGTTGTTTTACCAGCATCGATGTGGGCCGCAATTCCTATGTTTCTTGTATATTGTAAGTCGCGTGACATTATTTTTATTTGATTGGATTTTTTTGTTTATGATATTTTAAAGTGAGAGAATGCTTTATTAGCATCTGCCATTTTATGTGTATCTTCTCTTTTCTTAACTGAAGCACCTTCGTTTTTAGAAGCTGCAATAATTTCTGCTGCCAATTTATCTGACATAGATTTTTCACTACGTCTACGACTGTAGCTAATCATCCATTTCATACCTACTACTACTTTACGTTCAGCAGGAACTTCAATTGGAATTTGGAAAGTTGCACCACCTACTCTACGAGCTTTAACCTCTACAGATGGCATCACATTGTTCAATGCTTTTTTCCAAACATCCAAACCACGCTCTTGTGTTTTGGCTTCAACTTTATCTAAGGCGTCATAAAAAATACCGAATGAAGTATTTTTCTTTCCGCTCCACATCATATTATTAACAAATCTCGTAACCAAAATATCATTGAATTTTGGATCCGGTGTTAATATGCGTTTTTTTGGTTTTGACTTTCTCATTTATATTGAAATTCTTTTTAGAATAACATTAAATTATTTCTTTTTACCTTTTGCTTTTGGATCAACAACTGCTGCTCCCGGTTTAGGCTTCTTAGTACCGTACTTAGATCTTCTTTGGTTACGACCTGCAACACCTGCAGTATCTAATGCTCCACGAACGATGTGGTAACGTACACCGGGTAAGTCCTTAACACGACCACCACGTACTAATACGATTGAGTGTTCTTGTAAGTTATGACCTTCACCTGGAATATAAGCATTGATCTCGTTTCCGTTTGTTAATCTAACACGGGCTACTTTACGCATAGCCGAGTTAGGTTTTTTAGGCGTTGTAGTGTACACACGGGTACAAACACCTCTGCGTTGAGGGCAAGAATCTAAGGCAGGAGATTTACTCTTGAATACGATGTCTGTGCGACCTTTTCTTACTAATTGCTGTATAGTTGGCATATTATATGAACTAACTAAAAAATTTTTAGGGACGGCAAAAGTAGATGTATAACATTAGCAATGCAAGTGCTTGACAAAAAATATTTTAAATATTTCTAAAAAATATTAATTGCTGAGCGGGTTAGTGCTAATTGGTTAACCATCAGTCAAATTACCAGTCGAATTTCCTTTTTAAAGGGCTGCGAATATACGCCCCTTTTTATTATATGCAAGCAATAAGTAAAAAATATCAATAAATAATTGTCGCACTTAGATTTGAGTGTGGGTGCTGATTAACCAATTTTATTTTATATTTGGTTTCTTTAATATACTATAATGGATTGGAGAGCAGAGCCCATAAAACACAGAGGCGAAAAAAGAATTGCCGTTTATTTTGAGAAAAATGCGGAATGGATAGCACGCATAAAAAAACTTGATGATGTAAAATGGAGTGCTACACTAAAGGCTTGGCATTTGCCCGATAATGATGAAAACAGGAAACGATTTAAACTTGACTCTATCATAAGCCTAAGTGAAGAACAAGCATTAAAAATAGCTGAGTTTATTAGATGGCTCAAATCTAAGCGATATAGTGAAAGCACCATTAAAACCTATACCGAAGCCATAAAAACATTTTTACTTTATTATTCTGACAAATCTGTAAGTGATATAACAAATGATGATTTAATAAAATTCAACAATGATTATATTTTAAAGAAAAACCTCTCTAGCTCATACCAAAATCAGATAGTGAATGGTGTAAAATTGTTTTTTCAAACCATTGAACAATCTAATCTGAAAG
Source organism: Bacteroidia bacterium (assembly GCA_040403075.1). Classification (GTDB taxonomy): domain Bacteria; phylum Bacteroidota; class Bacteroidia; order UKL13-3; family UKL13-3; genus RGVD01. The sequence continues at coordinate 40,281 of JBBALJ010000022.1, forward strand.
TGGACTTGGTGCACCGCCCAAAGCGAGAAAAGCTATTGCCCAATGTATTGAGCAAAGAGGAGGTGAAAGAAATATTAGGTGTAACACAAAATATGAAACATAGAACCATGCTAAGTTTAATTTATGCTTGTGGCCTGCGATGCGGAGAGTTGCTGGCACTTAAACCTATGCATATAGACAGCCACCGTAAAATATTAATCATTAAACAAGCTAAAGGCAAAAAAGATAGGATAGCGCCCTTGAGTATTAAAAGCATACAAATGCTTAGAGAATATTATACCGCTTACAAACCCAAAGAATATTTGTTTGAGGGGCAACATGCAGGACAACCATATGATAATAGGAGTTTACAAAAGGTTTTGAAACAATCATTATTAAAAGCCCAAATCAATAAGCCAGTAACTTTGCATTGGTTGCGCCACAGCTATGCCACACATTTGCTTGAAGCCGGAACCAATCTGCGATACATTCAAGAAATACTGGGACACAGCAGTCCGAAAACGACCCAAATATATACCCATGTAAGTTCGGAAGGATTGCAACATATTATTAGTCCTTTTGATACATTGTAAATGATTGTGGAAGTTATATATTTGAAAAATAACACGAACCAAAGGTTCGCCAATCTTGCCAATTTGGAATGCTTGTCGAACTTTTTGTACGCCAATAAGCAAGTTAT
>JBBALJ010000023.1:0-40936 GCA_040403075.1 Bacteroidia bacterium
ATCAATGCATTCAGCACTTTGGTTATATTTTCTTTTTGCTTGTTTTTGCTACCCACTATGCCGCTCACAATTTTGTCTGTTTCAGTGGCTTTGTTTATCAAGTCGTTGTATTCTGCAATTAGGGGGCTAAAATAGGCCTTACCTTTATCTTTTTTGTCATAACCAAGTTCTGTTAAGGCTGGCAATATTAGCTTAAGTGCTTGTTGACGATTATCTCTATCTATAGGCAATTGGTATGATTTGTTTGCACGTACAATGCCAAACTTGGCATAAATAGCTTGTGCATCTTTGGCATTGGCCGCATCTGCATCAATGTATTTTTTTACTTTAGCAATACCTTCATCAAGGGCTTTGTTGCAGGCTTTTAGGTCAGATGTAATTTTAGGTCTATCTTTCTTAGAGTTTCCTTTGCTACTTAGTGCATCGGTATAGTTGTTTGCTTCTTGCCAAAATTCGGCCGAAGCTTTCCAAATCAATACTATTTCACTTCTGTTTTGCCAAGCATTGGCTACATTTTTTGCCAAGGTACTTAAGTCGGCATCTTTTTTAGTTACATTACTTTTACTTTTTTTGGTTTTTTTTGGGGTTTCGGTGTTTGTGGTGTCCATATTATTTGTTTTTTGGTTTTGTTTTATTCTTAATTTAATGCTAACGCTAATTAAATAATTGTATTATCAAATGTCAATGTGTGTTTATATTTTGTTGAACAAATCTATATGTCCATTGCTTTTATACTGTTTTTAAAAACTAGCATACATGCTGATTTTAATTCCTCATGTAAAAAAATAATATACTTAAATTAACAATTCCTATGTACATATATTTAAAGACTACACGACAATATAGGAAGCCTATATGTATTCGACAAAAGTAAAACATAGTACATAGGAAACCTAATTATTAGTTGAAGATATGGAACAGCGTAAAAAAATTTCCCTGACGGTGATAGTGAAAATAGAAATGAATATATAGGCTTTTATTGTTGTATAAAAAGCACTCTAGGTAAGCAGGTAGTGGGTTTTATGGCAATTTAAGCACTTATATTGCCTTAATAAACTCTCTTTTTTTGATTTGTAATTTGATTTTTTTTTCACTCTAGACCTATCCTTAGAATGGCAATAAGGGCATTCGTTTTTTCGAGTTATCTTTTTTTTATAATAAAAAAATACAACAATCAAAATGATTGCAAAGACAATTAGCAATGGGTTAATTGAATCAAGACTTCGTAATGAAAACATGTTTAATTATTAATATACGAATCTATACTAATTGAATGCAAGACAATATTAAATCAATATTATTAATTTGTAAACGCGCTTATAATCTTCAATAAAGACAATTGTTTACAACAAAATTATTAATTATAAAAATATAGCCAATTAAATAAATTTAACAGCAAAATATTTAGAAAAATTATAAAACTCGATGGTAATAGGTAATTGGTTTTTTAATATCTATGGAATCCTATATTTGAAATAATTTTTTGTAAGATTAATTTATATGAAAATAAAACACCAATTCTTAATCCTAGTTTTATTAATTTCAACTAAGTTTATTTTTGCTCAGCCAACTATCATCTCAATGAATGTTTACCCTAATCCATTTAGTGATGAGGCTACTATTCAATTTGATCTTGCAGAAAATGATACTATTTCATTGACTTTATTTAGTATTACTGGCCGTGAAATTTCTAATATAATTAAAGATTCAATTTTCTTGCAGGGTTCCTACACCATTATACTTTCGGGCGATTCACTGCCAGACGGAATATATATTCTTAGTCTCCAATTTGGGTTAAATAAATTTATTAGAAAGAAAATTTTAAAAGTAAGCAGTAGTTCTATTAGTGAATCATTAAAATATAATCAAACAAATTTGCTGTATCCCAATCCAGTAAAGGAAACCCTTTATATTGACATTGAAGGGTTAAAAACTATCTTAATAAGTAACTCATTAGGAGAAATTGTAAAGTCATTTCAAACCCAATCAAAAGCCATATCATTTTCTGAGTTATTGCCTGGAATTTATTTTATATCTGTATTCGATGATGAAAATAAAATGGTAAAAACATTGCGAATTTTGCATGAATAGAACTAATTTATTTTTTAGTTATCATTAGAAAACCTTAGCAATCTGCCATTGAGTTTCTTTACTTTTCTTGAATAATCTTCGTAACTCAAGACATTCAATCTTTTTCTCATATAATTTAATGGGTCGCCACCGGCAAAAATGTTAAATTGGTTTTGTTGGGTATTAAAAGGCTTTCCTAAATGGGTGATTTTATCATCATAAACATATAAGCCATAATCCATTTTGTGTGAGATGCCTGATACATCCTCGCAAAACGAAGCCACAAAGAAATTGGAGGTATTTACTTTTTCTGTGGCTATTGGCTTACCATCTGCATCATAAAAAAAATCACCAAACACTTTATTCGATACTTTGTAAGCATTGGTATCATCATAAAAAACAACAGGGCAGAAGTCAAACTCGTTTTTAAAAGCCTTCATCACCAAAACATTTGATTGATGAAATTCTTCTAAAAAAATGGCAATTTGATCAGCCTTACCTGCAGTTCTCATCGACTCAATTTCTGTATTATTAACTGTTGGCAACATCACCAACAAATTACCTTTATGAAGTTTTTTCAAATACTCATAAGTACTAATGTCTTTGTAATTTACCTTATCTCTAATACCTGTCGCACTTATACTCAGCGTAACTTCAACAATAGATTGGCGACCTTTAATGTTGGTGGCAGAGGTGCTAATACCATTAAAGCTATGGTTATATTTTAGTTCGAGATTGACAATGCTACTTAGCGCTAAAGAAACCCCAATGGTGCCTGAAATTCCAATATCACCTGACTTATTTCGGTTAGCAGTGTCGATATTATCAACCACATATTCGCCATCTCTTAATTTCTCGGTATTTGTAGAGGCTAAATAATAAGGACGTAATCCAGCAAAAATTTTAAAGTCTGAGGACTCATGAAAAGGTTTCAAATAAAGCGATGCAGTAGCATCAATATAGGTATTTGTATAGCGATTGTCTGATTGGCGATCGCGAATACCAATGCTAGCAAAGCCAGCAGATAAATGATAGTTAAGGTTTTGCCAAAACTTACTTTCAGCTTTTGATGTTAGCAAATTGCTCAAAGGAGCGGTGGTGAAAACATGTACTCCACCCAAACCCCTGCCGCTATAATCACTGGTTTGAACTCCAGCCAATGGAAAGTTTATATTTAGTCCTACTCCATAATCTGTTTCGGCTTTTTGGGCAAATGTGTTAATAGCTGAAACACTTAGTATTAGAGCTAAAGTATGTTTTATAAAACTATTCATTTGATACGAAGTCAATATTTCTTAGCAAACCGTTGTATTTAGTTCGGGTTAATGGCGAATTTTTAAATAATTTTTCAAATATATCCTCTGTGATTTCAATCCAATCCTTTTTTTTCATGCCTAACATCGATGGATTGGCATCAAATCTAGGTTCATTATGAGGCTTTGAAAATCGATTCCAAGGACAAACATCTTGACAGACATCACAACCAAAGGCCCAATTGCCGAATTTACCCTTATACTCGCTAGGAATGCTGTCTTTAAGCTCAATTGTGAAATAACTAATGCACTTGCTACCATCAACTTTATGTGGCTCATAAATGGCTTGTGTTGGACAGGCATCTATGCATGCGGTGCAATTTCCACAATAATCTTTAACAGGATGATCATATTCAAACTCAACATCCACAATCAATTCAGCCAAAAAGAAAAAAGAACCATTTCCTTTGTTTATCAGATTGGCGTTTTTGCCTATCCAGCCCAATCCGCTTTTAGCAGCCCAGGCCTTTTCAAGAACGGGTGCACTGTCTACAAAAGCACGGCCTTCAATATTTCCAATTTGCTCTCTTAAAATATCAACTAGCCGCTTAAGTTTATCCTTCACCACAATATGATAATCTTCGCCAAAAGCATATTTAGATATTTGAGGGGCAGTGGGGTCGTTTTGCTGCTTAACAGTATAATAATTGTAAATCAAACTCACCACAGATTTAGAGCCTTCAACCAGTTTACTTGGATCCAATCGCTTATCAAAGTGATTTTCCATATAGGCCATTTTCCCATTTCGATTTTCGCTCAACCACTTGGATAATCTGGGCTCTTCACTTTGTAAAAACTCTGATTTAGAAACACCACAAAAACTAAAGCCTAGTTTATAAGCCTCTGTTTTTAATATTTGGGTATATTTTTCTTTTAAACTCAAGTGCTGCAAAATAAGTGTAGTTTATCATTAATTGTATTTGATGTTTCGAAGTATTAATTGCTGAATACAATAAACGTAGAATTTTCATCAACACGTCTAATCTTGCTGGTATTGGGTTTATGGTAGTGTATGGCTGTGGGTATTAATATCGAATTTCCTACAATAAAAATAAAAGCAGCAGCAATTTTAGGACTATCTGATGCTCGTATCATAGCTCCAATTAAATTTAGTTCTGTTAATGATATCAATGCGTAAGTAACAAATTCCCATTTGGGATATTGCCTACCAATGTTATTAATTGATTTGAATGCGATAAAACCATTTTGTTTTGCGGTGAAGCCAGAATCATTAATTGTAACTATTTCATCAGTAAAATATTCATGCTTTTCTTTTAAGTTATATTTTACTTGATTACCTACTTTAAAAGTACAAGAAACAGCATCAATAGTATGATATAATTTAAAAGCCGTTTGTGCATATGCAAACTGCAAAATCATATAGGATAGAATGAATATCCATTTCATATTAACGCGATTCACTTATTTCTAAATTTATTCCCGAAATAAATTCTCTTTTGGGTGTAATAATCCAAAAGCCTATAGCTGTTGTTTCTATTAATAAGGATGAATACAATAAACCAGAACCAAACATTAGCCACCTGTCGGTTGCGCTATATGTATGTTCTTGAGCTTGAACTGAGCTTGAAACAATGCCGCTAACCAAAATTCCCAATCCGTATAAAACTGGTTTACCAATGCGGGCAAATACATTTTTTGGTGTAAATCTGATGCTGTAAATATCGGCTAAAGCCATTTTTGAATTGCCCAGTAGATAGAGTGTGTCGTTTTTTGCCTTCTTTATATATACCGAAAATTCTTTTGATGAATTGTATGGCTTTATCCATACATGTTTTAAATATGCCAACTTATAAACCCTACTGTTAGCTGTGTTTTTGACTCTCAACTTTTGGGCAAATGTGGCTAAACAGCTAAAAGAAATAATTATGGTTAAAAACAGTTTTATCATACAGAATCAAATATAGAATTACCTTTTGATTAAAAAATCAAAAGTCGTTTCAATGAGAGATTATTTTACGTAACTTGCTTCAAATATCGATTTTATCAACATGAGTTTTACTAAATTTAATTGTGCTATCAATCACAAGCCTTATTCCTTATCCCAACTTAAGCCAAGTGATAGCATTGGTGATTCTTTAATGGAGTTTATTAAAAGCAAAGGGCTGAATGTAGGACAAGGTGAATTTATCTCTATTGATGCCTATTTAGCCTTGCGTTCTGAGCAGCTGCGCCTGCAAATTGCGGATGAAAAAGGTGCTTTGACTAAATTAGATAAAGAAGTGATGGATAGTATCAATGCCGATGAATTGCTTTCATCTGATTTGGCTGACGAGCAAAGCTATAGCACTTATGGAGAAAAGCTTAGTGATAAGATTGCCAGTTTTGGTGGGAGTTGGGCTTTTATCATTGCGTTTTTCTTGGTAATTATTGCATGGATACTTGCTAATTCAGTTATCTTAACCAATCCTAGCTTTGACCCTTATCCATTTATCTTACTTAATTTGGTTTTATCCTGCATAGCAGCTGTGCAAGCGCCCATCATCATGATGAGTCAAAATAGGCAGGAGACTAGAGACAGAATGAGATCGAAAAATGATTATAAGGTGAATTTAAAATCTGAATTGGAAGTGAGGATGCTTCACGAAAAAGTGGATTTTATCTTACATCACCAAGGCGAACATTTACATGAACTTCAAAGTCAGATTTTAGAGCTAAATCAATTATTAGTCAAACAATTAAATAATGATAAAAAATGAGCAGTAGGAAGATCATTACCAAATATTTATTGGTTATTCTTTTGGCACTTATTGTATTTATGGTGAACGCAAGCGAACATGTAAGTGCCCAATTCAACTTGTTTTGCGTGGTGGTTTTTGCTGCTTTCAAATCCCTTATGTTTATGTTTCAAAGCTTGCAAAAAGTGATTGATGTGAGTAAAAACGATACACCTTATTATCAATTTCTAATATTCCTGAGTTTAAATATCACCCTCATCATCTTGTCATTTGCGGTTGATTATTATTGCCTGTACAGGGCGCAACCAGATTGTTTTGTTGGGGTTCAGCATACCAAATCGTCCATTTATATTTTCATTGATTTTACCTTTTTAAGCATCATGGCATTTACCAATTTTGGCTACGGAAACCTTGTGGCAACAAGCATGTTGGCCAAATTCGTTCTGACAATGGAATTGATCATCTCCTATGCCTTTATTATTTTTATTCTAAGTGATTTTATTAGCCTAAAAGAATCTTTGGCGCATAGAAAAAGAAACAACAAGGGCGAGGAATAATTCAGCATTATTTATCTAGCAACCTGCGGTGGTAGCTAATTTGCCCCAAATGGTAACTTAAATGAGCTAAGAAACGTGTAAGGTAAAAGTCTGTGGTTTGAACACCCATAAAATCAATAGGGAAGATGCTCGTCAAATCAACCTCAGACATATTATCAAATGTGGTAGTGGCTACTTGCATGGCAACTTCAATTTCTTTCAACAGATCGACTTTGCTCTGGTGTTTGTCTTTAAATTCGGCATCACGGTTTCTTACATAGCCATTTTTGCCAATCAAAGCACCAATAAAATGTTGGATATTTCCAGTAAGGTGAAGACACAAATTACCTGCAGAGTTATTTACCTCAGCCTGAATATGCCAAAGGTTTTCTTCGTTTTTGTAGGCTGAAATTTCTTTGCGAAGATTATCCAATTCGAATAGATATAAATCTTTTAGTGTTTTTATTGACATGATTTGAGCTTATTCGGCAATGTTAATAAAGCAAATTCAAATATTTGCAATGACACTTATTGCTGTCTTTTATCAAGCCCAAAAATACCTATAATTTATATTATGTTAAATAAGTAGTTTAAAAAGAAAGGAATATTGCTATTCCTTTCTTGCCAATTAGTTCTCGTATTGCGCTCTTCTCTTCTTAGCTTCTACTGCTCTTTTCTCATCCCCCAAGTTGGCATACACTTGTTGAACTGAAAATAAAATATCTGCCATGTATGAGTACTTCTCTTTTTTCTTATCAGGTGTCTCTTCAGATTTTGCTTCTGCTATTTCCAAAGCTTTATTGAAGTATCCTAAAGCCACATTCAAAACTGAATCTTGTACTTTTTTGAAAACCGCCACTTTCTTATCGTATTCCTGTTGTGTTAAGCCATTGATGTTGATTGCATTGATTTTCTCAGCAATCTCTGTGCTCTTGTTATTGGTCAGAGCGCCTAGATTGTAATACGCATCCAAATAATCAGGGTTCAATTCAATTACTTTGTTGTAATCAGCTTCAGCACTAGCCGATTTCACTTTACCATCTTTAATCAATTGCTCCGACAAAGCTTTGTATTGCTTAGCACTAGCTTCTAAAGCAGTCTTTTTTGCTGGTACTTTCTCTACTTTTGCTTTTTTAGTAAAAAAGGCCGAAGTATCTCTCGCTTGCTTTGATTTGGCCAACATACTTGCTGCTAAATTATCGCTTACATTACCTCTAACATAAAGTAATTCATGGTTTTCAGGGTTTAATTCTATGGCTTCGTTCAGTTTGTTTATCAACACGTCTTGCTTCCCTTGAGCCATGTATATATTTAATTCTAAGTTAATTAGGTCTTTTTCTGAAGGAAAAACTTTACGACCTTTGTCTATATAATCTAAAGCTGCCGTGGTGTCTTTCTCTTCTAATAAAATATTGCTCATGTAAGCATAAATCAAATGGTCATTATAGTTAAGATCCATTAATTTTTTCAAAAACACTTTAGCATCTGTCTTCTTCTCTGACCTTAAGGCTGTAATAGCTAAATTGTAATAGATATTTTTCTCAGATAAATTGTTTTTAGCCAATTGTTTGTCCTTATCGTAAGGAATAATATCAGTTACTAATTTATAAAACTTAACTGAAACATCATAGTTTGTTGCGTTTACAGCCTCATTATAGCATGCAAAAGCGCCATTTAAAATACCTATTGTACAATACTCTTCATACTTCTTTTTAGTATCCAGATCCAAGCATTTTTTGTAAGCAATGGTACTTTTTTCAACTGCATCTTTATCCATTGATATATAGGTTGGGTTGTGATAAATAGTATCATAAATCAACGCCTTGTAAAACCACATTTTCAAGTCGTTTTTGGTTTCTTCGTTTTCGGCCGCTTGATCGATGGCTTTTTTCGCATCTTCAAAAATGGTTTTCTTAGCATCTCCCACCTCGTTAATGCTGCTGTTAAAGTAGATAGCAGCACTTTCAACATTACTTTTTTGTGCAAACAGCTGAACTGACAAGGTAGTTGCAGCTATTAAAATCAGGATTTTTTTCATTTAAAGTTAATTTTTATATTAATTAGACAAAAGTAATTGGCAAATGGTTCAATTCAAATGATAAAGAAAAGTTTTTATCAAATAATTTGGCTTCAATTGGACTTTATTCATTTGAATTTGTTCATCACTATTCAATCATTGTACCAATTTCTTTGGATTAGGATTTAAACACTCAACTCTAGCCAGCGAAGCTCTTTTTCCTCTAAAGATTGAATAATTCCGAGTAACTCCTCCCCCCAAAGCCTTATATCTTCTGTGCTTTCAGAGCCCGAGCTCAATAAGTTTTCCAACTCAGCTTTTCGGTTTTGCATGCTAGTCATTTCTTTATCTAACAATTCAAGTTCACGTTGCTCTTTATAGCTTAGTTTCTTGGCTTCAGTTTTTACTTCTATGGGTGTGCTAGCTGCTTGTTGTGCATTGGCATTATTTGCTGGCTTTGCACTTGACTGGCCTGCCAATTGCTTCTTTTCTTCTTGCTCGTTCAAATAGTCTTGATAATTGCCATTAAAGGGTCTTACATACCCTTCCCCTTCAAACACAAACAAAGAGTCAACCAAGGTGTCCATAAAATACCTATCATGGGTTACCACCAATAAGCAGCCTTCATAACTTTCAAGAAATTCTTCAAGAACATTTAGAGTGTCAATATCTAAGTCATTGGTAGGTTCATCCAGCACCAAGAAGTTCGGCTTTTTCATCAATACCGTTAGTAAGTACAACCTACGTTTTTCTCCCCCACTTAACACACTAACGAAGTTGTATTGCTTTTTCGCATCAAACAAAAACATCTTTAAAAGGGTTGTCGCAGTTAGCTTCTGCCCTTTGCCTACCTCAAGATACTCTGCAATATCAGTAATTACTTCGATTACTCTTTTATCATCAGAAATTTGCATTCCTTGCTGCGAGTAATATCCAAATCTCACCGTATCACCTTTGATAATTCTACCCCCATCTTGCTTTTCTAAACCCAAAAGCATGTTTAAGAAAGTAGATTTACCAACCCCATTTTTACCAATGATTCCAATTCTTTCACCTGGCTTAAATAAATAAGTAAAATCTTTAACGATACTTTGGTTTCCAAATTTCTTCTCTACTTGATGTGTTTCAAGAATCTTAGTTCCCAAACGATTCATTTGCATCACAATCTCCACCTTGCTCGTATCATTTTTAAAGCTGGCTTTTTCTTTAGTTTCGTAAAAACTAGAAATTCTACTTTTTGATTTGGTGGTTCTAGCTTTAGGTTGCTTACGCATCCACTCCAATTCTTTGCGCATGAGTTTACGAGCTGCATCCGCTTCCTTTTCTTGAAAGGTTTCGCGCATGGCTTTCTTTTCAAGGAAATAAGCATAATTGCCTTTATAGGTATATAGCTGACCATTGTCTAATTCAACTATCTCCGTACAAATATTATCAAGGAAATACCTATCGTGGGTAACCAATAGCAAACTAACTTGTTGTGATTTCAAATACCCTTCAAGCCATTCAATCATTTGAATATCCAAGTGATTGGTGGGCTCATCCATGATAATAAAATCAGGGTTTTGGATAAGGATTCTCGCTAAAGCCAAGCGTTTCTTTTGTCCACCACTCAATTCCGTTACATTTTTGTTTAAATGGTGATGAAGGCTCAGTTTTGTCAGGATGTTTTTCACCTTTGCTTCAATATCCCAAGCCGAGTGATTGTCCATCTCCTCCATGGCATGGGTTAATTGGTTTTGAAGGTTCTCATCATCAGGATTCTCCTCCAATGCCTCCATGATGCTTTCATAGGTTGCTACTGTTTTAAGTAATATGCTATCCGCATTAAAAACAGCCTCAGCCACTGAATCGGCATTATTAAACTGAGGTTCTTGCTCTAAATAAGCCCAATTTACATTTTTATCAATGGTTACAGAACCCTCATTAGGCGTATCTTGACCAGTAAGAATATTTAATAAAGAAGTTTTACCTGATCCATTTTTGGCAATCAGGGCTACCCTCTCCCCTTTATCGACTGTAAGTGTAACGTTTTTAAATAATTCCCTTTCACCAAATGCTCTAGCTAGGTTTTCTGCCCTCAAATAATTCATGCTGCAAGTTTAGGCCTTTTGCTAATAAGATTTAAGGATTGGCAGAATAAAAGCGCTGCAGGATGCAAAGAAATTTCAAAACAATATATGGAATCCCTCGTTTATAAGACATGAACGAACGCGTATTGGAATATAAAACAAGTATAAATAAACCCTTAAATGAAGTATTTGCTTTTTTTAGTAAGGCTGAAAATTTAAACAAACTTACTCCAAGTGAATTGCAATTTGAAATATTAACACCCTCTCCCATTGCCATGAAAAAAGGCGCAATGATTGACTATAAAATAAAATTAAGTGGCATACCTTTTAAATGGAAAACCGAAATATGCGAATGGAATCCACCCTATAAGTTTGCAGACCAACAATTAAAAGGTCCCTATACCAAGTGGTATCATGAGCATATTTTTACTGAAGAAGATGGCAAAACCATTATGATTGATAGGATTACTTATCTTTCTAAAGGTTGGATACTAGCCCCACTCCTGCACACTTTGTTTGTTGACAAACGAGTAAAAGAGATATTTACTTATCGCGAAAAAGTATTGAACGACTTATTTAAATAGTGAATTCAATAATATAAGTAAAACTTTCAGTAGAACCAACATCTAGTTTTCTCATACCTTCCTTTTCACTGGCATAACCCGTAAAAGCTACGGTATCAGCTAGTCCTTGCCATGGTTCAAGACAAATAAACTCTTCACATCCCGCTTTCGTCCAAATACCTAAATACGGCCATCCTGCGATACTCATTTTCACCTCATAATTACTGTGCAAATGTTTGAGTTTAACCCACGATGATTTTAAGTGTTTGAACACAATGGCATCCTTATCAAAAAGAGAAGTGCTTAATGGAAATGAATTCGTGTCAAGCCCAATTAATTCAGTATCTCCATTAAATAAACCATCGCTTAATAAATACCTTTTCAATTCTTCCTTTTGTTCAAATTCTATAACATATTCATCCAACTTATGAACAGGCAAGGCAAAGCCAGGATGCGCACCAATTGTATAGTAAATTGGCTTGCTATCTGAATTGTGAATTTTATAGGTAATAATCAGGCTATTTTCAACAATTTGATATTCTACAAAAAGGCTAAAATCATAGGGAAATTGGCTCTTTGTGAGCTCAGACGACTCGAGTTTAAAAACCAACAAGTCGGCATAAATTTCCGTTAACTCAAATGGCAAATCCCTCGCAAAACCATGCTGACTTTGAGAATATATCTCATTCTGATACATGGTTTTATTTTGGGATAATTTACCTACTATTGGAAATAGTATAGGTGCATGTCTAGACCATACTTCAGCCCTTGCCTGCCAAAGGAATTCAAAGTTTTTCTCTTTCGAAAAAATACTTGTTAATTCGGCTCCTTTTTGCTTTGTCGCAATTAGTAGTCTATTGTTGATAATTTTGTTAATTTCGTTTTTCAACATTTTTTGTTACTTATATAATTTTATGACTAGTAAAGTAGATTATCCACCAAGTAAAGGAAAAGCCCTTTCTCAGCAACACCAATAGGTAGACTTTTGAGTTACAAATAAACGCAAAAAGTTATGCAAGAGTTACAAATCGCAGTATTATTTAGATATGTGTTAATCGTATTGTTAACATTTACATTGACAGCATTTGTTATCGACTTCCAATCGGTAGTTGATGGGTTTTCAGCAACAACAGAGGCTGTTTCTATCCTGTTTTCTGCAGTTAAGTAAACGAATATCGTTTATTTATCTTCACAGAACAAAGTGTTTAGCCACACTTGTGTCATTACTATTTTTATTTCCAACTATAAACCCCTACTTTTACAGACTAATTTATAAATAAATAATACTATGGGAAAAGGGGACACTCGCTCAAAAAAAGGCAAAATGAAAATTGGTTCATTTGGCGTTAAACGTAGCCGCAAAGCTTTAAAATTGAAAAACAAAATTACCGGTAAAGCCGCGTAGTTATTGCTTAAGTAATTAAGCAAAAGCTGCGGTGGTGGAATTGGTAGACACGCCATCTTGAGGGGGTGGTGCCTTAGGGTGTGAGAGTTCGAATCTCTTTCGCAGCACTATTTTGGGCTATTTCTTGACCCATTTTCAAAAATCTTTAAAAGTATTTTTCATTTATTTTTCCGAATTTTATACATTGTGAACATATTCATCTAATATGAACAACGGAAAAAATGCTTGGACATTAGTAGTAGTAGCAGCCTTGGGCTACTTTGTAGATATTTACGATCTCGTTTTATTTAATGTAGTAAAAAAAGAAAGCCTTGAAACACTAGGTCTTTCTGGTGAAACTCTTCAACAATACGATGTCTCCCTCTTCAATTGGCAAATGACCGGCATGCTTATTGGTGGCCTTTTATGGGGCATATTAGGAGATAAAAAGGGGCGCATACAAGTTTTATTCGGCTCAATCCTACTCTATTCTCTTGCCAATCTTGCCAATGCTTTCGTTACAGATACTACTAGTTATGCCATTTGCCGTGTAATTGCAGGTATTGGACTAGCAGGCGAACTTGGTGCAGGTATCACTTTAGTTGTGGAGAGTATGGATAAAGAAAATCGTGGCTGGGGAACTATGGTAATTGTAACATTTGGCGCCCTTGGTGGTGTAGCAGCTCGACTTGTTGGTGGCAGTGGCGGAGATATAGCCGAATATTTTGAATTGGATATGAAGGCCTGGCAAATGGCTTATATTGTTGGCGGATTGCTTGGCATATTATTGTTATTATTAAGGGTGGGTGCCTTTGAGAGTGGCATGTTTAAAAGCATGAGAAGACAAAACCTACAAAAAGGAAATTTCTTCCAGTTATTTAGCAGCAAAGAAAGAGCCTTCAAATACATTGCCTCTGTAGCAATTGGCCTTCCTATTTGGTTTGTGGTGGGTGTTTTAATCAACCAAAGTCATGTGATTGCCAAATTTGTTGGTGTTACAGGCGGTGAAGTAATTGTGGGCGATAGTGTAATGTGGAGTTATATTGGATTGTCAGTTGGCGATTTATTAAGCGGAGCCTTAAGCCAACTTTTAAAAAGCAGAAAAAAAGTAATTTATATATACTTAGGTATTTTAAGTGCTTCGGTTTGTTTGTATCTATTTAAGTTTAACGTAAGCATAAATTGGTTTCATTTCATGTGTTTCTTATTAGGCGCTAGCACTGGCTTCTGGGCCTTGTTTGTGACAGTGGCCTCTGAACAATTTGGAACCAACCTAAGAAGCACTGTTGCCAATACAGCACCTAATTTTGTAAGAGGTGCCACTGTTCCAATAACACAATCTTTTCATGGTTTAATCCCAATGATTGGTGTGGGCTATGCAGCATTGAGTGTGGGAGGTGTTTGTATAGTGTTATCTTTATTGGCAGCACTTTATGTAAAGGAAACTTTTTCAAAAGAATTGGATTATTTTGAAATAGATTAATAAAAACGCCAACAAATTTATATTAGAATAAAGTGAAAATAATAGGCATAACAGGAACATTAGGAGCAGGTAAAGGAACCATTGTTGAATATCTTACTAGTAAACATGGTTTTAAGCATTTTTCTGTAAGAACATATCTTATTAAGGCAATTAATGCGAATGGAAAAGAAGTAAATAGAGATAATATGGTTCAGACAGCAAATCAACTTAGAGCTGACAATGGGCCAAGTTATATTGCAGAAGAATTACTGAAGGAGGCTCAGCAAAGCGGTTCAAATTGTATTATAGAAAGTATTAGGACTGTTGGTGAAGTAACCGCATTGAAATCCAAAGGAAATTTTTATTTATTCTCAGTTGATACGGATAGGAAAATAAGATACGAGCGCATTCTGTTAAGAGGTTCAGAAACCGATATGGTTTCCTATGAAACCTTCGTTGAAAATGAAGAGCGAGAAATGACTTCAAACGACCCCAATAAACAAAATCTGAGTGCTTGTATGAAGTTAGCTGATTACCATTTTACCAATAATGGCAGTTTTGAAGAATTATATCAACAAATAGATAAGTTTATCGAAACCAATTAAGACAAAACAATCATGAGCGTTAAAGAAGAAAAATATATACGCCCCACTTGGGATGAGTATTTTATGGAAGTAATGGAGGCCATCAGTAAACGTGCAACATGCGGCAGAGGCAGAAGTGGCTGCGTGATTGCACGCGATAACCAATTGCTTGTTACTGGCTATGTAGGCTCTCCAATTGGCCTTCCCCACTGTGATGAAGTAGGTCATCAAATGAAAAAAATGATCCATGAAGATGATAGCATTACCGAACATTGTGTTAGAACGGTTCATGCTGAGCAAAATGCCATTTGCCAAGCTGCTAAGAATGGAGTGGCTTTGGATGGAGCAACATTATACTGTAGAATGACCCCTTGTAGGGTTTGCGCCATGCTCATAATCAATTGTGGAATAAAAAGAGTGGTTTGCGAACGTAAGTACCATGCAGGTGGAGAAAGTGAAGAAATGCTTAAAAAAGCAGGTGTTTCACTCGAGTTTTTCCATGATGAAGTGCAGAAGTATTAAACTTAGTCTTAAAATCTTTTATTGATCATTTAAACCCTTACCATTAAGAATTTGAGGTATACATTTAAGAACTCTTGATTCTCTTGTTTGGGTTTGTTTAGGTTGAGAAAAATGAAGAAGATACGCCCTTTGTCTTCCAGGAGTTAAGGCTTCAAACGCTTTTTTGAGAGCCGGCATTTCATCTAATTTTGTTTGAAATTCTTCAGCCATTTCAAATTCAGAAACCTTTTTCAAAACTACTTTAGCCCCAGATTTTTCTATTTCTATGGCTTGAAAAATATAGGCTTTCAATTCCATTTTTAATTGAGTGATTTCATTCAAATCTGTAAAACGAATTTGCCGTGCCGCTTGCACGTTTTTACTTTGTTGAATCAAGATTCCTTTTTCGTCTTTCATCAATGCGCCTTTGAAAAACAAGAAAGCACAATACTCTTTAAAAGTATGAATTAACACAATATTACTTCCATTTAAAGTATAGCAAGGAGTCCCCCATTTCAACTCTTCAATTAAATTATATTCTAATGCAATAACTCTAAGCTGCTTGATTTCTTCTTGCCATCTAGCTTCTTTTTCGAAGTAGAAATTTACCTTTTCATTTAAGCCTTTCATATTTGATATTTTGAAAATTAAACTGTTAAAATACCTCTAAAACCTCTTGCCGCATAATAGGATTCAGAACCATTGTGGTAAACGAAAACTTGCCCATACCTATGATCCGCAAAAATGGCCCCACCTAATTTTCTTATGGCTGATGACGTTTCTATCCAACTGGATGTTTTGGTATCAAAATTACCTAATTGTTGAAGCTTACGATATTGCTCTTCATTCAAAATTTTAATCCCCATTTCTGCTGCCACATCCATCGCACTATTTTGAGGTTTAAGTTCTTTTCTTGCATTTAAAGCTTCTCTATCGTAACACAAACTCCTTCTTCCTTTTGGACTTTCAGCGGCACAATCACAAAAAACATATTCGTTAGTTTTAGTATAATAATCTATAACATCAGGTTCTCCACCTGTCAATTCCATTTCATTTAGGATGTATAATTTTTCAGGGTGCAAATTCAATTTATACTGCACATCCAGCCAATTTAGTCCTTTGTGACGAGACATATTTCTCTCGAAACGTGATTTAAGTGTTTTTAGAATTTCTTCTTTTTGAATCACCGATAAGACTTTTTTTAGATTATTATTATTCATCACCAAAAACTAAAAAGGCATGGTTTAATAATTAACTGGTTTAACCAAAAGTAAGACAAATTTGCCAACAAAAAAAGACACCCTTTGAGTGTCTTTTTGAATAATGTGCTAGCATTTTATTTCTCCCAGTTATAAAGAATACCTAGGGCAAGGATTTGAGATGTTTGCCAATCTTTATCTTGATCATAATCATACAATGTCACTGCTTGTATATTGGTGCTAATGTATTTGTTTACCTTCATGGCTAAGTTTATATCCAATCGTTGAACCACGCTTCCTTGCTTGTCAAATTTAATATAATCCCAGAAAGACTGAGAACGAACTTTAAGGTTAATATTTTTAGCGATATCTTTATCGAAATTCCAAACCATTTGAAGGATGGCTTGGTTTCGGATATTACTTCCTTTGTCTACACCATACATGCCTAACTTCGAAAAATTATCATTTAATACAAAAGTTTGACGCAAAGTACCTACACCAAATCGACCAGATAAATAATTAGTTGGCCTATACTCCAAACCCAATGAAGTTGTTAAGTATCCGGGTGCCATAAAAGTTGAAATTAATGAATCACCTTTATCGGATGCTTTTTCATAAAGAAAACCATCTCTAAATTGCGTTTGAAAGTTAGTTGATACGAATAAATCCCATTTACTTGAAATTTTATAACCTAATTTCAAATCATAAAAAATACGATCGGATGTTTTACGTGTAGCAGTTCCATTATTCAAAAAACCTAATGCCAGCTGAAGATCGCTAGCCACATTCCAGTTTTGTTTCTCATATTTGCTTAACAAATTGAAAAAGCTACCCAAAGATATATTGTTTGCTCCACCTGCTTTCCAATTTGAAGAAAAACTCGATTGAGAAATGTTAACCCCTGTTTGAACCTTGTGTTTCCAATAGGATAAAGGCTTGACAATTGTGCTGTCAGGATTTTGAGCTATTAATCTATTCACAAAAAGGCATAGTAATAGTAAAGTGAGTAGTTGTATTTTTTTCATAATGTAGATTTTAAAGATTAAGCTGTTGCTTTTGGGGCGAGCATTTCTTTTAATTTTTCAACCACAAAGTCTACTTCTTCTTTGGTATTTTGCTTACCAAAAGAAAAACGAACACTTGGTCTATCAGGAGATACATTCAATGCACCTAAAACATGTGAGCCAACATTACTTCCGCTTGAGCATGCACTACCACCCGAACATGAAATGCCCGCGATATCGAGTTTAAACAATATCATTTCAGCAATAGGAGTAGGTGGAAAATTGGCATTCAAAACAGTGTAAAGAGATCTACCTTCGGTATCACCATTAAAAGTGATTCCATCAATATTGGCTCTCAACTTTTCAATCATATAGGTTTTCAGGTCTTGAATATGTTTTTGCTCTTGCTCAAGGTTGGCATAAGCCAATTCTAAGGCTTTAGCAAGACCAATAATGCCATACACATTTTCAGTTCCTCCACGCATATTACGCTCTTGTGCACCGCCTGTTATGAAAGGAGAAATTTTGCTTTTGCTATTAATATAAATAAACCCAATACCTTTAGGTCCATTGAATTTATGTGCAGCACAAGCCAAGAAATTGATATGCGTTTTTGCCAAATCTAAAGGGTAGTGACCGATGGTTTGGACAGTGTCGCAATGGAAAATTGCTGAGTATTTAAGGCACATCTCACCTACTTTATCTATATCCAACAGATTGCCAATTTCATTATTGGCATGCATCAAACTAACCAACGAATTTGGGTTAGCAGTAAGCAATTCTTCTAAATGATTTAGGTCAATATGTCCGTTAGGAAGCAAGTTCACGAAATGAAGATTTACTTTTCCTTGGTGTGCTAATTCTTCTACTGTATGCAAAACAGCATGGTGTTCAATTTTTGAAGAAATGATGTTTTTTATTTCGCCTGTCAGCACTGATTGTCTGATAGACATATTATCAGCTTCAGTACCACCTGAAGTAAAAAATATTTCACCTGGCGCACAATTAAGCAAACGAGCCACGGTTCTTCGAGCATCTTCGATAAGAGTGCGCACTTGACGACCGTGAGAATGTGTTGAGGATGGATTTCCAAAATCTTCACACATTACTTTATACATTGTGTCTGCAACTTCTTTGTCTAAAGGGGTTGTAGCAGCATTATCAAAATATACTTTCATAGATTTATATTTTCTTATTTTAAACTAATATAACCAATTAGTTTATATACTAATTTAGCCATAGTAAATTCACTCAAAATAGTACCTTTTTTGGGAGCAATTTCCACCACATCAAAACCAACAATATTGCGAGATGCAATTACCTGTTTCAAGAAATTGATGGTTTCGTTCCATTGCATTCCATTTGGCTCAGCAGTACCCACAGCTGGGACAATAGACGGATCAAACCCATCCGCATCAATGCTAATGTATACATTGGGACCTAATGTTTTCAATGCTTCTTCTGCCCAGTTTGGATTGTTTCTTACTTGGTGGGCATAGAAAGTATGAATATTATCGCTTTGTTTAATTAACAAAGACTCTTCGATACATTGAGCGCGAATACCTATTTGGGTTAATGGTACATTCAAATCATGAACTCGCGCCATAACACTTGCATGTGAGTATGGGTTTCCGTGATATTCCATACGTAAATCACTATGTGCATCTATTTGCAATACATGAACGTCATCGTATTTTTGCTTTACTGCTTTCACACAACCTAATGAAATGGTATGCTCAGCACCTAATGTTATAGGGAATTTACCTGCTTTAATAAGCTTATAGGTTTCTTTTTCAATCAAATCTACCGCCTTCTTATCCACCTTGTTTTTAAAATCCATTGGCGGAAGTGTGCAAATCCCACCTTTTAAATAGGTTTCTTGGTCCAATTCTTCATCGTATAATTCCACAAAATGCGATGCATTGATAATGGCAGCAGGTCCTTTATCCGAGCCAGCAATATAAGAGGAAGTATATTCGTAAGGTGCTGATTGAATGACATATTTAGATTTTTCGAAACTGTAAAAATCCTCATCTTCAATGGCCAAAAAGTTCTTTTTGTGGTTATAGTATTTCATATTTTTTCTTGAGAGCAAAGATGTACAAATTTTAAAAATAAAGAATAGCCTTAAATGATTAATTTTATTGATGTTTATTTGTAGAATAAAAGCGACTTAATCTTCAGTTTTTACAAAAGTATTTATACATTTTATTGTATTCTTAATAAATTCGCAGCCCTAGTTGAATAAAAATCGAATGAAAACAAAACAATTATTAGTTATTCTTGTCACAGCAAGCGCATTGGTTTTCTCATGTAAAAAAGATGATGAAAGCAAAACTACAAACCAAAACACCACACCCAATCCAACTAGTACCTGTAGCCTTGCCACTTCAATGGAAAATGATACGGGATACGTGGCTTTGATATATAACACTGACGGTAGTATTTCAAAGTTAATTGAGAAAAATCCGAGCGCTGATACAAGTAAAATCGAATTGACTTATGATGGTGAAATTGTAACGGCATCTGTCAATGGAAGCACCCTAAATACGTACTATTTAAATAGTAAAGGCTATGCAGATAGTATCGTACTTGACTTTCCAGGCTTTATTCGTATGGGTACTTATAATACATATGATGCCAATGGTTATTTAATAAGTCAAAACGAATCAGTAGATTTTTTAGGGACAAATATCACCACAACCAGAACTTATCTATACACCAATGGCAACGTAAGTAAGATGACCGAAGAATCTGATGGTAAATCAACCGTTACTACCTACGATTACTATGCGGATAAAACCAATAAGTTAATCAATAATAATATTGGTGCTTTATTTATTGGTAAACCTAATGCAAATCTTGTAAAAACCGAAACAGTAGATGGTATTTTGTCAAATAGCTACGTTTATGACTATGATAGCAAATCGAATCCAACTAAACAAACAGCCACTGATGCAAATGGCGTAAAAAACATTTTTGTTTACAATTGGTCTTGTAAATAGTTTCAAAGATAATTTTTAAAAAAGCCGGCTTATGTCGGCTTTTTTATTGCCATATTAATACAAAAATTTATTTTTGTTTACATAACTTTAATACATGAAGGCTAAACCAACCTTTTCGAATACTGATGAATACATTGCATGTTTTCCTATTTCTACCCAAAACATTTTAAAACAAATTCGCAAAACCATTCTATTGGCTGCCCCTAAAGCTGAAGAGCTAATTAGCTGCCAAATGCCAGCATTTAAACAAAATGGGGTGTTGGTATATTTTGCAGCCTATAAAAACCATATTGGCTTCTACCCTACCGCTTCAGGGATTTTAGCTTTTCAAGGTGAAATTACAGATTACAAAAGTTCAAAAGGTGCCATTCAATTCCCAATTGATAAACCCATGCCACTTGATTTGATTTTACGTATTGTAAAATATAGAATTGAAGCAAACGAAATTAAATTTAAAAAGAAAAAGACTTCAAAAGCTTAACATTGCTTAATAAATTTAAATCAGTTTGAGCGAATATCCTTACATCATATTCTATGATGGCATATGTGGTTTATGCAATCAATCCATCCAGTTTATTATTAGGCATGATAATAAGGAAATTTTCAGGTTCGCATCACTAGATTCTGAATTTGCGAAATCGCATTTAAAATCTAATTACATCAAAACAGAGAACATTGATACGATCATTTTAATGGTCAACAATAAATCGTATTTATACTCTGAAGCCATATTGAAAATCTTTTCCCTGCTAGGATTTCCCTATAAGATATTATTGATTGGCTTTATCCTTCCCAAATCTATTCGAGATTGGATATACAAATGGATTGCACGAAACCGTTATAAAATTTGGGGTAAATACGATTCTTGTCCTTTACCCACTGAGCATCAGCGGAAATTATTTTTGAATAGCCGTTAAAAAAAATCATTCACCGATTAGGTTCGTTTTACTTATTATTGAGCAAATTTAATAGAATGAAAAAATATACAAACCTAGTTTTCATGCTACTTGTAGCAGTCAATTTGTTTGCCCAAACCAAAGAATTAAGCATCGAGGATGCAGTTTTAAAAGGCAGGACAACACTTGCACCAGAACGTTTAGCCCAATTGCAATGGGTTCCTCAAAGCAACACTTTTAGCTATGTAGGTAAGAAAAATGGTTCAGAAGTTTTGCTTGTTGCTAATACAACAAATTTAAAACGCGATACGGTTTTAACCATAGATGAATTAAGCAAATCTTATTTTAATATTACTGCTGATACAAAAAGAATAGATCGCTTTCCTGCCATCACATGGGAATCTTCAGGTAGTTTTAGGTATGTGTATAATAATGCTGTATACAATTTCAACTTGTCAAGTAAACAATCTAGTTTAATTGTAAAAGCACCCAAAAATGCTGAAGATTTAGATTATGATCCAAAAACAAAAAGATTGGTTTTTACAGTTAATAACAATTTGTTTTATGCTGATGAAAAAACTACCAAGTCTAACAATGGCAAATCAATAGATCAAGATTTTGCCTACGGAAAGGAAACTGCTATTACAAATGATGGTAGTTATGAAATGGTAAATGGTAAAGCGGTGCACAGAAATGAATTCGGAATTAACAAGGGTACCTTTTTTAGTCCTTCAGGTAACAAAGTAGCTTACTATAAAATGAATCAAACTACTGTGGCCGATTATACAATCAACCATAATGAAAGCGATGAAAACACTAGAAAAGTGGCCACTTCAGAAAAGATTAAATACCCAATGGCAGGTACAGCAAATCATTTTGTGAAGTTATATTTTTATGATTTTGCGAAGAAAATGTCGCTGGAGGTAAAAACTGAAAACAATGTTGACCAGTATTTAACTAATATTTCTTGGAGTCCTGATGAAGAATACATTTACATAGCCATCGTAAATCGCAACCAATGGGAAATGAAGTTAAATATGTATGACGGTAGAACGGGCGTTTTTATTAGAACCATTTTCAAAGAGCAGAACGAAAAATATGTGGAGCCTGAAAAACCCATGTATTTTATTAATAACAATCCTAAAACCTTTTTATGGCTGAGCGAAAGGGATGGATATAACCACTTGTATTACTACAACCGAAATGGGGAAGTGATGAAACAATTAACTCATGGCAATACACCGGTTACAGATTTTTTAGGAACTGACCAAAAAGGAAATGTGGCTTATTACATGGCCTTTAGCGAAAATGGCCTAGACAAACATTTATATTCAGTTGAAATTAAAACAGGTAAAACTACGCAGATTACTAGATTCCCAGGGCAACATTCTGTATTGCTAAGTGATATGGGGAAATATGTTATTGATAATTTCACCAACACTGAAATTCCAAGAAGGATTAATTTGATAGATGTGAAAGGTGTTGAGTATGGAAGTATTTTAAATTCTTCAAATCCGATAGAGGCCTACAAGCATTGCGACATTAAAATTTTTAGCATTCCTTCAAGAGACAAAACCGTGAAATTGAACTGCAGAGCCATTCTGCCAGCCGACTTTGATTCTACAAAAAAATACCCTGTTTTAGTCTATGTGTATGGTGGCCCGCATGCTCAAATGATTACCAACTCTTGGTTGGGTGGTGCTGATCTTTGGTTATATTATATGGCACAAAAAGGCTATGTGATTTTTACCATGGACAACCGCGGTTCGTTGAACAGAGGTTTTGAATTTGAGAGTGCCACCTACAGAAAATTGGGTAATGTTGAAATGGATGACCAATTAGCAGGTGTTGATTATCTAATAAAACAAAAATATGTTGACCAAACTCGCATTGGTGTATACGGTTGGAGCTTTGGCGGATTTATGACAACCTCTTTAATGACGCGTTCACCGGGTGTTTATAAAGTAGGTGTTGCAGGTGGTCCCGTTATCGATTGGCGAATGTATGAAATTATGTACACTGAAAGGTATATGGATACTCCTAAGGAAAATGAAGTAGGTTATAAAGTAGCTGATTTAACCAATTATGTAAAAGACTTGAAAGGTAAATTACTACTTATTCATGGAACAAGCGACAATGTGGTCCTTTGGCAACATACACTAACGTATTTGCAAAAATGTGTTGAAGAAGGTGTGTTAGTAGATTACTTTGTGTATCCTGGTCATGAGCATAATGTGTTAGGAAAAGACAGGGTGCATTTGATGAAGAAGATTACGCAATATTTCAAAGACAATTTATAATTCAGAATTTCGAAATTCGGGATGACAAAAATTCGAAATGATATTGGGTAATAGAAATAAAACCCTTGTCATTTTGGGCGGAGTCGAAAAATGAACAAACAAAAATGCGAAGTGATTTTTGTTCTGCTTAATGTTTCTTTAATTTTCAAATTCACATATTCTCAATTTAAATATTTCTTATTTTTGATGTAATTAAAAATGAAAGTATTCATATCTATACCCTATCAAGCTATTTGCATTTCTATAATGCTCTTGCTTTGTCATATTTCCTCTTATGGTCAAGCAACATTATTAGGTACAGATGCATTTACGGGTGGCTCATACCCTCCCCCTTTTACTCTTTATGCTTACGGAAAGTTAAGGCAGTACCGCGATCTTGCATCGGCTAACATGACCGCTAACACAGCTAAATGGGAATTTTTAATAGGCACAACAGGAAGCCCTAATTATTCAATTAATTGGAGGCCTTATACTGGTTCAATAACTATTCCCGCTTTTGATTCAATCATAGATCCTATTATTAGCAATGGTTCTGCCCGATATAATTCATCGACAGGTGGCTCAACAGGCTTATTACCAGCCATCACAGCGGGTAGGTATTATACTTTTAACATTGGTGATAATGCCAGCAGCAATAATTATATGGCAGTTTGGGAAACCAATTTCAATCCTTCAATATTAACAGTAGTTACCCAAAGTCCCATTGTGGTATGTGCAGGTGGAGATTCTGTTGAAGTAAGCATTACTTCAAACAAGGCTTTAGACCCAAGCGAGAAAGGTTATATACGCTATTCTACCTTCAGCAATTTTTTTACATCCACCTTATCAAACATTAGCTTTTCTGGAATTAATGGCACTGTGAAAATTCCTATTCCTGCCACAGGCATTAGCACCTATTATTATGTATTCACTTCTAAGCTTAGCATGAATCAATTGGCTCCAGGAGGTACTCCTAATCAAACCTATTGTGATATAGGCACCTTAAGTATTAACAACAATAGTAATAGCAATTATTCATTTGTAGTTGGAAATAGCCCACTGCCTAATGTGGCTTTTTCGGCTGCTGACTTCTGTACCGGAACTGCCACTACTTTTAGCAATAGTTCTAGTATTCCAACTGGTAGCATTAGCAACTATCTTTATGCATTTGGGGACGGAAACACATCTACTTCTTCTGCACTTACAGTAGCCAATACCTATTCTTTGGCTGGCACATATAGTGTTTCACTTAAAGCCACAAGTAATTTGGGTTGTCAAAAAACCGCTACACAAAACATTGTTATTAATCAAACTCCTTCAACAGGTAACATTTCGGCCTATTAGTAGGTACTAATTTTTAAACTCTAAGCATTTTATTAATCCATGCTTTTGATATTATTCTAATTTGAAAATAGCTTCTTATTGTATTCAGTAAATATTAATAAATCTACATATTTGTTCTTTTTCTCAATAAAATGTATTCTTGTTATTAATACATGTGGCTTATGAAAAAATATATTTTACTTGGTATACTTATATCATTAATTTTAGAGAAGGTCAATTCACAAATAAGGAATTTTTCAGTTTCTCCCCTACCCATCATTACTGCCGACCCATACATTGGTGTGGGTTTTGGTGCATTAGGTAATGCCACTTTTTTAATGGGTGACTCATCAAACACTCGCTACTCAAACATGATGTTGTATGGTATTTATACCACCAAAGGACAATTAGGCTTCCAGTTTAATCATCAGGTTTTTACCAAGGAAGAAAAATGGATGATTCAAGGTAAACTTCAATACCTCGATTGGCCCGAAAACACATACAGGCTTGGTGGTAATGTGAGCGGAGATACTCCTTATAAAGAAAAAATAAGTTATAAAGCCATCGAATTTGAAGAACGTGTGATGAAGCGCATTGGTAAGAAAAATTTCATCGGCTTGCAATACCGCCTATTTAGCTGTTGGGATTTAAAATCTGATATTAATAGCAATTCGAGTTTTTTTAACAATGAAGCAATAGGCAGCAAATCTTTCGTAGCTTCAGGTATTGGTGTTCATTTTATACATGATAGCAGAGATAATGTTCAGAATGCTTATTCGGGCAAGTATTTAGAAGTGGCTTTGAATCCTTTTCTTAGCATTTTAGGTAGCACCCAAGATTGGGTTAATTTTAGAATTGATGGCCGTATTTATAAAAATTTCTCTACTAATAAACAAAAGGTATTGGCAACACGCTTTGTATTTGAGCAAGCTGGGGGTAGCATTCCATACATGATTATGCCGCAGTTTGGCAGGTATTATTCAACTAGGGGTTTTGTGCAAGGGCGTTATAGGGGCAACACCTTTGCTAGCCTAGAATCAGAATACCGTGCAAATCTTTGGCGATTTATAGGTGGGGTAGCATTTGCCAATATCAATACCATTAGTGAGCCCAATGGAGAGTTTAAATATTTTAACCCCGCTGTAGGTGCTGGTTTGCGTTTTTGCATCAACAAAAAACAAAGAACCAATATCAGGATTGATTATGCCAAAGGCACTCAGGACAATGGAGGTATTTATTTCCAGGTAACAGAGGTGTTTTAATACTGTTTCCTGCTTGTTAATAGTTTCTAGTTAAATTCTGAGTAAATATTAAACGGATCAACAGAGGGGTTGATAAAACTTAAATTATTAATTGGGCATTTTGAACAACAACTTCTCCTTTTAAAAACAATGCTATTTTGCTAAACTTGCAGTCTATTCAAATCATTCTTGGCAAACCTAATAAGTAAATACTATCAATCACTTGGTGTTAAAGAAAAAATCATCCAAGTTTTAAAACAAGGATTGAGCCCAAGAAAACTAGCACTCACCTTCAGTTTTGGATTTGTGCTTAGTATGTTTCCTGTGGTAGGAACAACAACCGCACTTACCATGCTATTCGCCTATATGTTTCGGCTTAATTATGTCATAATACAGTTGATTAATTGGCTAGCAGCTCCAGTATGTTTGGCTCTTATGATACCTTTCACGCATTTAGGTCAGGATATTTTTGGTGCCGAAGAAAGTAGGATAAGTATAGATGAATTAATGAAAGCCTTTGATAACGGGTTAATTCAAGGTTTTAGACAAGTATTGCAATATCAATTATATGCCATATTTGGATGGGCCATAAGCGCATTGCCAAGCTTGATAATTTTGTATTTTATTTGCTTGCAATTGATAAAATTATACTATTCAAAATTGAAAAAGGCTGCCATCTAAACGGCAGTACCCATTCTTTCGTTAACAAGTTTTATAATTAAATCTAATTGTTCTTCTTTATCTATAAAACTATTGTCAATCTCAATGGCATCATCTGCTTTGCGTAATGGACTATCCTCTCGGTTACTATCAATATAATCACGTTTAGCTAAGTTAGCTAACACCTCATCAAAGGTAGTATTTTGGCCTTTTTCTTTCAGCTCATCTAGTCTGCGCTGGGCTCTAATATTTGGTTCAGCAGTGATAAATAATTTCAATTCTGCATCAGGGAAAACAACTGTGCCTATATCACGACCATCCATTACAATACCTTTTTCAGATCCCATGGATTGTTGTTGTTTTACAAGAAACCTACGAACTTCACTAATGGCGCTCACATCGCTTACAGCACTTGCTACACGAGGATTTACCCGAATTTCATCTTCTACATCTTCCCCATTCATCATGGTGATTTGTGATTGCGTTGATTCGTCAATCCTGAAATTGATAGTGATGTCTTTCAGCGCTTTACTTACTAAATCTATATGATGAAATTCAATTTGATTGTGCAGAAAAAACAAGGTAACAGCTCTATACATGGCACCAGTATCCACATATCGGTATCCAATTTTACGAGCTAAATCTTTAGCTATGGTACTTTTGCCACAGCTAGAAAACCCGTCAATGGCTATTATTATCTTCTTACTCATTCTTGTTTTTCTTCTTGTAAAAATCGTTGATATTGGTTGTAATTGAAAAATGATCTGTTGAACGATTTATCATATAATTGGCTCTTGCATAGGCGATATTAAATTTACTTACCCTCAAACCAAATCCCCAGCTAAATCCTGAAAAACCTAAATTGTCAACTAAGCCCACTTCTCTTCGTCTTAAATAATTATAACCAAACCTAAACATAAAAGTACGACTAAAAATAACCTCAGTATTCACAATCAAATGACTTAATATTTCTTGAGTGATGCTAAAATCCTCTTGAATTGGCTCACCTGTTTCAAGACTAATATTGCGATTGTTTCTATTGGCTATTTGATATAGGTTATTACCAAGGTTTTGCAAATTGTGCGCAATGAGTGAAATCCTAAGTGGGTTATGTGCAAATTTCTTAGAAAACCCCAATTGCACATTAAGCGGTAGGTTTTCATAGTTCCCTTGTCTATAAGTGCTTAATTGGGTACCAAGATTACTTATGACAGCAGTGTATGTAGTAAGTTGTCGAGGGTTATAATAACTAGCTGCCAAATCAAGAGCAACACCAAATGAATTATACGTTTCTAGATTTGAGTTTATGAATTTTAAATTACCACCATAATTTATCTTTTTTATTTTCCTTGCATAGGAAACATGATAGCAATATTCACCTGCAGTAAAAGTTCCTTGAATCTGACCATCGGGGGTGGTTTTTATAAAATTACCATAGCTTATGTATTGAATACCCGCGGCAATTGTTCCAACACTATCAAAATGTTTGGCAAAGCCTGCATAGCCTGAACCAATATCAGCAAACATTTTTACATAGTTATAAGTAAGTTGATTATCCATTTGTGGCATCAAAAGTGATGGATTTTGATAGGCCACATTCAAATCACTATCATGAGAAGCAATGGCACTACCTCCTAAAGCTGCAATTCTTGCGTTGGCATAAGAATTCAAAAACTGATAGGTGCTATTACCCCCAAGACCCTGTGAAAAGGCGCTAAAGGAGAAAATAATCAGTAATAAAAACAAAAGATTCTTTTTCATGCTAAGCAATTGGTCAAAAATATCCATTAAACGCTATTTCATCAAATAAATTATTTAGCATTTTTCGACTACATGTAAACCAAGGGTTTGATCAATAAAAATTGGAAACAAAACTAATTTATCAAAAGTGATTTTGATACCATTGTTTCACCACTAATTAACTTAAGGATATACAATCCACTAATAAGATCGCACTTTAAGGGTATGGTTTGATTGCCAACTTTTAAGTTAAATGCCTCACTAAAAACTTCCTCACCAAGTAGGTTCACAATTTTAACTTGCACTTGATTGGACTCAATTAATTTTAATTTCACTCCAAATTGACCCTGATTAGGATTAGGGAAAATAGAAAAATCAGAGATAGGAGATATATCATCCAACCCAACTTTATTTATAGCTATAGAGATTGTGCTAATATCTTTACAGTTTATTGCATTTGAAACCTCCACTTTAACCTCCCCACTGCCTAAACTAAGCCATTTTGCCTGAATAGTAGCAGTACCCTGCCCTGACAAAACCAAGCCATTCAAAAGGGTCCATTTATAAGTGAGTCCAACTGAATCTTTGATGCTATAATTATAGATTATATTTGCATTTACCCCACTTGGACCAGCTATTATACCTGCTATGGGGCTATTATTAATAGTGACGATTTTGTTCACTGTATCTTTGCATGTTTTATCACTTATAGCTATCAGTCTAACAACATAAATTCCTGAAGAATCATAATTTTTTGTAGGATTTTTCAGGCTTGATGTATCCCTTTTATTTTTTAAATCAAATTGCCAATTACTAAATGTTTCACCCGATGAAATGCTTGATAAATCAGAAAAATGAAAGGTATTTCCTTTTAAACATTGTATATTGTTATTTATATTAAATTCTGCCAAAGGCATTGGATTAACTTCTATGGTCTTTGTAATGGTATCATAGCAATAGTATTGGTTTGTGCCAATAAGTCTTATATTGTATTTGCCTATTTGATTGAGCGTCTTTGTTATACTCGTTAATGTTGAATTTTCATTATTAATAAACCATGCACTTCTGTAGGCGTTTGTGGTATTTGTGGTGTCAGTGAATATGAATGCATTTCCTTTCAAACATTGGCTAGATTTATTGATTGTAAAGCCCATTTCATTCATAGGTTTTATCGAGATGGCTATAGTCGAATATGGCCCTGAACCTAACGAATTATATGGCGTTACAGTTATAAACCCTTCATTATTCCCTAATTTCACTTGGATACTTTGGGTATTTTGACCACTAAGAATAACTGCCCCATCTGGCACATCCCATAGGTAATAAGTTGCTCCAATTGAGGGTGATACAGAATAAGTTGCCATGGTGTTGGCACATTGAAGTTTCAATCCAATTATATCTCCTGTTTTATCCGGCCTTGAACTTAATTTTAGGAGATAGGCGTCATAGTCATTTCCTGCATATAGGCTAAACACATCTATGCCAGGATTAAAGTCAACATTACCCTTAAAAGTGCCCGTTAAATAAATATTTTGATACCTGTCCACATCTAATGCAACATTCCCCATGCCCCCATAATTTTCAGCCCATATTAATCGGCCGTCAGGACCTAATTTAGAAACAAACACACCTGAACTGCCTGATGAATTTAGGATGTAGGTTGGAGTATCAGTGTCAAAGTCGAAAGTATTTGAAAACAATCCTGTTACATACAAATTTTGCATGTCATCAAAATTGATATCAAATCCATTTCCGATTCCGCTATTGCTTGTACCTCTGAATGATTTTGCCCAAATATAATTTCCCGAGGAATCTAATTTTGATATATAAATATCTGTTTTCAGAGCAGTTAAACTTGAGTTTGCTAAATCTGGATTGAAATCCACAGTACCCTGAAATTGCCCAGTACTATATACATTTGAATTTCTGTCGATGGCAATAGAATAGCCTATATCAGAAAGATTACTGCCAATACTTTTCGCCCAAAGAATCGAACCAAAATTACTGAACTTGATTATAAAAACATCTTCATTGCCTTGGGAGATTAGCTTATTTGGAGCAATGAAGTTGTATATCATTGTATCTTGAAACTGCCCTGTGGCATATACATTGCCTTGCAAATCTAAAGAAATTGAATAGGCTATATCATAATTTCCTCCTCCAAAACCTTTTGCCCATTGAAAAGCTCCAGAAGAATTTAACTTCAACACGAATGCATCGAAATTACCATTGGACTTTATGAAATAATGTGCTGAGCTAGGATTAAAATCACAAGAATCGACAAAGTATCCAGCCACAAACACATTGCCTAATTTATCAACGCATATTGATTTACCAATGTCAAAGCTATTGCCCCCTATACTCTTTGCCCAAATTATGTCACCCCATGAATTGTACTTGGCAACAAATACATCTTGACTTGCCGCCTTACTCACTAAA
The DNA here is from genome assembly GCA_040403075.1 of Bacteroidia bacterium. Lineage (GTDB taxonomy): Bacteria > Bacteroidota > Bacteroidia > UKL13-3 > UKL13-3 > RGVD01. The sequence goes on from JBBALJ010000023.1 coordinate 30,982, forward strand.
ATAAGCTCTCCTGCGCTTGGGTCAAAATCCGCAGAATCTTCATAAAGGCCCGTTATATAAATGTTTTGATTAGCATCAATAGCAATGGATGCTCCTTCATCATAACCTTTACCTCCAATTTTTTTTGCCCAGATAAACTTACCCGCTGAATTAAATTTGTTAATGTATACATCTGTAGTATAATCGTTAGAAGTAATAACAAAGCTTGAATCAATGTTAGGGTCGAAATCTACCTGACCCATAAAAACACCAATCGTATAAACATTGCCACTTGTGTCAGTTACGATGGAATTGCCAGATTCTGAATAGTAGCTACCGAAACTTTTAGCCCATACGAAATTTTGGGAAAAGGATAATTGATAACATAACACGAATAAAAGAAACAGTCGAATTTTAAGCATGAGATTAATTTATAAATGCAAGATATAAAATCTAAGCGAGTGCGTAAACATGGAGGGCATTTCTTGAGTAATTATGACAATTTCAACAAATTGATAAGTATAGTTTAGTTATGGTATTTTAGTCCAAATGATGCAGCCAATATGCTTTACCATAGCTGCAAAATATTTCAGATCCAGCTTTTATATTTACTTTAGCAACTAAACATATTTGTTTTTTATAATTGATGGTAATTAGGGCATTGTTTTTATATGCTGAACTTTGAATGCCATTAGCATCATTTGCATACTTAGCAAAACAATCAGAAAACTTTGCATCCAATATTTTCCCATTGGGTAAATTCATGAAGAAATTGTCCTGCCTCAATTCAATTCTTTTGTTGGCAGATTTTACATGCAACAATTCTCCCCTGAAAATAGAAATTACTTCGTTTTTATGGATAGAAATGGCTGTGTACAAGCCCTGACCAGCGCCTATAATTAATGACTTTTCGATGTATAAATACTCAACTTCATCTGCATCTATTTCATCTGGAAAGTTATTGGCGTGTAAGCTCATTGTTGAGCAAGGTATACATTACAATTAAGAATATAGTTACTTACTTCGCCACCACCAATGTTTTCATCATTTGCTTGTCTTCGCTTTGAACTTGGTAGTAATAGTTTCCATTCTGTAAAGAGCTTACATCAAGGATCACCTCATGAGTTCCTTTTCTATATTTAGCCTCGTTAATGGTTAATATTTCTCGTCCTATTCCATCATATAATTTTATCTTTACATAACCTTCACTGCAAGCAAACCTTATGTTGGTGGATGTTGAAGCAGGATTAGGATAGTTTTCAATAAAACCAATCTCGGCTGATTTTACTTCGGCTATGCCACTAGCATTGGCATTAACAAAGTTGAGTGTTTGGTATTGCTTTAACAAAATACTGTTGGTATCAACATCACTTACTTCAAACCAATTCTTAAGTATGGTAGCGTAAATTTGTCTAAAATCAAACTGCATGGGCACATTGTCATTTACAGATACACTTGATGGGATGATTGGGTTTGTACCATAAATACCTCCATTCACTTTGCTTCCAAAAATGAACAAAGGAGCAGCTGCACCATGGTCTGTTCCTAGACTTGAATTCGATTTTATACGTCTTCCAAATTCAGAAAAAGTCATACCCATGACACGATCTTGCAAAGCAAATTGTTTAAGATCATCTTGAAAGGCATTCACCGCTTGCGATATCTTTTGGAGCAATGTCGCATGAGCGCCAGTCTCAGTACCTCCAGTGGCTGCGACTTGAACCGAGTGCGTATCAAACCCGCCAAGATTTACAACATAAACCCTAGTTTTTAAACCGCCAGCTATCAATTGCGCTACTATTTTTAATTGGTCAGCTAAAGAGTTTTGCCCAGCTGTTGGATATAAGGTTGATTTGTTTGCAGGCGAATTTTTAGTCGCAGCATTTTTTATTGAACCCGAATAGGCTTGTGTTTGTTGTGCCACCAATCGAAGGTAAGTCAGCTCATGCCCAGCAGGAGTATTAGGCGCAGTATCAACCGTTCCACTCACAAATTGATAAAAACTTGTTGGGTCTGTTATTGACATACCGAGCGATGCTGAGCTTCCCTGTAAGGCAGGAGAAACCAAGGCGCCAATCTGTATTGCAGGAGGGTCAGGGAAATTTGTATTAGGATAGTTTGTTGGGTAATTTGGATATTTAGAATCAAGGTATCTTCCCATCCATCCTGTTTCTAAAGTTTGATTTGAATTGGCGCCAGTCAACCAAATATCAGTAGCCCTGAAATGTGAAAAATCTGGATTGGGATAACCTACACTTTGGACGATTGACAAAATACCATTGTCGTACATTCCTCTCATTTCGCTCATAGCAGGATGCAAGCCTGTGGATGAGTTACCGCTCAAAGATAATACCTTGTTCTCTTGAATCAGTATATTTGATCGTGCATTACTTAAATTGCTGTATTGGTCGATAGGTATTACAGTATTTAATCCATCATTACCTCCATTTAATTGTATTAGCACAAATACACGATCTTCGTTACCCGATTTGTTTAAAAATTGCACCAAAGGATTTTCAGCCAATGCTTTTACCGACCATCCATTAATCAGCACAGGACTTACTCCTGCCAATATACTTTTACTTAAAAAATCTCTTCTTTTCATAATTTCAAATTGATAAAAAGTTTAACAAAGTTGATGTTCAGCCTGCCCACATACATATTTAATTAAGGCTTGCAAGCGGGTGTTTACAATAGATTTTTTAGATGCATCCGTTGGGGCAGCTATATATGCATTCCAAGCATCTGTCCAATAATGATCGCTCGATTGACCAGAAAGAAGAAAAGTAGTTTTTAGTCCGTCTTTGAATGTTTGCGAAACGTCCATCCCATAAAGCAATTTGGTGATTTGTGCTATCAAAGCATTAGGATCTTCGGGCATATTAAATTGCTGTGCAAAGGAAATTAAATCAAAAATCAACTTAAAGTTTTGCCTATTAAAACCTGTATAATTAAGTCCATCACAAATTTGATTGCGTTTAGGCAACGAATCTGAATTTATCCATAGCTCATAGTATTGCGGGTCTTCATAAAAGGCTGGCCATCCTGCCACATTTGGTGGATCGCCAATATCCTGCCCAATCGATAATCCTATTTGTTGCACATAAGCCCAATGCGTATAGGTTTGAAGAGGATTGGTACCATCTGGAAATTGCAAATTAAATTGTCTGCTCATGCCTATCAAATAATCCATAGGTTGTTTAATTATGCAACCCCTATTTAATACATCATAAAAATGCTCGCTTTTAAAGAGTGTACTTAATACCGTAGCAATTTGATAATTGTTATCTCTAAATATTTTTGCCAAAGGTTGAATTACATTAAGCTCAACTGTTTCATCAATAACATAATACACAAAATACCTATAGATTTTTCGACAAATGAATTTTGATACTTCTTCTTGAGCGAAAATCATATTTATTAAGTCATTTAGCTCCTGAGACCCTGCCGTAGTTCCCGTCCTTCCTGTAATTAAAGTGTTGTTATAAAATGATGAGAATTGTTTAATACTTGTATCATGTTTAGTTGAATCGAAAAATGAGGAAATATTCACTGCATTGTTCCTCCAGCCCGTCATAACCTTTGCCGCCATTTTCACATCATCTTCGGTATAATGGCTAGGTAAATCCTTACCTACAGTAAACAATTCTTGCAACTCGCGACCAAAGTTTTCATCAGGTGAAGTTTTGTTGTTTTGTTCACCATTTAAATAAACCAACATAGCTGGATCAGTTGAAATGGCTTGCACCAATGCTTTAAAATCACCTAAACAATTTGTTCTAAGTAGACTATTGTTTTTAAAAACATAACGTGCATCTTTCACCACATTGGTTTCTGTTGAAAAATGATTGTGCCAAAACAAAGTCATTTTCTCTCTTATAGTTCTATCTTGATTTAACATCAAACCAATCCACCAGGCTTTGAAAGATTGAATTCTAGCTGCATTTAGGTTACCATTTAAAGAAGCATTTACCCATGTTTGTCCATAAGGTACTTCGGTATCAGGTAGGTTGGTGTTGGTACTATAGTGATTTAAAGGGTAGCTAGACTCAACAGCATTAACATTTAAAATAAAATCAACTGCATTAGCCATGCTTTTGGTTTTAAAAAAATCAACATCTGATTTTTTAACACCAAACAAAGTTCGTCTGCACAAATGCAAAATTTCAGATTCCCCAAATGCACCTTTGTATTCATTCAAACCTGTTGAGGCTTTACCAAGCTGATTAGGTAAGCTTTTGTTTGAATAATCAATATAATTTGGATTTGATGAATTTGAATCATCAGAAAGCAAAGCTGAAGCGGCCTTTTGAAGAAATTGCCTACGTTTAAGATTCGACATACGCTTTTTAATTTTATCTATGAGCAAGATAAAACAAAATAGTTTAAGATGTCGAAAAAATAAATTTGTTAAATTAAAAGTCTTGCAACTTTATTATCTCCTTTGATCTAATTCCTTTTTCAGTATGCTCAACATTGCATGCTTCATGAAAGGGGTCGTGCTCAAAATATAATATGTAGCTATTTTCCGCAGCTAATTTCAATATTCTTTGTTTTTCTATCATGGTATCGAGTGGACGAACATCATAACTCATAACATAGGCTGTGGGGATATGAGCCATGGTTGGAATCACATCTGCCAAATAAATTACTTTTGAGTTCTTATAAGGAATGATAGGATGAATCATATTGTTGGTGTGTCCGTTAGAATACAACAATTCTATTTCTGGATGAAATAATTCTCCTTGCTTGAGAAGTTTTAATTGACCGCTTTCTTGTATGGGTAGGATGTTATCTTTTAAAAAACTTGCTTTCTCACGTGGGTTAGGAGCCTGGCTTTCGGCCCAATGTTTTTCATCAATCCAATAGGTGGCGTTTTTAAAAGTAGTTTGAAATTTTGTTTTATCATTATTCCATCTAACACTACCACCACAGTGGTCAAAATGCAAATGCGACAACACCACATCGGTTATATCGTCAGCAGAAAACCCATTTGCTTTTAGTGATTTTTCTATGGTATCATCGCCATGTAAAAAATAGTGAGAAAAGAATTTCGAATCTTGTTTCTCCCCTATTCCGTTATCAATTAATATCAATCTTTTTCCATCTTGGATGAGCAGGCATCGCATGGCCAATCGAATCATATTATTCTCATCAGCAGGATTGAGTTTATGCCAAATACTTTTGGGAACAACGCCAAACATGGCACCCCCATCCAATTTAAAATATCCTGTATTTATTGTGTATAACTGCATATTATTTTTTATTCAATAATACGTATTTGAAGTAATTTATAAAATGAACGACTTAGAAATCGCTGTAATTTGAGAGAATTAGAATGCGGGTGAATTTCCAACTAAATTTTTCATACTAGAACTTCAATTGCTTGATTGGCTTCTGCTTAGTTTCTTGAAAATCTATATTATATAGAAATTGCAAAATACCTGAAACTAAATTTTTATGGGTAGTTTGAATTATTGTAATTAGGCCGTACATAGTGCAAATGGATTAAATATTGTTTCGTATGGTTGTATAGACGAATGTAAAAAGCAATTCGTTTCAAACAAATGCTTTTTTTTCGTAATTTTTTTTAGACTGATTATCAGACCTAGTAATTTAGGTGGTTTGGTTTGTATTTTTATTTAAACCCTTTGAGTTTGATTCCAACTCTCCAAGTATTTTTAGCAAGGTCTTCATTAGACTTAAATGTGTGTGCTGTGCAATGGCTATTATTGTATTCATAATTATTTTTTAGTTAAAACTGCCGCCTTTCAAACGGCAGTTTCTTGGTGTAGAAGTCATTACACGAATAACTTCAATGTGTTTGACAATGCTTTTATAGCATTTAATACTACAAATTGGGCATTAACGAGTAGTCCATACATGACGTTTTAGTTTTAAAGGTTAAACTATTATTTTGTCTTGAACCCGAAGGTTTGAAGATTTTAATCATTATTACCTAAATCATACCTAAAACACATGTGTATAATATTCAAGTACTTAGTAATATCCAAATACCATTCTTTTTCCCAAAATAGAGCAAGTCTACCCAAATTGAAATGACAATATCTATTCTCTCATTATATTGCATCACAAATTTTTTGATTATGCCTTTAAACGACCATTATAAACATACCGCTGCCGAACGATTAATGCGTTATGTGCAAATAGATACCACTGCTGACCCAGAATCAGACACACAGCCATCAAGCATGAAGCAAAAGGATTTAAGCAGATTGCTTGTTGAAGAGTTAAAACAAATAGGTATACTAGATGCTGAATTAGATGAACATGGTTATGTTTATGCCACGATTGAAGCCAATTCAGACAAGGAAACACCTGTTATTTGCTTCTGCTCTCATGTGGATACCGCCCCAGATTGCAGTGGTACTGATGTAAAACCTATACTTCATAAGGCTTGGGATGGAAGTGATATTATTTTACCTGATGACAATTCAGTTATTATATCAAGTCAGAAGCACCCGTATTTATCAGAACGCATTGGTGACGATATTATCACAGCTAGCGGAAAAACGTTACTTGGTGCTGATGATAAAGCTGGAGTAGCCATAATCATGGATTTTGCTAATTACATTTTGCAAAACCCCGAAGTAAAACATGGTAAAATCCGCATTCTATTTACCCCGGACGAAGAAATAGGAAGAGGTGTAAACAAAGTGGATATGCAAAAGTTAAATGCTGATTTCGGATACACCCTTGATGGTGGCGAAAGAGGAATGCTTGAAGGTGAAAGCTTTTCTGCAGATGCTTGTACTATTACATTTACTGGGATTAGTGCTCATCCGGGTTATGCAAAAAATAAAATGGTAAATGCGCAAAAAGTAGCTGCCTATTTTATGGGCTTATTACCAAGTGATACGTGGTGTCCAGAAACCACTGAAGGCTATGAAGGCTTTGTACACCCCGTTAACACCCAAGGTGGATTAGAGCAATGCTCAGTTCAATTTATTATCAGAGATTTTGAAACTTCAAACCTTTCTTTGTATGAAAATAGGTTGGCAAATTTGGCAAAAAAAGCCGTTGATAAATTTCCCGGTGCCACATTCGAAATGAAGGTAGTTGAGCAATATCGCAATATGAAAGAGATGTTAGACCAATTCCCTCAAGTAATGGCAAATGCTGGCGAAGCATACAGAAGATCTGGAATTGAGCCCGAGATAATGAATATTCGAGGAGGAACGGATGGCTCAAGATTATCTTTTATGGGATTACCTTGTCCTAATATTTTTACAGGTGAAATGGCTATTCATAGCAAAATGGAATACGTTAGTGTTCAAGACATGCAAAAAGCAGTTGAAGTGTTAGTGAATTTGGTGCAAGTGTGGGAGGAGAAAAAATAGTGAGAGATAATTTCTCAAATCAAGCAGACTTTTATGCTAAGTATCGACCTAGCTATCCTGAGAGTTTGATTCAAGAGATATTGACACATTGCAATGGAAGGCAATTGGCGTGGGATTGCGCTTGTGGTAATGGGCAAATTTCAGCAATGCTTTTTGATACATTTGATAAGGTGTTTGCATCGGATATTAGTCAGAAACAAATAGACCATGCCATCCAAAAACCAAATATTACCTACCATATTGAAAAGGCTGAAAATACTAGCTTAAAAGTTGCAAGTGTTGATTTGGTAGTAATTGCACAAGCCATTCATTGGTTTCATTTTGATGAATTTTATAAAGAAGCGAAAAGGGTTTTAAAACCGTATGGAATAATAGCCGTTTTAGGATATGGATTGTTCACTTCTATTCCACAAGTTGATGAGATTATTCAAAGGTTTTATGAAGATGTAGTAGGTTCTTATTGGGATCCAGAACGCAAGTATTTAGACGAGAAATATGAAAGCATCCCTTTCCCCTTTAATGAACTTAAAATCCAGAAACATTATACCAAATTAATGTGGAGTGTAGATGATATTCTTGGTTATATTAATACTTGGAGTGCCATTACATTACATTAAAAAGAATGATAGTAACCCATCTTCAATGATTGAAGCTCACTTAATCAAAGCGTTTAAGGGAAATGAAAAAATTGAAGTTAGCATAGAAATTTTTACAAGAGTTGGAATATTAAAAAAATGAATTTACCTTTATTTAGTTTGCACTATTTGCCAAGTATTGCCTATATAAGTGAATTGGCAAAGCATGAAGAAATTCTAATTGAGACCCAAGAAAACTTCATTAAGCAAACCTATCGAAATAGGTGTAAAATTTTATCAGCCAATGGAATATTGCCATTAATAATTCCAATTCAGCATGGCGATAACCAACTCATCTCTGAAATTAAAACGCAATCAGATACTGATTGGAAACGACATCATTGGCAAAGCATTATTTCTGCTTACAATAATTCGCCTTATTTTTTATACTATAAAGATAAATTTGAAGCCATCTATTTCGATAAAAACATTCAAACCCTATATGAATTTAACCTAAAACTGCTTGAACTTTGTTTAAAATTATTAAAAATAAATACTAAGATAAATTTTACAGATGTATTTGTCAAAGATTATCTTCCCGATTTTAGAAATCGTTTTAGCACCAAGAAAATGGATGTTACACCAACAGATTTAAAACCTTATTATCAAGTGTTTGATAGTAAATTTGGATTTCAGTCCAATTTATCCATCATCGATTTACTTTTTAGTCAGGGGCCAGAAAGCAACATTTTTCATACATATTAAATCCATTTTAACTGGGAATTATGTCCCGTTTTAAAACAAACTTCTCTTTTGGCGGAATCGCTATTTCAGCGTAAAATTCTTATTATTAAGAATTTGAATATTTTCTATTTCATCGGTATTTGATTTGCAACATGTTTAGAAAATAAAACGCAAAAACTTAAAAATATCAAATATCATGAAAAATCTAAAATCAATTATTTTAATTTTAGCACTTATCTCAACCGGATTAGTTAGTTGTAAAAAAGATTATATAAATGAAGTAGAAGCATCTAAAAAACCAATTGATGCATCTAAAGTTGTTAATTTTAAAGACATTAAAGTAAGTTCAGCATTCGATTGGAAATCAACCAAAGAAATTAACATAAATATACAGCCATTGTCTACCCCAGTTAAAATTAACAATACCCTATTTGTAAAAACAGAAAAAGGCGAAGTATTATTCAGTAAGTTGCAAACAATGAGTGAAGCCTTTTCGGGTAAAATTATAGTTCCTTCTAACTTAAATAATTTAGTTATTAGCTTTGGTACTATTAGCAAAACAGAAACTATTACTAACAATCAGGTCAACTTTAATTACATCGTAGAAACAGCCTCAGCAGAGTAGTTTTAAAATAAACCTTAACATAAAAACATTTCAAAAAATGAAAAAAATAATTTTAGCAGGCCTAATCGTAATTGGCTTTTTTACCAATGGTATGACACAAACAGTAAATTTAACTTGCGAAAACACCTTAGGCAGTGTTTCAAGTACTACCAATAATAGAAATTACGATATTGCCAATTGTTGGGGATTTGGAGGTGTTACCTACGCAGAATCTGTAAACAGAATAGATGGGCGCTATTCCACTTTAAGTGGCGCTGCTAGCAACATGACCCCAACAAGTTTTTGGATCAAATCTCCTTGGTTAAAACCGGGTACTGGCAATATTACTATAAAAACCAAACTAAGCGCAACTTCATCTTCTGCAAGATACTTAACTTTAGCTTATGTACCCTACGATGCTGCAGGAACAAGTCCAATGGAAGGAACTAGGGTAGACTTTTACACCTACACTTTTTCTACAACCAGCAATAGTGTAATTACTATTAGCCAACCTATTCCAGCAGCAATTGCCAATTCAAATCAACCTTATAAAATTATTGCTTTAATGTATGGCAATGGAGGTAGTGCAAGAATTATTACAGACACTTGGGTTATCCCTGGAACTTATTGGGCAAATCCTTCAAATTCATGTTTGCCTTTAGCTTTAATAGTTGATGCGGATAATGATGGTG
>JBBALJ010000024.1:0-2111 GCA_040403075.1 Bacteroidia bacterium
CCTTATTACTTATTCAATATTGCACTAGCGGGTTATCAAAGTTATTTTGTTGAAAATGAAAGTTATGATGCTTTTGAACGCATGAATTTTGATATGGTTCGCCTAGGTAATTTGCGAAATAAAATTCAAGATATTGAGCCCCTTTGTCGAAATGCACATATGCTTTCTTTCTCGGCTTCTGCCATCAGGGCCAGTGATGCTCCTGGTCAAAACTTAGCCTCTCCTAACGGATTTAGTGGCGAGGAGGCTTGTGCCATTTGTCGATATGCAGGAATGAGTAGCGATTTGCAAAGTTTTGGTTTGTATGATTTCAACCCAAGCAAAGACAAAGAAAACTACAGCATGCAATTGGCAGCACAAATGTTATGGTATTTTGTGGATGGGTTTTATGGTCGCAAAAATGACTACCCTGCTGCCGAAAGCAAAGATTACATGATATACAGAACGACCTTCAAAAACAGTTCTCACGAGATTGTTTTTTATAAAAGTCTAATCAGCGATAGGTGGTGGATGGAAGTTCCTTACCCAAGGGAGCGCAGCTCACACAGTGGAAAGTTTTTAGTACCTTGTAGCTACAGCGATTACCAAATCGCACTGAGTGACGAAATCCCAGATAGATGGATGAAGGCCTATCAAAAACTGATATAATGTTTAACGAAAACCTCTATGCACCCATAGAACAGTTGCACTTTAATTTGTTTAAAGAAAAACAAATTGAATTTTACATCAAGCGTGAAGACCTTATTCACCCATTTATTGCGGGCAACAAATGGCGAAAGCTTAATTATATTTTGCAGGATGCTAACGCAAAAAACAAAAGACATTTAGTGACATTTGGGGGGGCTTTTTCCAATCATTTATTGGCTGTTGCTTGCGCAGGAGCTAAGTACCATTTTACAACAACAGGATTTGTAAGGGGCGAAGAGGTAAATAACCATATGTTAGCCCTATGCCGTTGGTTTGGAATGCATTTAATTTTTGTTGAAAGGGAGGCTTATAGAGACAAATTGAAATTATTTGATGAGAACTTTTCAGATAACAATGATGCATATTTTATAGATGAAGGTGGGGCGGGAGAGCTTGGTGCTAAAGGCTGTGGTGAGATTTTAAAGGATATTCAAACCGAATATAGCCATGTGTTTTGCTCTGTAGGCACTGGTTGCACCATTGAGGGTTTAATTGCATTTGCAAATGAAAACAAAATGCCAACAAGCATTGAGGGTGTGGTTGTTTTAAAGGGGGGAGATTTCCTTCAAAAACAATTAGAAAATAAAAACTTTAATCAAGCGAATTGGCGCTTACACCAAGGCTTTCACGAGGGTGGCTATGCAAAAACAAACCCAGAGCTGTTGGCATTTATTCAAAACTTTGCTGCCCAAACAGGCATTTTAATAGATCAAGTATACGAAGGCAAAATGATGAAAGCCATTTTCACTTTGGCTCAAGAAAATTACTTTAAAAAGGGTTCAAAAATTCTTGCCATTCATTGTGGTGGAACCCTTGGTATGCTTAGTGTTGTTGATGTTTGTAACTAGTTAATGGCTATCTTAGTTGATTAATTTATAGCCAAACTTACTTTAATAGACCTCTTTCATAATTCACATTCAATAAAGATAAGTAATTAGCTTCATATTCGAAGAAAAGAAATTTAAAGTGGAACTTTCCGTATGAAATGGGAAGAAATAAAAAACTATAAACCGACTTTATTCAAGCGATTGGTAGGCGTTCATAAGGAAACTTTCGCTAAAATGATAGTAGAAATAACAAAGTTAAGTTCAACATCAAAACATAAAATTGCTGGTAATAAACGGGGACCCAAACCAAAATTAAGCGAAGGAGACAAATTACTGATGATGCTTATGTACTATAGAGAGTACAGAACCTTTCTTCATATAAGTGCAGACTATGGCATCAGTGAAAATCAATGTTGGCGTATTATTACAGACTTAGAAAAGCTTTTGATAAAAAGTAACTTGTTTCATTTGCCAGGTAAAAAAGTATTACAAGAGGCAAACAATTTTGAAATAGTATTAGTGGATGTAGCAGAAACCCCGATAGAAAGACCTAAAAAAAACAACACAAGTATTATTCAGGCAAGAAAAAAAGACACA
>JBBALJ010000024.1:2211-39457 GCA_040403075.1 Bacteroidia bacterium
AGAAAGACCTAAAAAAAACAACACAAGTATTATTCAGGCAAGAAAAAAAGACACAAAAGATAATTTGTGTTGCAGGAGCGCAAGGTCGAATGCACAACTTTAGGTTGTTTAAAGAAAGTAAAACGGTTATCCATCCAACTATCAAGGCACAAGTATATATGGGCTATCAAGGATTACAAAAGAAGCATACCAATACGGAGATACCGAAAAAGAGAAGCAAAAAAAATCCGTTATCAAAAGAAGATAAAGAAAACAATCAAGCAATATCTTCTAGCAGGGTTACCGTAGAAAATGTGATAAGAAGTCTGAAAATATTTAGGGTCTTAGCAGAGAAATATAGGTGTAGAAGAAAAAGATTTACATTGAGGCTAAATTTAATTGCTGGTATTTACAATTTTCAATTATGAAAGAGGTCTAATAAAAATTTTATGGTGTCAACAAAATTAAATTTAGATATTCATTATTTGTTTGCTAGATTTGAGTAAACTATTAAAACCATGAAAACACAAATTAAAACCATTGTCATTTTTTTATTATCGGTTATTGTAATTGCTTGTAACAATAACCCTAAGGAAAACAGCAAGTCAAATGACAAATCAGAATCATTAACAAGTTCAAGTGACACTATTATTGTAATTGGAACCTTGCATGAGGGGGTAGCATCATTTGTGGCCGATTCAACTGTTTTACGCACTGATTGGGAGAAATTTATTACTGCCAATATAAATCCATGTAAACTAAATCACATAGAAATTCTTCCGAATGAAGACGCAACAAAATACTACTTGGTTGTATCGGGAACAATGAAGAGCGATATGATGAAAGCATCTATAGAACTGAAACAATCTGACACAACTTGTTTAATGTTATATAGCTATACTACAAGTTGTGTCTCTTCTGATTGCTCTTCTGAAGCGTTAGGTTGTGTGCCTTTTGGTATGGCGTGTACTCCATGTTCTAATAAAGGCAAATGTACGAAGACTGTTTCTAATTCTCCTACAGACATATTCATTTCTGTAACGCCAAGTAATTGTCCAGACTAACACATAGCTAACACACTCGTTAGGACTGTTTAAAAAAGTACACAACATGATTGGTCTGAATCAAATAGAAAGCGTTGATAATAAGAATTTACAATTCTGTAATAAACCCCAAAAAATCCCGCGATGCGGGATTTTTTGTTAGTTCCTTTTGTTCTCCTAATTGTCAAATTTGTACACCTTTTTACACATTGTTATTTACTTAATTATAGGCTACTCAATCTAATTGTATTTTTGTTTCGGTTTTATTTACACCCGATACATTTTGATTCAATACAATACATTCACTTTAGACAATGGTTTAACCGTTATTCATCACCAAGATGAATCTACTCAGTTATGCGTTATCAATACCCTATACAATGTGGGCTCGAAACACGAAGACCCTAATAAAACGGGCTTCGCGCATTTGTTTGAGCACTTGATGTTTGGGGGGTCAATTAATATTGAAGAGTTTGATGAAGAGCTTCAAAATGCAGGTGGTGAAAGCAATGCTTTTACAAGCAATGACATCACAAATTACTACCTAACACTTCCTTCAAATAACATTGAAACGGGTTTTTGGCTTGAAAGCGACCGGATGTTAAGCCTTGATTTCTCTCAAGAATCATTAGATGTTCAAAAAAGCGTAGTGATTGAAGAGTTTAAAGAACGATATTTAAATCAACCCTATGGCGATGTTTGGCTAAAAATTCTACCATTGGCCTATAAAGTTCATCCTTATAGCTGGCCAACCATTGGAAAAGAAATCAGTCATATTGAAAATGCCACCCTTGATGATGTAAAAAGCTTTTTCAAATCGTTTTACTGTCCCAATAATGCAGTACTTGTGGTTGCGGGCAATATCAGTTTAGAAAAATGCAAAATGTTGTGTAAAAAGTGGTTTGCTCCCATTCCAAAACAACAAATCAATAAGCCATTATATCAAAAAGAACCCAAGCAAACCGAACCCAGACAAGAAACAGTTTATGCCGATGTACCGCAGGACATGATTGTGATGGCATACCACATTCCCGCTAGGACAGACAAAGGATATTATGTAGCGGATTTGATTTCGGATATTTTAGGCGCAGGAAAATCAGCTAGGCTATACAATGCTTTGGTAAAGAAAAATCCGATTTTTAGCGAGCTCGATGCATACCTCAGTGGCGACATTGACGAGGGACTGCTATTGGTGGAAGGAAAACTTTTGCCTGGAGTAAACATGGAAGATGCAGAAATTGCAATTACCCAAGAACTAAACAAGTTGAAAACCACTGATGTTGAAGAACTTGAATTACAAAAAGTGAAAAATAAAAGTGAAACCAATATACTTTTTAATGATGTTGGCTCGTTAAACAAGGCAATGAAGTTGGCATACGCCTTCGTACTTGGTGATATTGAGTTGGTTAACAAAGAGGCAGAGCATTATCTGTCTGTTAATCAATCTGATATAAAAGCCTTGGCCCAAGAAATTTTTGACATAAACAATTGTTCTACACTTTATTACCGTAAAAAATAACCATGATCATTGATAGAACCATTGCACCTCAAACCGAGGAAATAGTATCGTTTAATTTGGTTGAAGCAAAATCAAAAAAACTTGATAACGGAATAAATCTACATAGAATCCAAGCGGGAAACGAAGCAGTGTTAAAAATAGACTTTATTTTTAACGCTGGCAGTTTGCATCAGACTAAAAAGGGCCAGGCTTCATTAACTAATCGAATGATTGGTGAAGGAACAAATAAATACTCAGCACAACAATTGGCGGATGCTTTAGACTTTTATGGCGCATACATCAATACCAGATCGGCTACAGACGAATCATTGGTGACTTTGTACTGTTTAAACAAACATCTAAGTAGCTGTTTGACATATATTTATGAAATGTTCACTGATGCTAACTTCCCAGAAGACGATTTAAAAATTTTAACGCAGAATAGTGTTCAAAAACTTGCTGTGAACGAACAGAAAAATTCGTTTTTAGTAAGGAAATACTTCTATGCAGGTATTTTTGGTGAAGAAAATCCTTATGGTTCGTCAATAAATAAAGAAGACTACCAAAATATCAAAAGGGAAGATTTGATAGAATTTTACCAAAAAAACTATATTAATAAGCTTGGGCACATTCTGATTTCGGGTCAAGCTGACGATGAATCAATAAGTGAAATTGAAGCCTTTTGCACGAGGTTTAATAATACCATTACAAAAGAAATAATCGAATTTCCCGCATTCAAAACCTCAAAAGAAAAGAAGAAATTCCATAATAAACCAGGATCATCTCAATCGGCCATTCGAATTGGAAAATCCATTATAAATAGAAACCATTCTGACTTCCGAAAGCTTCAATTACTAAATCTAGTTCTTGGGGGTTATTTTGGTTCAAGACTTATGAAAAATATACGAGAAGATAAGGGATTAACTTATGGTATATACTCAAGTTTAGAATCATATAAAAATGGTGGTTGTTGGTATATCGAAACCGAAATGAACAATGAACTCAGAGATCAGGGACTAAATGAAATTTATAAGGAATTAGCAACGCTCAGAGAGGTATTGATTGATGATGAAGAGTTACAAACGGCAAAAAACTATTTGTTAGGTTCATTTTTAAGAAGCATTGATAGTCCTTTTTCATTGGCTGATAGATATAAAATATTATTAGATTACAACCTAAGCTACTCATACTATTACGAATTTATTGAGATAGTAAAACAGACCACTGCCGAAGAATTAAGATACTTAGCTCAAACCTATCTTCAAGAAAAAGACTTATTTGAAATTATCGTTGGGTGCTAAACCATGCGAACTTTAAGGAAAATATCATTGTTAATATTTCTTATCATCCTTTGGGCAAAAGCCAATGCTCAAGATATGACACTGAGTAGGGTTTGCGAGAATGGAAACAATAATATTATAACATGGATTCGACCATCAAGCTTTTGTACTAATTTTATTAGTTACGCCATCTATTTTCGTGAATACAAACCCTCGAGTCCAGACACCTATGCACTCTTGACAGAAATCTTTACAGACGCTATCACAACATTCACACACATAAATGCCAATACAACCTTTGGAAAAAAATATGAATACAAAATTACCCTAAACTATTTGTGTACTGGAGTTCCAAAAACAATAGATTCTCAGGATAAAATTGCGGATTTGATACCACCCGATCCAACAATTATTGACTCTATTTCTGTTGACCCTGTAACCAATGTAGTATATATTTCATGGTTTCCAAATAAAACACCAGACTTCAGTGATTACTCGGTGTATAATTCAGGTATAGAAATTAAGATAACTAAGGGTCTATCACATACAGATGCAATAAATAACCCGAAATCTAAATCAATAAGCTACGAAATTACAGGTTATGATTCTTGTGGAAACAAAAACAGTTTCGGACAAAATCAACATAGTACAATTTTTCTTACTTCCAATATTGACACCTGTCAATCAAGTGTGAGTTTAAATTGGACACATTATAAGGGTTGGGATAGCATTAGTAAATATTATATTTTCAGATCTATCAACGCATCAGCATATGTTCTTATCGACAGCGTAAGCGGTATAACAAATTCATACAAAGACAATCTTGTTCCTCTTCAATCAAATATTTCATATTTTGTTCGTGCTATTAAAGACACCTCCATCTACACAAGCTCATCATCCAATTCAAGCACACAACAAAGTGCTAGCAGAAAGGAAATCAAAAACACATATTTAAATTATGTAAGCGTTGAAAATAAAAACATCGAAATAAGTGTCTATATTGACAGCACAGCATACTTAGGCAAATTGGTGTTTTATAAAAGCTCAGCTATTCAAAATTTATATTCAATACTAAAAGTATATAATCATAGTCAAATTGGTGTTTTATCAAGTCTGCTTCATATTGAAAATCCATCGTTCGTTGAAGAGCAATGGAAATATAAAGTGGTGACCTATGATGTTTGCAATTTAGCCGCTGACTCATCGCAGATTTCAGGAAATATTTTACTTCAAGGCGAAAATCAAGGAGATAAAAATCTAATATATTGGTCTAAGTATTTCACGTGGAACACAGGGGTAAAATCATACACAATTAACAGATATTTAGATAATTATGTGGTTACCGGATCAAATCCAGTGGCAATAATGACACTTAATCAAAGCGACAGTTTCTTTGTTGATTCTGACCCGGAACTAGTAGGTAAAACAGCCTGCTACTATATAGAGGCGGAACAAAACTCGGGATCAATATTCGGCAAAACAGAAAAATCAAAATCAAATGTACTATGTGTTGAAGGAAATTCGAGTATCTATCTACCCAATGCTTTACACTTGAACAATGGACAAAACTCCGTATTCCTAATTCGTGGTTTAAACATTAATACAACAAATCTGTATTTTGAGGTTTTCGATAGATGGGGAAGAAGTGTCATAAAACTTAATGATCTAAGTAGTGGTTGGGCTGGGGTTGATAAAGATGGTTCAGAACTAGAACAGGGTTTATATTTTTATTTGCTCAAAACAACAGATACTAAAGGAGAAACAATTAATAAAAATGGTGGAATCTATATATTCAAATAGGCTCATAAGCTTCAACACGATTGATGTAAATACTATAATTAAAGGTAAAAGGTTAATTGGCTATTGGTTAAATAGGGTAATAGAAAAGGAGGGGCGTGAACTCGGATTTATATCAATTAGTTTATGTTCGGATAAACACCTTTTAAAAATCAACAAAAGTGCTTTGCAACACGATTACTATACAGACATTATTACCTTTCAACTAAATGAAAAACACGAGGCAATAGAAGGCGATTTATATATTAGTATAGATAGGGTTAAGGAAAATGCAATGACATTAAAGATAGGTTGGGGCGAGGAATTGAAAAGAGTAATGGTTCATGGGGTTTTGCATCTTTGTGGCTACAAAGACAAGACGAAAAAAGATAGCGAATTAATGAGAAAAAAAGAAAATGAGTATCTATCTTTGCTTTAATATAGTGGACATGTTTCACGTGGAACAATAAAGAAAATGATGTTAGAAAAATACGATGTAATTGTAGTTGGGGCGGGTCATGCGGGTTGCGAGGCGGCACACGCTGCTGCGGTTCTGGGTAGTAAAGTCTTGCTCATAACAATGGATATGAATAAGATAGCTCAGATGAGTTGCAATCCAGCAATGGGTGGTGTGGCTAAGGGTCAAATTGTAAGGGAGATTGATGCATTAGGAGGCTATTCAGGAATTGTCTCGGATAAATCAACCATACAATTTCGAATGTTAAACTTATCAAAAGGACCTGCAATGTGGAGTCCAAGGACACAAAATGATCGTATGCTCTTTTCACAATATTGGAGAGAACAATTAGAGCAAACTCCAAATGTGGACTTTTGGCAAGATATGGTTAACGAACTTATAGTTGAGAATGGTGAGGTAAAGGGGGTCATTACTGGAATGGGTCAAAAAATAGAATCAAATTCAGTAGTGCTGACAAACGGAACTTTCTTAAATGGAATTATACATATAGGGCAAAAACAGTTTGGCGGAGGTAGAATAGGAGAAAAATCTGCAAGCGGAATAACTGAACAACTAATAAGCTTAGGCTTTGAATCGGGAAGAATGAAAACGGGAACGCCACCAAGAATAGATGGGAGAAGTTTAAACTATGAAGCCATGGAAAGACAAGATGGTGACGTAAATCCAGATAAATTTTCATATTCAAATTCAACAAAGGTAGTAACCGAACAAAGGTGTTGTTGGATAACCTATACGAACTCAGAAGTACATGACATACTGAGAACAGGATTCGATGATTCACCCATGTATGCAGGAAGAATTCAAGGTTTAGGACCGAGATATTGCCCATCCATAGAAGATAAAATAAATAGATTTGCAGAGAGAGATAGGCATCAAATATTTGTAGAACCTGAGGGATGGAATACAGTTGAAATATATGTAAACGGATTTTCAACATCACTTCCAGATGAAATTCAGTTGAAAGCATTGAAAAAAATTCCAGGATTTGAGAAAGCTAAAATGTTCAGACCGGGATATGCAATCGAATACGATTATTTTCCACCTACTCAACTGAAATTAACCTTAGAGACACATTTGGTAAAAAATCTCTACTTTGCTGGTCAAATAAATGGGACAACAGGATACGAAGAAGCTGCTTGTCAGGGCCTTATAGCAGGAATAAATGCTCACCAAAAGGTAAAGGGCTTAGAAGATTTCATTTTAAAGCGATCTGAGGCATATATTGGAGTACTAATTGATGATTTGGTGAATAAAGGTACAGATGAGCCATACAGAATGTTTACATCTAGGGCTGAATACAGAATATTGCTAAGACAAGATAATGCTGATATACGATTGACCGAAAAAGGATATAAACTAGGTTTAGCTTCACAAAAAAGGTATGACCAAGTGAAAAGGAAAATTGAGCAAACAAATGAAATAGTAAAATATTTTAAGAAAACATCAGTTATTCCAAGTGATATTAATCCCTTACTTGAATCATTAGAAACTGCGCCAATTAACCAAAACTATAAACTAGAACAAATATTAAGTAGACCTCAACTTGACATTGAGAAAATAAGAATTGGTTTGAACTCAGTAAATGAATTTCTTTCAACATTTGATAAAGACAGTATTTTGCAAGCAGAAATACTCATGAAATATTCAGGCTACCTCATAAAAGAGCAAGAGATGGTTGATAAAATGAATCGGTTGGAAAGTGTAAAAATTGATGGATCGTTTGACTTCAGAAAAATTCATAATCTAAGCAGCGAAGCAAAAGAAAAACTAAGCAAACAAAAACCAGGAACCTTAGGACAAGCAGCAAGAATTAGTGGAATTTCACCCGCTGATGTTTCAGTGTTAATGGTACATTTAGGTAGATAATTATACATTTGCAAAGGAAAAATAAGCAAAAATCAAGAACATATTGGAGAAATTAGATACTTGTCTTGTCTGTGGACATAACAAATTCAGCACACTATTTAGCTGCAAAGATTTTGTAGCAACCAATGAAAACTTTCAATTAGAGCGTTGTGAAAATTGTAGTTTTCTTTTTACTAACCCAAGACCTAACATTAGCGAAATAGGGAAATACTATCAATCAGATCAATATATATCACACGCTGGTGAAAAGAAAGGATTAATATACAAATTATACGATATCGTAAGGGATTTTAGTATAAAACAAAAATTGAATCTAATAAAAAAATACCATACTAGCGGAACCTTAATGGACCTAGGTTGTGGTCTCGGCTATTTTTTAAATGGAGTTAAACTTGACAAAACCTTTGACACTTTAGGAGTAGATATAAGCGATGATGCTGTTGAATATGTAAAAAGGACATTTGGATTAGATGTAAAAAACGAATCAGAATTAGCAAATCTAGAAAAACATTCTTTTGATATAATAACTCAATGGCATGTGCTTGAACATGTTCATTTCTTAAATGAGCGAATGCAGCAATTACACCATTTACTTAAGCAAGACGGAACTATGTTTATTGCAGTCCCTAATAGTAATAGTAAGGATGCAGAAATATACAAAGAATTTTGGGATGGGTATGATGTGCCAAGACATTTATACCACTTTAATCAAAAAAGTTTTAAATTATTGATGGAGAAACATGGTTTTGAAATAATTGAAACAAAACCCATGTGGTTTGATGCTCCATACATTAGTATGCGAAGCGAGGTTCATTTGAAAAACAACTATCCATTTATAAATGGTGCCATAAGTGGAATAAAATCAACTGCATCAGCAATAAGCACCGGTGAACACAGCACATTACTATTTGTAGTAAAGAAAAAGAAATAAGGCAAGAATCAAAATATTCTATGATAAAAAGTATCCTTCAAAGTTTTAAAAAATATTTCATTCCCATATTGCTTTTTATTGTTGCATCATGCGCACAACAAGTTGCCCCTTCTGGAGGACCTAAAGACGAAAAGTACCCAGTATTTAATGATGCTAAACCGTCAAATAAATCAGTGAAATTTCCAATCAATGGACAAAAAATAAATATAAAATTTGATGAATTTGTTAGACTAAAAGATGCCACTCAACAAATTGTTATTTCTCCACCACCACCAGGAGAAAAAGCTCCCACAATTCAAGAAAATGGTAAAAATATAGAAGTAATATTCAACGAGGGATTAGAAAGAAATACAACCTACACTATAAACTTTGGTAATTCTATAACAGATATTCATGAGGAAATGGCTGTACCCGATTTTAAATATGTTTTTTCAACAGGCGAGAATTTGGATACAAATTATATAAAAGGAAAAATACTGAATGCTTTTACTCTAAAACCAGAAAAAAACGTAATTGTCGCACTCTACGAATATGCCAATTTTACTGATACTACGATCTACAAAAAGAAACCATCGTACTTTATAAGAACAAAGGAAGATGGAACATTTAGCATTGAAAACATACCACTTTCAAGCTTCTTTATGTTGGCCTATAAAAAAGAAGGGGATTTAAAATTCACAAAAGGCTCTGAACTTGCTATGTTTAAAAACCCAATAAAAATTGGAGGAAATATGAATGAAGGTTATGATTCTTATCTATTCAAACCTGATACTTATAGAAAAAATAAATTGATCACCAATGAAGTTAAAGCGCAAGGTAAATACGCAATGGGTATATATAAACCTGAGCAAACAAAAATAAGCTCGAAATCAAAAAACCCATATTACATCTTTAAAGAGAAAGGATATGATAATGCGGACACATTTTATATTTATACCAATGTAAACGAAAAAGATAGCTTCAACATTACGATTGAAAATCCCGATACAACATATTTACTACAATATAAACAAAAGAAAAAGCTTAAGACACCTGTATTTACAGTACAAAACATAAATCCAGCTAATCTAGATGATACATTAATTATTAAATTTTCGGTACCATACAAAACCATAATTACCGATTCAATAATATACAAAGAAGATACAAATTTACTAAAACCAAGCTATGTCGCATTTGATGAAAGGCAGCACCAGTTCATTAAATATTGGCATAAATGGAGAGAAAATACCAATTACTCATTCTTATTTAAAGATTCATCCATAATTGACATTTACGGTCAAATAAATAAAGGAACTAACATTAGTTTCAATACTAAAAGCATTAAAGATTTTGCAAACCTAGTAATTAATGTAAGTCTTATAGCTGACGGACAAGAATATATTCTACAGCTAGTTGATAAAGATGAAAAAGTAATAAGAGAAAAACTAGTTACTAAATCAACTGAAATAACTTTCAACGGATTAGATCCAGTGGAATGTAGAATTAAAATAATTCAGGATAAAAATAGAAATGGGGTATGGGATAATGGTAACTTAGAAGCAAATATATTCCCTGAAAAAGTTTATTACTATCCAGAATCTCTCATCTTAAGAGCATATTGGGATTTAGAACAAAGTATAAATATAAACTCACTAATCAATAGTAAAGAATAACATTAAAAGCTAATAAGTGTGTTGATATATGTGAATATAAAAGTATAAGAAAGCTTTACCAGTGTTGATAAGTACGAAAGTGCGACTTATTCTAAATTAGCCAACATTTGCCCAACAGTAATCTACAAATAAGTTTTAAACAATTAAACGTGAATGTCGCAATTAACATATTGTTAATTAGTATGTAATATGAAGAATTATAAGAAATTAACTTGGTAATTGATTGTTAGGATATTTTAATAAGCACAAATCAAATAAAGACATAAAAAACTTATTGGTAATAATCACACTACAATAACAATAACAAACTTTAAGTAAATAATATTAATAATACATTGCATTGGTGGAAAGCTAAAAATAAAATGTATTAGATTTGTTGCTCTCAAAGTTGAATGGGATATGAAACAAAAATTAGAAGAACTTCAAAACAAAATAAATCAAACTGTAATTAATTCGGCAGAAGAATTAGAACAATTCAGATTGACCTATTTGAGCAGAAAGGGAATTTTAAATGATTTGTTTGAAGAATTTAAAACCATTCCAAATGAAATAAAAAAGGATGTAGGCAAACTGATGAATGCCGTTAAGCAAGATGTTCAAGAAAAATTCAATGAGGCATCGGTTTTATTTCAATCAACAAATGCTAAAAACAAAAGCTCAGAACAATCTGACTTAAGCTTACCTGCTGAATTGGCAAATATTGGAGGAAGACACCCCTTAAGTTTAATTGAAAACGAAATCGTTTCAATTTTCAATAAAATAGGATTTACCATAACCGAAGGGCCAGAAATTGAAGATGATTGGCATAATTTCTCTGCTTTAAACTTTCCTGAAAATCACCCAGCAAGAGATATGCAGGATACCTTTTTTATTGATAAAGAGGTGGCACTGAGAACTCATACGTCTTCAGTTCAAGTGCGACTTATGGAAAATCAGAAACCTCCTTTGCGTGCTATTATGCCAGGTAGGGTTTACAGAAACGAGGCAGTTTCAGCAAGAGCCAATTGCTTTTTCCATCAGGTTGAGGGTATTTATATTGATAAAAAAGTAAGTTTTGCAGATTTAAAGCAAACCCTTTATTACTTTGTAAAGGAGATGTTTGGAGAAGAGGTAAAAGTTAGATTTAGACCTAGTTATTTCCCATTTACTGAGCCATCGGCTGAGATGGATATTAGCTGTTTACTATGTAAAGGCGCAGGATGTAATGTTTGTAAATATACTGGATGGGTTGAGATTTTAGGTTGTGGTATGATTGACCCAAATGTTTTAAAAAATTGCGGTATTGATCCTGAGGAATATTCTGGCTTTGCATTTGGAATGGGTATAGAACGCATTGCTATGCTAAAATATGATGTTAAAGACCTTAGAACATACTTTACCAACGATGTATCGTTTTTAAAGCAATTTTCGCAGCTTTAAGGCGGTTTTAAAAATATTTTTCCCGCTACGCGGTTTGCAATAAAAAAAAGCGACTTGCTAGGGTCGCTTTTTTGTTTGATTAAGGTGTAATAGCAATAATACCATTACTACTATTGATATCTAAAATAGGATAATCATTAAAATCTACAGAAGCATCTCCGTTTAGGTCATAGGGCAAATAGCCTAAATCTCCGTTAGAGCTGCTTATATCTAAGTCTGGATAATCGTTAAAATCAACTGAGCCATCTTGGTTAATGTCGCCACTAAAGATTAGGTATTTGCCTGATCCATAATCTTGTAGGTTGTTGCCCGCTGCTTTATTGGCGGCAGTTGTAAAATTATAATTTGTGGTGGCACTCATGGTAATAGGGCTAGCCGACCAAGTGGCAATGGAATTGCGATGATTTACTACTATATAATAGCTATTGCCAAGGGCAGCACTAGGGAAACTAATGTTAGCATTGCCGGCAGTATCTAAGGTGGCTTTGGCGCTAAAGGCCACACTGTATGCGCCTGTGGTGTTACGAATTTCTACATTAATGGTGTCTGCTATGCTGATAGATGTTGTGCCATTAGCACTGTTAGGCGAAGCTATCATTTTGCCATTACCCAAATATAAACCTTGCAAATAGGCTTTAAGATTAAGTTGAATATTATTAACAATAACAACTTCAACAGATGTTGCCAAACTTGTGTCACAGCCAGTAGCTCCTTTAACAGAATAGGCAGAGTAAGTACCTGTTTTTGTGCTTGTAATGTTACTTAAATTAATAGTATTTGTTGTAGCAGTAAAACCATTAGGTCCACGCCAAAAAATGGTAGCACCACTGGCAGGAGTTGCACTAAAACTGGCATTAGCACCGCTTAATACATTATAGGTGGAATTGCCGGTTAGGCTTGGTGCAGTAGGCATAGAAGCACAAACACTAAATTGTTTCTGATCGGTAATACCCCATTTTCCATCAGTACCTCTAAAGCGAATAAATATATTATGCACACCAACAGATAAACCAGTAGTGCTTAAATTAAAAGAAGTTTGTACAGAATCTATTGGCCCTGTAAAAGTAAAAACTGTTCCATTACCTAAACCGGGGTCGGTATCTATAAAATATTCACCTCGGTTTATTTGTGCAGAAATAATTTGATTGGCTCTAGTGGTATCATAAACAGTAAACGGCATATTATCAGTAAATCCCCACCTGCCAGAAGTATCTCTAAAGCGGTAATACAATTGGTGAAGTCCTGCAAATAAGCCATTATTTATTAAACCTGCTGTGCTAAACGAAAAGGTTTTAAAAACCGAATCGCCAATGGTTATACTGGGTATGCCAGTTCCTAAACCAACACCAGGATCAGTGTCAATAAAATATTCGCCAGCATTTAACCTTGCTGAAAGTATTGGAGCAGTTGTTTTTGAAGTATCATATACATAAAAAGGATAAGCATCTGCAATTCCCCATCTATTCAACGAGTCTTTAAAACGTACATATATTTGATGGAATCCTTTAAACAAACCTGTATTGTTTAATCCTGCAGTGCTAAAGGTAAAAGTAGGTGAAACAGAATCAGCTGGTGTAGAAATAATAATTTGTGTGCCAGCGCCAACTCCGGGGTCGGTATCGTAAAAATATTCTCCTTGTTTTATTTTTTGTGCAAAAGTTTGCATAAAAAACAACAGGAAAATGGTGGTTAAAATATGTTTAGTTTTCATAACTGTATTTCATTTATGTTATAAAAACTAATTGCGTTTTCTACCTGTTACATTTATTTGCAAGGTGCCACCTGTTTGAACTGCGTTGATATTGTTGTTAAAACTGGCATTGCGCACTTGTGGTAATGGAGGTTCACCACTTAATTGTTCAGTTAATGGCACACCCGCATAAATTGGGTAAGCACCGCCTGTAGGGCCAATATCAGTGCCATCGCTACCTGCATTTTTTGCTGGAGATGAATTGCTAATACGTATATTATATAAATCGGTATAATATACTATTTTATCTCCAGCGGTAAATAGGTTGGCATAAGCAGGGTTTGTATTGTCTAAATTACCTGAAAATGAATTGCCAGTAAGGGTTGATAATAGTGCATTAGTAACCGCACTAAAAGTAATATTATTAATAAATGAACAAGATATTGGAGCATATTCAAAAGAAGAAACATTAGTAGGTCTTGATGGTATGGTATTGTAAAATATATTATTCTCAAATATGGCGTTTTGGCATCTTGGATATCCAGAAGCCGCACTCCCTGTAAAAAGATGAAATGGGTTTGATGATAGAGGGCTGCTATATGAACCATTATTAATAAATAAATTATTTCTTACCTGATAAGCATAGGAATTTCCAGGGTTAGTTATTGGGGTTTGGTTCGTAAAAATATTGTTTAATATCTTCAAGTTAACATGTCTTGCCATATCGGTGCCATTATAAACCTGAAAATTTACACTTAAATAAATAAAGTTTTCCGCTATGATAGTATTAAAGCTAGAGTCGGGAAGGGTAATTGAATAGATTTGATTCCTTCTGATGGTAAGGTTATTTAATCGAATATTAGGATTAGATACACCAATAGTAAAACTACTACCACTAAAACCCCAAATACTAGATCCATTTGCTGCAGTTGAAGAAAATCGAAAAGAACCATTCACATCAGTTCTAATATTGGCATCACCTTTAGGTTTATACCCTGCGCCTATAATACATATTTTTTTGTTAATCAAAAGTGCTCCACCAGATGGAGTATAAGTGTTGGGAGAACCATTCACCAAAATGGTATCACCCGCACTAGCTGCGGCAAATGCAGCATCAATGGTGGTGTATTGCCCAGGGCTTCCAGGAGCAGTAGAGTTGTTGTTTACTGTTAATACAGCAGCAAATGTTGAAAGGCTAAATAATAAGCCTAATGTGATGGTTGAGATTTTTTTCATCGGTTTTAATTATTTGTTTAATTGTTTTGAATTTATGGCCATAGTGGGCGTTTCGGTTATTGAGGGAAGCCGAAATACCGAAATGGCACTTCGGCTCCGCTCAGTGACCGTTTCGATTTATGCTTTTTTTGTTTTTTTAGGTGCTACTTCGTCCACCACATCAAAACCCCAATCGGCTAGCATTTTTAGGTTTGTTTTGTTTTTAGCTGCTAACATATCTCTAAGGCTTGTATATAAAAATTTGGCATTGCCAGGTTGGTCGGTTTTGGCATTGCTGCCTAATAGGTTGGTGTACACCTTGGTTTGTTCTTCAGCTCGGTTTCTTAAATCTTGCTGTTGGGTGCGGGCTTCCGTGGCTTTGGTAAAGTAGTCTTTAAACTCAATTAGTTGCTCTTTTGTAAAAATAGAGTTAACACCTAGTGCTTCTTCTTTGGCGATGATTTTTTTCATTAATACTAAAACATCATCTGGATTTTCTGGTAAAATGATACGTGACATGGTTTTTTGAATTAAGAATATAAAATTAGGAATTTAGAGTTATGAATATTGGGTTTTGAATTGAATTCCTGTGTCCGGGAATTGAATTCCTGAACACAGATATTGTATTTCTCGTTTTGAGAATTGAATTAGTGAATACAGGAATTGCGTTCCAAATGAAAGAAACAGAATTGGAAAGCTCAGGAACTAAATTCCAAAACCCAAGAATTGCGTTTTTTAATAAAGGAATTAAATTGTAGGATATAGGAGTAGAACTCTTAAACACAGGAACGATATTCCTGAGTCTACTAATAAATCTAGCGCACAATCCATAAATAGCAGAAAGGCTAAGCTTAGTAGCTAGTTTGCTGTTTCTACTAACAATCATAATGCAATTAAATTAAAATAGCATTTAAATGCAAAAAATTTTTATGTGAGCAGCGGCTAAAATTAGGGATTGTGGCTCTAAGAACTAATGAAATATAGCCAATGCCATCCATCATATGATAGCCCTAGCAAAAAGGAATTATAAATGTGGATAGAATGAAACCAATTAGGATTTCTATAAATTAAAAAGGCCCTTTTGGGCCTTTTTAAAATGTTTTAGAAGTTTGGACTAATGCTCATATCGGCATAATAATCTAGAATATAATTTACCGCATCGTCTGCAGTATCTACCAATTTAATTAAATCCACATCTTCAGGACTTAAATTATGGTATTGTTCGCACATGGTTTTCTTAATCCAATCAAGTAAGCCGCCCCAATATTCGCTGCCTACTAATACAACTGGAAAATGGGCTACTTTATGTGTTTGAATGAGTGTTAACGACTCAAACAATTCATCTAAGGTTCCAAATCCACCAGGCATGGCAATAAATGCTTGTGCATACTTAACAAACATTACCTTACGTACGAAGAAATAGTCGAAATTGATGTTTTTGTCTCTGTCGATGTATCTGTTGTGAAACTGTTCAAAGGGTAACTCAATGTTTAAACCAACCGATTTTCCACCTGCCTCAAAAGCACCTTTATTTCCTGCTTCCATAATACCGGGTCCACCACCAGTAATAACGCCAAAACCAGCATTTACTAATTTTTTAGCCACTTCAACGGCAAGGTCGTAATATTTGGTATCTGCTTTGGTTCTAGCCGAACCAAAAATAGACACGCAAGGTCCGATTTTACTCATTTTCTCAAAGCCCTCAACAAACTCGGCCATGATTTTAAAAGTTGCCCAACTGTCAGATACTTTTATCTCGGGCCAGTCTTTCTTTTGAAAGGCTTTCTTTATTCTTTCTTCTTCTGATATATCCATATACAATTATGCAAGTAATTCTTTTAAAATGCTTGAAATTATTTTTCCGTCTGCTTTTCCTGCTAATGCTTTCATTGCCAAAGGCATTACTTTGCCAAAATCGGCCGCAGAAGAAGCTCCAGCTTCAGAAATAACGGCCTGCAGGGCTTGTTTTATTTCATTTTCACCCATTTGTTTAGGCAAATATTTTTCAATCACCTCCATTTCTTCTTTTTCCTTTTCTGCTAATTCTGTACGGCCGTTTTGCATAAAGATATCAAACGACTCTTTTCTTTGTTTGGCAAGCTTTTGGAAGATTTTGATGGATTGTTCATCAGGTATTTTATCGCTAGCACCTGCTTCTGATGAGGCAAGTAAAAGGGCAGATTTTAAAGCCCTTAGTGCACGAAGACTAACTTCATCTTTGGCTTTCATTGCAGTAATAATATCTGCATTTATTTGTTCTTGTAAGTTCATAATAATTCTATTGTAATTTAAGTATGCTAAAGCAAAAAAAGTCAAATAAAAAGTTTTGACACTTCCTTGGTGTATAGGTTTCTAAATTCGATTATTTTTTCTTGGTCATATATTTTACACCTTTGCCTAAAAAGAAACTGAAAGTATCACTTCTTAAACCCA
This sequence comes from Bacteroidia bacterium, assembly GCA_040403075.1. Taxonomy (GTDB): domain Bacteria; phylum Bacteroidota; class Bacteroidia; order UKL13-3; family UKL13-3; genus RGVD01. Next base: position 19,475 of record JBBALJ010000024.1, read on the forward strand.
GTCTTAGGGTTTCCATAGGAATTATATCATTAGGGGCAATATTTCCAAGACTTACATTGGCGCCCACCAATTTGATAAAATAGGTTTGTTGTGCTTTTTGCGGTGCTTCCCAAATAATTTTTTCTTCAGGTATTTGTGTTAAAATTTCTTGCACCAAACCTTCACGCACCTCGCCACTACTTCTGTAAACACCCACATTTCCTGCTTCGCGAGCCTCTGCAATTACTTTCCATGCTCCCGCTTGAAGCTCGGTTTGCATCAATTCAATCCATTGATAAGGGGGTAAAATTTTCTCAACATCTTTGCTTCCTACTTCTGATAAAACAGTTACATGGTTACTCAATTTGTCTATAAAATCAAGCTTGATATCATGTGGCATTTCTATTGAGCCATCAGACACTTCAGCATGTGTCAATTTGTATCGCTCCAACACTTTCAAATAATCATCAAATTGATTTCTTACCACATAAGCTTCAAATAGGGTACCACCAAAATAAACGATAATTCCATTTTGTTGATAAAGTTTAATTTTCTCTACCAAGTTTGGCGAAACAAATGGAGTTCCAAAGCCAAGCTTAATTATATCAATATAATCACCAGAAACAGAAATCATATCCTCTGCCTCACGAACGCTAAGACCCTTGTCCATTACCATAGTTAGGCCTTTTTCACGAGGCTTAATAGTTCGCTCGGGAATCATTTTTAGTTTAAAACTTTTCATATATAAAAATAATAGTTTGGCTTGCGCCAATGACGGGCAAATGTAAAAAAAATAGATTTAGTGAAATATGATTAATGAAAGCGATTTCGCAGGTCTGTCATAGGTTTTTCAAAAAACACAAAAATTAATGCTGACACCACAAGGCAAGTAATCCAATATAGTACATATACGATTCCCGTTTCTGTTACACTCCATCCTTCTCCCCAGTTAGATAATTGTCTTAAGGAAATATTGATAAGCCCCCCATTAACTAGATATAATGAATAAGAAATAATGGAAACACCAGTAACAGGTTTTGCAATTGATTGCCATTTTGTGGTTTTTACAATTGACAGATAGGGTAACAAAAACGCAATGCAGATACTAAGCAGGGAAAAGAAAAACAGATTTGAAAACAAACCGAAATAGTTTTCTACAATATATTTTTGAAACGCCATTAAACTTAAAATTCCCAGTGTACCAATAACAAATAATACCATCTTGTTTTTATCCCAAAAGCCAGGATATTTTCTGCTAACATAAACAGCAATAAAGCCATAATAAATAGCATCAAGTCTTATTAATGCTACCTCTCTAACAGCATTGTTCCATGATTCATTGGGCCCAATTAATAAAAAATAGTTGGTATAAATTACTCTTAGAACTGAAGTTAATACGATTAGACCCACACTTACCCATAGAAAGAAAGAAAGATTTCCTTTACCCTTTTTGCCAAACAAATAAGCACTTAAAGCCAAAACAATAGGTGAAAGTAAATAAGAAATCTCTTCAATACACAAGCTCCAAGATTCATCGAAGAAAGCAGCCGGTGTATTCCAAATGCTTTGAACAAAAAAGAAGTATCGCCAAATTCTACCTGGCATATCATTAAAGTAAATCAAGACGTAAATGAGTAAAATAAAATAATAATTAGGCAATGTTCTAAACCACCTTCTTACCCAGAAATTTTTTATAGCAGCCATGTCAAGTGCAAATCCATTTTTCTCAAATTGCTTTAACAAGATTCCACCAATCAGAAACCCGCTCAAGACAAAAAACAGCTCTACTCCTAAAATACCACTTCCATGAAGCAGGGCTCGCAAAGGTGTAGGGAATTTTTCTGTCATCCAACGAGCATGCCCCATTACAACTAGAACAATAGCGATAAATCGAAGTAAATCAAGCCCGAAAATGCGGTCTTTAGTTTCAAATATGGCACCGAATCTTTTTAACATAACACTCAATATTATATTTTGCTAAATACGCTATAATATTGGCCTTTTGGTAACAATACTTATTAAGAAGTCGTGAGATTTGTATAAAAAACTATGCTTTTTGAATTTGCCTAAAAGCCAATACCGCTATTTCAAAATCAAAACCGATTCAACAGGCTGGTGATCCGAAGGGTAATAGGTGCCATTATTATTTTGTATTATTTGATAGCTTATTTGTTCAAACAACTTATCATAGAATATAAAATCTATATGTTTGCATACACCACTTGAAACCCCAAAACCAGTGAATGTGCAATCTGGCTTATCAGACTTTACAAAACTATCTTTCATTGGGTGAAACTTGTTTTTAATTATGGTTTTGAATGCTTTGGTGCTTGGGTCAGAATTAAAATCACCAGTTAGTATCACGGCACCATCCTTTGCAATTTCAGCCACCTTTTGAACAATCAATTTCGCACTTTCCTTTCTGGCCTTCTCGCCTATATGATCAAAATGTGTATTGAAAACAAAGAGGGATTTTCCCGAACTCTTTACTTTTACCTGAGCATAACTACAGATCCTAGTTATTGCGGCATCCCAACCTTTGCTTCCTGGTATTTCAGGTGTTGGCGATAACCAAAAGGTATTACTTGAAACCAATTCAAATTGGCTTTTACGAAAAAATATTGCAGAAAACTCTCCTTTTTTATCTCCATCATCCCTACCAACACCCACATAGAAATAATCAGGAAGCATGTTTTGTAAATCAGTCATTTGATTGAATAATCCTTCTTGAATCCCCAAAACATCAGTGTTGCATTTTGTCAATAGCTCCTTTATAGAACCTGTTCTTTTGCCCCATTGGTTAACACCATCAGAAGCGACATCAAGGCGAATATTGTAGGTAATTACTTTTATTTCTTGGGCAATTGATAGCTGAAGAAAAAGGACAAAAACGAAGCAGAGATAAAATTTAACCATTGTATAAAAGTAAGAATACTAATTGACTTATCAAAATGCCTCCGATTCTTGCACACATCAAATAGGTTTAGTAATAGGAGATAATAAAAATCAAAAAATGCTGAATTGTCCTTCTGTTTTTCCATATTTGCCTGAAATAACAAAGCATAAAACCACAATATGTCTCAAACAACTAGTCTAAATTTTATAGCTCAATTGGGCTTAAAAGACATCAACCACGGTACCTCAACTGGACAAAACCAATTCTCATCAGCTAGTGCTGAAAGCAAAGAAATATTCTCGCCCGTAGACGGCAAGTTAATAGGTAAAGTTACTTTTACTACTGAAGCAGAATACAATGAAGTAATAAATAAAGCGCAAGAAGCATTTTTGATATGGCGTAAAATGCCTGCACCCAAAAGAGGCGAAATCGTTCGCCAATATGGAAACTTACTTCGCGAATACAAGCAACCTCTTGGCGAATTGGTGAGCTATGAAATGGGTAAAAGTTTACAAGAAGGTTTGGGTGAAGTGCAGGAGATGATTGATATATGTGATTTTGCTGTGGGTTTGAGTCGTCAATTACATGGTTTAACCATGCATAGCGAGCGCCCTAACCACAGGATGTATGAACAATACCATCCCATTGGCATTGTAGGAATTATTTCAGCATTTAATTTCCCTGTTGCGGTTTGGAGTTGGAACAGTATGTTGGCAGCCGTTTGTGGAGATGTGTGTGTTTGGAAGCCATCAGAAAAAACACCCTTATCAGCAATCGCTTGTCAGCAATTGATAGCAAAAGTGTTAAAGGAAAATAATTTGCCAGAAGGTATTTTCTGCTTAATAAATGGCGACTACAAAGTAGGAGAGTGGATGAGCAAAGATGAAAGGGTGCCATTGGTTTCTGCTACTGGTTCAACCAGAATGGGAAGAATTGTGGGAGCAACTGTGGCGCAGCGTTTCGGAAAGGCTTTATTGGAGCTTGGCGGAAATAATGCCATTATACTAACCCCTCATGCAAATTTAGATTTAGCCATGATAGGTGTGGTTTTTGGTGCAGTGGGAACAGCAGGACAAAGATGTACTACCACCCGCAGGTTGATTGTTCATGAAAGCCTTTATGATACGGTAAAAGAAAAGCTAGTGAAAGCTTATAGTCAATTGACTATTGGAAATCCTTTAACAGGAAACTTGGTGGGTCCATTGATTGATAAAGCGGCTGTAGATGCATATTTACAAGCCATTGAAGCATTGAAAAAAGAAGGGGGTACTGTTTTGTGTGGTGCTGAGGTAATGAGCGGAGAAGGTTATGAAAGCGGCTGTTATGTAAAACCGACTATTTGTGAAGCCAAAAACGAGTATGCCATTGTTCAACACGAAACCTTTGCGCCTATTTTATACTTGCTGAAGTACAAAGAAATGGATGAAGCCATTGCCATGCAAAACGGAGTGAAACAAGGTTTAAGTTCTAGTATTTTTACCGACAATATGCAAGAAGCAGAAGCATTCTTATCAGCATGGGGTAGCGACTGTGGTATTGCCAATGTAAATATTGGAACCAGTGGTGCAGAGATTGGTGGTGCTTTTGGTGGTGAAAAAGAAACAGGTGGAGGAAGAGAGAGTGGTAGCGATAGTTGGAAAGCCTATATGCGCAGACAAACCAACACTATCAACTATGGTAAGGAGTTGCCATTGGCACAAGGTATCAAGTTTGATTTGTAAGATAAAATCTTTGTATTGCTAAGTCTTTGGTTTATTTTACCTATAAATTTCATTACATCTTGTATGTTTGCCTCGCTTCATGAATAGAAACATAAGAGACGGCATCAATGTATTATCAAAACTAAACAATAGGCGCATTTTCAATGCCATAAAATTGTTTAGTAGTTATTACATTTCTAAAACCATAAAAAGGCCTATCCAGTGGGGTATGCCTTTGAGCATGGAAATAGAGCCCACAACAAGTTGTAACCTACGTTGTCCTCAATGTCCGAGTGGCTTGCGAGAGTTTACGCGCAATACGGGAATGCTTGATTTGCCGTTGTACAAGAAAACCATTGACGAGATACATGAAGACTTGGTTTGGTTGATTTTATATTTTCAAGGAGAGCCCTTTCTGAACAAACAATTTCTTGAATTTGTGAGGTATGCTGCTTCAAAAAATATTTACACGGCAACAAGCAGCAATGCACATTATTTTACGGATGAAATGGCCAAAGCTACTGTTGAAAGCGGGCTTGATAGACTAATCATTTCTATTGATGGTACTACCCAAGAAACCTATGGTAAATATAGAATTGGGGGCAATGTAGAAAAGGTAATTGATGGTACTAAAAAGCTATTGTACTGGAAGAAAAAACTGAACAAAACAACCCCACATATTATTTGGCAATTCATTGTTTTTAAACACAACGAGCATCAGTTGCCCGAAATAAGAAGACTAGCAAAAGAAATAGGAGTAGACGAATTGGGTATTAAAACGGCACAGATTTACGACTATAAAACCAGTGATGATTTTATACCTACAAATGAAGATTTGGCTCGTTATCGAAAAACAGAAACGGGATATGAAATAAAAAACAAGCTCTTAAACCAATGTTGGCGAATGTGGCGAGGCAGCGTGATTACTTGGGACGGATTGGTTGTGCCTTGTTGCTTTGATAAAGATGCTACCCATCGATTTGGTGATGTTAGCACACAACATTTTGAAGAAGTGTGGAAAGGGGAACGCTATAACAATTTCAGACAAGCAATCCTTAAAAGTAGGAAAGAGATTGATATCTGCACCAATTGTACCGAGGGAACAAAGGTTTGGGGATAGTTAGTCGCGGCATTCCATCATTAATAAATCGCCTGTTTCATAGCTAATGGTAACAATGCCATCATTTTCAGCCTCGTTGCTACTTCCAGTTCTGTAGCCAATGGTAAGGGTGTCGTTTGTCAGATTATATTTTAGACCCTTGCTGTTAATTCCCGAAACAATTCCAATGGGAATAAGAGAAATAGGAAAGCCTTTTACATACCATTTTTCAAAATGTTTAGGCAAACAAAATATTTTGGAATAATCATCATATAAAACAAGGCTAGCATCTGATTTATAGCGTACCATATTGGTAATATTGGTGATGGTATGATCTGCTCTGCGGCCTGTTGCCCATAGGATATTTATTGCTTTGTGACCCTCGTTTATTAGGTACTCAATTCCTTTTTCTAAATCAGTTTTGTTTTGGTCTGGAGCATGTACAATTTTTATGGGATGCTGGTCAACAAGCAATTCCTCGATGTTTTTAGCACTATCAAAATCACCCAAAACCACATCTACTTTTATTCCCAGTTCTAATACCCGGGTAATTGCACCGTCTAATACCAATACCAAAGGACTCCATTCAAGCAGTTGCGACAACAGGTCGAAGCTACAAGCCTCTCCATTGGCAATAATCAATGCGGGTTCTTGTTTGTCTCTTACAATGTGGTGTGATGACATAAATGTTAAAAAGGATTTTCTAATGCTGAATAATGATTTTTTCAATAAAGAAAAGTCCTAAATCGTTATTAAATATTTTACAATAGTAAATCCCATTATCAATATTTGAAATATCAACTTCAAATTCGTTTAAAAGTAATAAAACCGATTTACCAAATAAGTCATACAACTCAATATTACCATGCTTTATAGGCGAATCTACACACAAAATAGTATTTGCCGGGTTGGGATATACCTTAATAAGACCCCTCTTCTCCCCGTCAACATCTCCCAATGCAAATGGATAGGGTGTACCGAATTGTTTACTACCTTTTTTAACACATAACAACTTTTTTTCAGAATATTGATTCCCGTTACTAGAATAATAATAGTATCCACCAATTCCTGTGTAGGCAAAGGTTTGATGTGTATAGGTATTGGGATCATCATGGACATAATAACAAGTATCATTTATATTAATTAATCCGGGATAATCTGAATATGCATATGATTTGTTGTCATCATAGTAACGAATAGCACCATAAAATTCTTGTAAATAATCTGGGTGATATACGTTGTTATAATCAAGAGGCACCCATAATGTATCTGTTTTCTTTGTTAGAGTATCAAATATTTGAAATTCGAAATTATTGGCAGAAGTTTTTGAAGAGTGATACCAAGTGTGTTCTTCTATTCTGTATTCAATAGTGTCTTTTTTGATTATTTTATCTTTTACCTTTTTGATTTTATACTCACGATAACGATTACCATATTCATATTGAGCACCCCTATTTTCACCTGAGCGATATTCTTGTATTTCATCCCCCATGTCATAATTATAGATTTCATGGTTATAAAAAGTGGTTATTCCCTTATTGTCGCTTAAATTAGTGTAGGCAATACCTGTAAGTTTGAAAATATTTGAAGATGTGCTATTATAATACATTTCAATATTTGGAAAACTTCTCAAACTGAATGTTTCGACAAAACCATGATTGTATGATAACAAAACCCTACTAGAATTTAAAAAATTTGAAGTTATAGGCTTTTTGTTCTTATCATAAACCTTAAATCTAAATGTAATAATGGTATCCCATTCACCGCAAACCTCCTGAACCCCTCTTTTCTCAATAGTAGCATCTACAACTAAATTTAGGGTGTCATTTTTATAACAATTCCATGATGATCCAATAGTATCTGTCGTATGAAAACGGATGGTATCATTGGAAAAAGTTGTAATCAAAAACCTACCACTATCTAGCATTGTGCAAGATTTACCCAATATACTAGGTTTATTTTGTTTCATACAACCTCTGTTATCAGAGTTTACTGTTTTGCTAAACTCAAAAACACTGTCACCATTCATGTTGGTGTAAGTTTTAATAACCGAATAAGGATAAATTAGATGTACTGATGATTTAAAAAAATTATCGTAAGTGCTATCAAAAGCATAATAGTAATTATAGTTAATTTTATAAGGATTAGTATACTGCGCGAAGTTATGCTTAACAGTAAAAATGAGGATAATAGACAGAAATATTATCTTTTTCATAAAAGAAGAATTTTATCAAACATAGCCAAAAGAAACAAACAGATTTCAATCAGAAAAATATATATTTGTTGAAGAATGCAGAACATATTAGATAGAATAACAATAAATCAAGAGATATGTCATGGTAAACCAACCATTAGAAATATGCGCTACCCAGTGGAAATGATTTTGGATTTACTTTCTGCGGGTATGACAAATCAAGAAATTATTAATGATTATCCAGCAATTGAAGAGAATGATATTAAGGCTTGCTTGGCATTCGCATCGCGCTTAACCAAAATCAAAAGTTCGTATAAGGTACTTGCATGAGGTTTATTGTTGATGCCCAATTACCCATATTGTTGGTAGAACTTTTAAATCAAAAAGGTTATGATGCAATACATACCGACAATTTAATTTTAAAGGAAAGAACTACAGACAATGAAATAAGGGTTCTAGCAGAAACAGAATCGAGAATTGTAATTACAAAGGAGGAGGATTTTTTGGACTCATATTTAATTAAAAGATCTCCACCAAAATTGTTATTAGTGACCACGGAAAACATTAAAAACAGGCAGTTGTTAGATTTATTTCGTTTTCATATTAGAACCATAGTTGAATCATTTGGAACTAATAATTACCTAGAATTAAACAACGAGGAACTAATAATTCACGAATAGACATTTATAAGGTTAATTAATTGGTTTTATGATACTAAAACGACTTTCAATATTTATTATTTTCGGGTTATATATTTCCACAACCCTTGCTCAGTCGGTTGAATGGAGCAATCCGCAAAAAATAAAATCTAAAACAGGATACTCGCAAATAGTGGGTGAAAGTGCATCAGGGGTCTATGTTTTGCGTTGCAAAGACAACTCGTTTAGTAGGGATGTAATAATTGAAAAATACAAAGCCAATCTAGCGCTAGAGCTAAGCATTCCAATGCCCATTAGTATCAATGGTATCCTTGAAAGGGTATTGTTGTTTGACAATACCCTTTATGTGTTTGTGAGCGCTAAAAACAATGTTAGCAACAAGATTGATTTGCTATTACAAAAGCTGGATGAAAACCTGAAACCCATCGGAAACGCTCAGGTTTTAATATCGATGAATAGCGAAGAAATAGACAATAAAACCCATTTCTACATCAAACATTCAAGCGAAAAGAAATTTATTGGTGCCATGTTTCTTTCTAATGGCAAGGACAAAAATAATAGTAGTCTAAACCTCTTTTGTTTTGATATAAATATGCAACAACAATATGGTAAGCGATATGATTTGCCCTATTCCATCGATGATATTTTCATTACTTCTTATGATATGGGAAATGAAGGAGAATGTTATTTACTTATCGACTATCCTAAATCGGGAGTTAAGAAAAAAGCATCTGATTCACGTTCATTCTTTTTGTATAGCTATTCATTGGGCATGGACAAAATGCTTGAATATGAAGTAGGACAAGCAGATGCTTTTATTGAGGAAATTGGCATGTGTTTGAACAACTATAGTAAAAAAATTTCTGTAGCTGGTTTTTATTCAAATGATAACAGCAAGAAGGTTGCGGGCTATTTTTATTATGTGCTTGATTTGACCACCAATGAACTAATTACTAAAAGGTTTGAGAATTTTCCCTCAGATTTTATTAGCAAAAGATACAACACCAAAAGTAGCGATGACTTGAGTGATTTATATATTCGCAGAATGGTAGCTCGCAGCGATGGGGGCTGTTTGCTCTTAGCAGAGAAATATTACCTATCAAGACAAACCTATACATACTATGTGAATGGTTTTCCCCAAACCAATAGTCGAACCGTATACAATTATGATGATGTGCAAATGATGTCGTTCAATGGGGATGGTAGTCTTCAATTTAACAACACCATTGCCAAGTCGCAAAGCTCAATTAGTGACGGTGGTTATTATTCTTCCATTGTGCCAATAATTACACCCGAAAACCTTTATGTTGTTTATAATAATGATGTAAATACAGAAGGTGATATGATGCTAAGTTATACTAATAATAAAGGACTTATGGAAAACAAAATACTGGTAAAAGCAATCAATACCAGCGCACTAATTATCCCATCTGAAACCAAGCAGGTTAGTTCAAATAGTATCTTGGCTTGCAGTTTACGCGATAAGAGATTTACTTTGATGCGAATTACTTTTTAATAGCAGGCCTTGTTAAACATTTTTCGTTCAAATAATATTTTTTCTATCGTAGCGCTTTTTCTCGTTACCATAGGAATTCGTTTGTTTCCTTACTTTAGTTTTCAACCGATTGAACTTAGTATTAATGCCCCCTTGGCACAGTTTTTTTTCAATTATTGGAAACTGCTAGGTCCCATATCAAATGCAGATTTTGTTGTAGCTACCTTGGTTATTTACCTTCAGTCTTTGCAAATAAATTATATCACCACACAGCACAGTGTGCTGCATAAAGACTCAATGCTTCCAGCTTTGATTTTTGTTACGCTCAATAGCATCTACCCAGAGCAAATGGTGCTTTCACCCCAAATGATAGCTAATACCTTTTTGCTTTTGATCATTCAACGTTTATTTTATTTATATGAATCGAGCAAACCTCTTTATCTAGTATTGGATGCGGGTATGTATTTGGGTTTGGCTATTTTGTTTAATTATGATGTAATAAACTATCTGCCTTTTATTTTGATATCTGTTGTGGCCATGACCTCTTTTAATATCAAGTATTTGATAGTTGCTATTATTGGTATTATTGTACCCATTTATTTTACCACAGCATTGTTTTATCTGAGCAATCACTTGAATGACTTTATGGCATTTGTTGATCTAAGTTTTACCAAAACCTACTTTATTAAAATTGCCATTGATCCGATTACCGCCATTCCCTGGTTTGTGATGTTGGGCTTACTTTTTTACACAGGACTTGTCATTCAATCAAACTTTTATAAAAACAATGTGAAAACACGTAGGGTATTATTGACCATAGGTTTATTGTTGTTGTTTTCATTATTAATTGTTCCACTTGAAGACAAAAACTTTATTTTCAACCTCGTTTATTTAAGCACACCAACAAGTATGATAGTGGCTTATTTCTTTTTAAGCAGCAAAAGGTTCTATCTGAAAGAGATATTTTATTTATTTTTCGTTGCCTCCTGTTTCTATTTTCATCTCATCCATTAGCCTATGTTCTTTATCCTGTCCAAGATTATATATGCCATTGTGGCCCCAGCTAGTTTGATAGCTTTGTGTTTTCTGTTTTATTTTTTTCTGAAGAAAAAGTACTTATTGTATTCGGGTATTGGTTTGTTTCTATTTTTCTCAAACCCATTTATTGGACTTAATCTTTTTAAGATGTGGGAGATAGATGCCATTGAAACTAAATCAGGAGAACATTATGACGGATTAATAATATTGGGGGGCTTTATTTCAACTATTTCGGTTAATAACCAAAGCCCAAGGACGGTTTTTGCTGATGGCAACGACAGAATGATTCAGGCCATTTCATTGTATAAAAAAGGTGTTTCAGATAAAATAATTTATACAGCAGGAACGGATAGCATTTTTAATTTGCATACTGCCGAGGCTATACTTGCGAAAGAATTTCTATTGGAAATAGGAATACCTGACTCAGCAATAATTACCGAATCTAAGTCAGTGAACACTTACGAGAATGCTTTGTTTACAAGGCAAATATTAGAGAAAAGAGATACTGCTTGGCAAAAAAAGAAGTATTTATTAATTACTTCGGCTTTTCACATGCGGAGGTCTATGGCTTGTTTTAAAAAACAAGGCTTTAACGTGACCCCTTATTCAACAAACTTCAGAGCTTTGATTGAAAGCTATACCATTTTCAACACCATTGTGCCTAGTTATGGAGCGTTACAGAACTGGACCTATTTGATGAAAGAATTGATAGGGGTGGTGGTTTATAAAGTAAAAGGCTATATTTAGCTTATTTAAATAGTGAACTTAAATCAATTCCAAAAAGTAGTTGAAGTCCAATTAGAACAGACACCCACAGGGAAAAAGAACCCAACATAATAATTTTAATCCTCCATTTATTGTTTTCAATTGATGCGGCTAGAATGGTGCCTAGAGGAATGGATATGATTGGCGATAGTAAGGCTATACCATATACTTCATATTTCCGAATGATTTTAACCATAACACGGGATGATTTTTTGAATTTAAATGGCCTTGGTTTGCTTGGGAAGAATTTGTGTTTTAATGTTAAAATAAATTGCCAAAGATAAAGGTAGAAAATAACCCCCAGCATACCCCCCCCAACGGTACAGACAAATGTAAATAGCGGATTAAAGCCATAGCCTAAAGCCAATAGAAATCCTCCAAGGAATTTGATGGCACTTAGCACCACAACCCAACATATTTTAATCAACCATTCGCCCATTTATTTTTTCGATTTTATCGCATTTCTAACATTTCCATGCTTTTTTAATAGTTCTTTGGCAGCACTTTCATCCACACCCAATTCTTCCGCAATCATTCTTGTGCCTCGCTTAATTAACTTGTTATTGCTTAGTTGCATATCAACCATTTTATTTCCTTTTACATGACCTAATTTAATCATTAAAGAGGTGCTAATCATGTTTAATACCAATTTCTGTGCAGTTCCAGATTTCATGCGCGTACTACCTGTTACAAACTCTGCTCCAACAACAACTTCAATGGGATAATCAGCAAATTTGGCCACTTCTGAGCCCTTATTGCAAACTATGCATCCCGTTTGTATACCCTTTTCTTGTGCTTTTTTTAATCCCGCAAAAACATAGGGTGTCGAACCGCTTGCAGCTATGCCAATAAGAAAGTCTTTTTTATTAATTTTATAGGCAGATAAGTCTTTCCAGGCCTGTTTTTCATCATCCTCAGCAAACTCCACAGCTTTTCTTATAGCCGAATCTCCCCCTGCAATTATTCCAATCACACGACCTTGCTCAACTCCAAATGTAGGTGGGCATTCACTTGCGTCTACAATGCCAAGTCGACCGCTTGTACCAGCACCTATGTAAAATAATCGACCACCTTGGCTCATGTTTTCGTAGGCGGCATCTACTAATTTTTTAATTTTTGGTATTGCCTTTTCAATCGCTTGCGGAACTGTTGTGTCTTCTTTGTTGATGTTAGACAATAAGTCTTTTGTGCTCATCTTCTCTAAATGAGCATATTTTGAACTTGATTCGGTTGTTTTTATGGAACTTGATTTTTTTGACATGCGACAATATTTAAATCATTGTATAGGTCGAAATATTAGTGCTTATATTCGTACCTAGTTTTTGCTTCAAATATGACAAATAATAACAACAAATGGCAGCCTTTTATTTATGGAATGCTAATAGCTGGAGGGATTCTAATAGGTATGTGGTTACGACCTTCATCTGGAGGTAAAATAAGCATTGGTGGAAGTAGTAAGTTTGGTGAAATGTTATCCATTATAAAAGAGGCTTATGTTGATTCGGTTAACATGCAAGATTTGGAGAACAAAACGCTTAACGAAATGCTAAGTAACTTGGACCCACATTCTGCCTATATTCCAGCGGAGGAACTACAAAAAGCAAACGAGCCACTTGAGGGAAATTTTGATGGAATCGGAGTTGAGTTTAATATCGTAAATGATACCATTATGGTGGTTTCAGCCATTAATGGTGGGCCTTCGCAAGAGTTGGGGATTAAAGCAGGAGATAGAATTATTAAGGTAGATACCACACCTGTTGCGGGCGTAAAAATCACAAACGACCGAGTAATAAAATCATTAAGAGGTAAACGAGGAACAGATGTGAATGTTACTATTTATAGACCTTATGAAAAGCAAAAACTAGATTTTAAAATTACCCGAAACACCATCCCAATTTATAGTGTTGATGCCTCATTTATGATTGATTCTGAGACGGGATATATTAAAATCAGTCGATTTGCAGCAACTACTCACGATGAGTTTTTGAAAGCATATGCTGAGTTGGAATTGCAAAATATTCAGAATCTAATTCTTGATTTGAGGGGTAATCCCGGGGGCTATCTGAATGCAGCCACCGAACTTGCTGACGAAATTTTAGATGGAAAAAAACTTATTGTTTATACACAAGGTAGAACCAAGCCCAAACAAGAATTTTATACTGAACATTCGGGTGCATTTGAAACAGGAAAATTGGTGATACTAATTGATGAAGGTTCGGCATCAGCAAGTGAGATATTAAGTGGCGCTGTTCAGGATTGGGATAGGGGATTGGTTGTTGGAAGAAGAAGCTTTGGCAAGGGCTTGGTTCAAGAGCCATTTGATTTGAGTGATGGGTCTGCTTTGCGTTTAACGGTTTCAAGGTATTATACTCCTTCGGGTCGTTGTATTCAGAAAGATTATAAAACACATGGGTATGATGAATATGAAAACGATATATATGCTCGTATTGAAAATGGTGAATTAGAAGATGCAAGCAAACAAAAGATTTATGATTCAACAGAGTATCACACAAAATTGAACAACCGCATTGTTTATGGTGGTGGCGGAATATATCCTGATGTTTTTGTTCCAATAGATACGAGCTACAATACTCGGTTTTTAACTGTGGTATTTGCCAATGGTTTGTTAAACAAATTTGCATATGATTATTTGGATAAAAACCGCAATTCAATCATGGCAATAAGTGATTTGGATGTGTATATTAAGTCATACCAAATAAGTGATGTAGCGTTCAACTTGTTTATTGATTTTTGTAAGCAACAAAATATAGGATCCCTGAATACCTCTGATGTTAACAGATCCAAAAACTTTATTAAACTACAACTTAAGGCCTTAATAGCTCGTCAAGTATGGCGCGAAAAGGGGTATTACAATGTGGTTAGCAAGCAAGATAAGGGGGTTTTAAAAGCTATAGAGGCTCTTGGTAAATACAGTCAGTTGATGTATAAAAAGTAGTTAATGAGCAATAGCTACTTTTAGTTTTTCGATAAAAATACTCCTATCTATTTCAATGGCTCCCATGCTTGATAGGTGAGGGTTACTGACTTGACAATCTATTATTTCATAGCCTTCTTCATCTAAAAAGGTGCAAAGAAATATTAGTGCAGCTTTTGATGCGTTACTTACTAGGCTGAACATACTTTCACCAAAAAAGGCTTTGCCTATTGCCAGCCCATATAATCCTCCTACTAATTTTTCGTTTTGCCACACTTCAATGGAGTGAGCATATCCCTCATTGTGTAATCGGGTATATGCCCCCATCATATCATCACCTAGCCAAGTACCAGTATCTTCTCGAAGTTTTCTGCAGTTTTCAATTACATCTTCAAAACATGTATTGATGGTAAAATCAAAGGTATGGCGTTGCAAAATTTGTTTCATTGATTTTGAAATATATACATCTTTTGGAAATAATACGCAGCGAGGGTTTGGACTATACCACAAAATGGGCTCGTCTTCACTATACCAAGGGAAAATACCATTGGTATAAGCGTTTAAAATCATAGGAGAACTTAACACCCCTCCTATAGCTATTAGACCGTTGGGGTCGGCATATTCTAGGGGAGGAAATTTGTTTTCTAGCAGGTAAAACACCTTTCAATATTAATTTTTCTTAGGGAAATTGCCATCACAAATAAAACAAAAAAGGGAGCTGGCGGCTCCCTTACTTTGTGTAATCAATCAAATCCTAAACTTGGATTATATGGCAACAACCAAACTATGCTTAGTTATTGTTAGCGTTCAGGTCTAAGTTTAAGGCATTTGCAGGCTCTTCTGCTACCACACCCGACATTAGGTCGGTAAGACTTGGAGCAGGAGCAATTGTTTTCTCTCTTTCTTCTACTTTTTTACCATTGCCTACAGGTTTTGGTTTTGAGAATTCACCCATACCATACATGTCTAATTTGTTTTCACGAACAAACATACCCAATGCAATAGCCATTTTAATAGAGTCGATGCTCAATTCAATTTCCCACTCGTCATTGCTTATGGTTCTAGGGCTTACTTTAAATTCTATTTTTTGATCTAAGCAATAATCAAAAATGGTTTGAATGTTTTTACGCTTAGCTAAAATTACTGGTTTATCATCTGTTTTACTCATAAAATATAATTCTTTTTTCTGGCTGTAAAATTAGACTTTTCGGCCTTGGCTTCAGTTTATAATTCTTAACATAATTAGAGACTAAACAACATGGAAATCAACAGTTGAATTAAAAGTGTGAGAAAAGTGTGGATAAGGGTGTTGTTGTTAACAGCCTTTTATCTCAACAAGGTAAGATTTCCATTGATAGTATTGCTACTGCCATCATAGCCCGAGTAATAAATGATGTAGTGATAAACATCAACGGGGGCAGGAAGCCCATTAACACTGCCATCCCAATAGGCTTTTTTATCATTTGTTTCATAAATAAGCTGGCCCCATCGGTTGAACACCTTGATATTCATATCTTTGGTATAAACTGCCGACCATTTGAATTTGTCATTGATATTGTCTCCGTTGGCCGAGAATGCAGATGGCGCATACACAATGGGTGATATTCTGACTTGCACATCATTTGAGCGACTAACAAATGAGGGTTTAAGAGAGGTTATTGTGTTAGTCTCCATTGCATTAACAAAATAACTAAACATACCCTCATCAATGTTTAGCTTGCTATCTGCATATTCGGTTTTTGCCGTATCAATAGAAACTATATTTTGAAAGGGAGATACAGGATCGCTTCGCCAAATCTCATAACTACTTACTCCTTTCTCCCATGTTTTATAAGGATTCCACCATATTGTATTAATAAAGTTTTCGCTATATCCTTTAAGTAAAATGCTACATGAAACTTGTCCATATGGACTGTAATTGTCGCAAGTGTCACGCATAATTACATAGTAGCAATAAGACGTGTCATCTACACTTACCTCAAAATCTTGATAGGAGGTATCATTTGGCCACTCATATACTCTCAATAATGCATAAGGTGTATTTTCTTTTGATGTGCGGTAAAGGTAATACTTGGCAAAATCCTTTTCGTTGGTTTGTGGCCAACATATTTTTATGCTTTTGTCGTCAGGGGTTACGGTTACAAAGTTAAGTTTTTGAACAGCTGGTGCAGCAACCAATTGTTCAAAAGTACTAAGTGTATCCGAAGGAGGTCCTTGAATGCCACAATAATTAACGGCCCGCATCATGTAGGTATAATTTATCGTTTTATTGTTTGGCGTATTGTTGTCAGTATAACTTCTCTGACTTTTGTTTGTAATAGAATCAACCAGCACCCAGTTTTTGTAATCAACACCTCGGTATAAATTATACTGTTTAAAATATGGATTGTTTCCTGTGCTATCCCCCCAATAAACAACGGTTTTATTATCTGCAAGAGTTAAGCAAAGAATGCTATTTGGGTTCACAATCGGCATGTCGATGATGTTTACATAAACATTTTTCTTTGCGCTTCTTGGGCTCGGACATCCATTGTCTTTGAGTGTCAAATAGAACGGAACTCGACCCAATCCTCGCAAACTGCAGTCAGTTTTCCAACAAAACCGTTTGTTAATGCTCAAGTATCCACCAGAAACGGTATCGATTACAGGGAAGCTAGTAATAGTATCGTTTGAAAAAATGGGAGAGCTAACTTTAAGATAAATTGAATCTTTTGTATCGGTGCTGTTTATTCTAAAGCACAATTCTTTGGGAATTTGCACATCAAAATAGGCGATATCTTGGTTTGAAGCTGAGTCGTTAAGTGTGATTACACTGGGAGGTAGGTTTGGGCAATTACCTATGGTAAATTGCAATTCAAGTCTTACCTCGCCAATTTTTTTTCCGAATCTAAACTCTTCCACTTTTATGGAAGCAATAAATACTCCAATTACAGTTGGAGTAACGGAAATTTGACCCGTATTGGCATCTATTGATAAAGATGGTGCACCAAGAATGGCATTTGTTGCCGAATAGCCGCTTGCCCACTGAATAGGATTATATGGGCCTGATGTTGGATTCCCGCCATTACCAGGAGTATTAGAATTTAAGTTTCCATTTAAGGGGTCTACCAAAGAGAACTTCAATTGATCATTATCATCATCTTTGTAGTTTAAGTTATATGTAAAATCCCCTTCGGCACATAGAAGCGTATTAGGGTTATTGGTAAAATAAGGTGATGAATTGGTAATAAATGCTACTGGTGGAAACTCCATATAAAAAACCATAGCAGCCCCTCCAGGATTGACAATATTGGCAATTACATTGTTTCTGCAACAGCGTTCCCAGCTGATATAGTATCCAGCCGTATTGTTATAAATTTTCGGGTCTAGGGTTATGGTTTTTTTAAATATGTAAAATTCTGTACAGGCTTTGATTGTTTTGGCACAGCTATCAGTAGCGAAAGCCAATACCTTTTTACTTATAAAGGATAAAGATACGATTGTTTTTCTGGCGTTTGTTCCCTTATCGAAAATACCCACTGACATGTCTGATTGATCCTGGGCAAAGGCTTGTTGGGTGCCATTCAAGCAGTCTCCTAAATAATTCATTGTTAGTTCGTATGAATTGCCAGATAAGTGTTTTAGTGCAAAACCACCCCCAACAATATGCGTAGAGTAGCCTTTTAGCGGCATAACACACACAAATAATATAAAAAAAATTTGTTTCAAGGAGATTCAAAATTATATTTTTGATTGGTAATAGCTAACAAATAATCTATTGTAAAAAAAATTTAACCCATTACATGATAAAACATACATTTTTATTTGTCACGCGAAACTTTAAATTAGCTGCAAATTTTAAAACACTATAAAATGAATTTTCCTGAAAACTTACTTTACACAAAAGACCATGAGTGGATTCGCGTAGAAGGCGATGTTTGCTATATTGGTATTACTGACTTTGCTCAAAAAGAATTGGGCGATATTGTTTACGTAGATATTGCTACCAAAGGCAAAACCGTTAACCAACATGATGTGTTTGGTACCGTTGAAGCTGTAAAAACGGTTTCTGATTTGTTTATGCCTTTAACAGGTGAGGTTTTAGAAGTAAATGCCGCTTTAGATGCTGCTCCAGAAAATGTAAACAACGATGCCTATGGGGAAGGTTGGATGATAAAAGCGACTATTGCAAATAAAGATGAAGTTGCTTCATTAATGAGTGCTGCTGACTATAAAGGATTGGTTCACTAGTTCATAAAATTATTTCACATTAAAAGGGCGTTGCTAATATCAATGCCCTTTTTTATGCGTTATCTAAAAAAAACAATCCAATTGAATGGAATTTTTGTTTCTTTTTTTGATGCAAGTAAAGTGAAATTTTTTTTAAACTTCAAATAACCATTTTAAGTGAAAGTCTTAAAGTCATTGGAAACAAAAGGAAGGGGTGAAGGTGAAAATAATTTTGATAGATTTTTTTTACTTCAATACTATGATTTAAGGCTATAATTTTTGTGCTTAATGCGAATAAAACTATTTTGCACCCGAAAAAACAAAATTACATGAACCAAATAATACAAAGCATTAAGAAAACCTTAGCCAAAAAAGACTTTGACGCTGAAAGCTTAGTAACACAATTAAAAGAATTAAGAGAGTTTATCAAAACCAACCTTGATGAGCCTGGTTTCGTGCGCATGGTAAGACTTGCCTACGAAAACATTGAAGAAAACGGCACATATACTTTTGAATATACCGAAGGCGAAGACCCAAAAGCCAACCTTGGCTATTTGATAGATTTGTTAGCAGACTATAATAACAAATACAACCGCGAAGAACTTTTGGAATACCGCAAGATGATGGAAGGTGAAGAGTGGGTAAGTCCAGAAGATGAGTGGAAGGGTGAAGACGAAGACGAATAGAAAGAACTTTTTTACAAACAATAAAAGCCGGTATTCCGGCTTTTATTGTTTATGAAATTACTCAATTGACCATTTGTATAAACATATGTCAAACCTCTTTGGAGTTGTAAGGTATTTCTTCGCCCATATTGCTTTGTATTCTGATCTTATTATAGGTGTTTTCGGTATATCCATTCCTAATCCGATATAAGCCAACAAAGAATCATTAAAAAGAATTGGTGAGCTAGAAGAAAAATTTGGCTGAAACGAATGAATAGACACACTATCGTTATCATTGAAGCTATAATTTAATCTTTGGTTAACTATAATGTTTTTCCATTTGCTTTTT
>JBBALJ010000025.1:0-1529 GCA_040403075.1 Bacteroidia bacterium
ACTTTGGCAATTTCTTCTTTGCTCATTGCTGCAAAATGTGAGAAATCAAAACGCAAGTATTCATCATTTACCAATGAACCTTTTTGCGCCACATGAGTACCCAAAACCTGACGCAAAGCTGCATGCAATAAGTGAGTAGCTGAGTGGTTATTTTCTGTTAATTTACGTTTATCAGCATCAATGCTTGCCGTAAAATTAGCTTCTACATTTTCAGGCAATGCATTGGCAAAATGAATGATTAAGTTGTTTTCTTTTTTTGTATCAACAATAGCAATTTTTTCATTGGCATTGCTAATAAAACCTGTATCACCAATCTGTCCGCCACCTTCAGGGTAGAAAGGCGTTTGGTTAAATACCAATTGGTAGCTTTCTTTTCCTTTTGCTTTAACCTTGCGGTATTTCACAATTTGAATATCTGCTTCAGATTGGTCGTAACCTAAGAATTTTGTTTGTCCGCTGTTATCATCAGACGCGATAAATTGCGTCTCTACCCAATCGTCTGTGGTTAGTTCCGTGGCTTTGCGTGAACGTGCTTTTTGTTCTTCTAAGGCTTTTTGGAAACCTTCTTCATCAATACTCCAACCAAAATCACTAGCTATTAATCTTGTTAAATCAATTGGAAAACCATAGGTATCATAGAATTTAAAAACTAAGTTTCCTGGGATTGTTTTTTTGTCTGATAAATTTTTATTTTTAAATTCTAATGAAATATTATCAGAAGAAGAAATAGTTTCAGTAAACTCCCATTCATTACTTTTAGAAATAACAAATGGATTTTTTTCTGTTGCTAAATACCATTCTAATGATGTAATACCAAACTGTAACGTCTTTAAAAAACTTATCTCTTCTTCTCTAATTACTTTGCTCACAAAATCTTTTTGGGCATGCAGTTCAGGGAAAACATTTTTAAAACTATCAGATATCAATAGAGCCAATTGACACATGAATGGTTCTTTAATGCCTAAGAATTGGTATTGGTAACGAACCGCCCTGCGCAAAATCCTTCTTATTACGTAGCCTGCACCATTGTTGCTAGGCAATTGTCCATCAGCAATGGCAAAGCTTATGGCACGAATATGATCCGCCATAACACGCATGGCTATGTCGGTTTTACTATCGCTAAATGCATATTGTTTGCCCGAATGGTTTTCAATAAATTTGATGGTAGGCACAAACACATCCGTATCGTAGTTGCTTGTTTTTCCTTCAATAGCACGAACCAATCGCTCGAAGCCCATACCTGTGTCTACATGTTGTGCTGGAAGTTTTTCCAAGCTACCATCAGCCTTGCGGTTAAACTCCATAAACACATTGTTCCAAATCTCAATCACTTGAGGGTGGTCGTTGTTTACCAAAGTTTTTCCATCCACCAAAGCACGCTCTGCATCTGGTCTTAGGTCAATATGAATTTCAGAACAAGGTCCGCAAGGGCCTGTATCACCCATTTCCCAGAAATTGTCTTTTTTGTTTCCATTCAGGATGCGTTCCTCTGCAATCCATAATTTCCAATTGTCAAATGCCTCTTGGTC
>JBBALJ010000025.1:1629-38997 GCA_040403075.1 Bacteroidia bacterium
GTGGGGTCGTTTTTAACAACGATAGGGGCTGAAGGCACTATTTTATGTCCTTTGCTTTCGAAAAATTCTAAAAATTGTTGGCGTATTTCGGCTGATGTCATTTTCTATACTAATGTTTGTTTTAAGCTATTGCTGCCTTTGCTGTAATAGTCTTTGAAGTTGAGCTAAAAAAATTTACTTTCGCCCTCCACTTAAAAAGTTGCAAATAACAATAACTATTTAAAAATAAGTTGGCAAAGATAAAATACTTTTATAATCCCCATAAACTCGATTTCGAGAAAGTACGCACAAGTTTTACAAGCGTAATTTTGAGATTTTTTGGGTTTCTTTCCGCTTCCATAGTGGCTGGGGCTATCATGGTATTGGCTTTATACAGCTTTATCGACTCACCAAAGGAGCGAATATTGAAGCGCGAAAACGAATTGTATCGTGAAGAATTGCGCAGAATGGAATACCGCATCAGTGAGCTTAGCACTAGCATGTCAGAGTTGCAAGACAAAGATGCCACCATATATAGAGCCATTTTTGAAGCAGAACCAGTTAAATATAAATCAACCAAGGTTAATCCAAATTCATACAAATACAAAAGTATTGCTGGTTTGGAATATGCTGCAGAGCTTGAAAAATTGAGCAATAAAATTGATGAGTTAACTGGTATGGTTACTACTCAAAACAGATCTTTTGATGAGTTGACTAAATTGGCTCAAAACAAAACAGATTTCTTGGCTTCTATTCCGGCTATCCAGCCCATTGCCAACAAAGATTTAAAGCGCATTGCTTCAGGTTTTGGATACAGGGTTCATCCTATTTATAAAACTTATAAATTTCACTCAGGAATTGATTTTACTGCACCTCGCAGAACACCTGTGTATGCCACGGGAAATGGTACAGTAGAAATAGCCAAATACGAGGGTAGGGGATATGGAAATCATATCATAATCAATCATGGTTTTGGGTATGAGAGTTTGTATGGGCATTTAAGCAGCGTTGAAGTGAGCGAGCG
This sequence comes from Bacteroidia bacterium, assembly GCA_040403075.1. Lineage (GTDB taxonomy): Bacteria > Bacteroidota > Bacteroidia > UKL13-3 > UKL13-3 > RGVD01. The sequence continues at coordinate 2,633 of JBBALJ010000025.1, forward strand.
CCAAAAGATTAAGCGTGGTGAGCTGATTGGCTATGTGGGGAGCACTGGTACTTCTACTGCACCGCATTTGCATTATGAGGTGGTTAAAAACAACAAGAAAGTAAATCCTATCAATTACTTCTTTAATGATGTTACCGAAGATGATTACAATGCCATAAGAGATATTGCATCTCGTCAAACGCAGTCGTTTGATTAGTGATAAAGGTATTTTACCACAAAGACACAAAGATTTTTCGCAAAGGACACAAAGGGATTTTGCCTTTGCAGGCGTCTCGCCTGCAAGAATCAATTTTGAGTTAAACCCTTATAAAATGGCAAAGGAGGCACGAAGCCTCCTTTGTTTGTTTAGCAAAATGATAAGCCGGGTTCTGTTTCATACCGAATTTAATCAGTACATATCTATCATTTATCTAGCTGTATTATCACTAATACAATCATAAGCAGCCTACCCATTGCACGTCATAACGAGCAGCCATGTGGCAATTGCTTGCCTGTGCAACCTATTTGGCCTTGCAACATGTGAGGTTTACCTAGCACCCTTTGTTGCCAAAGAGCCGGTGGTCTCTTACACCGCCTTTTCACCTTTTCCTTCAGTGGTTGCCCGCTGCTTGGTAGTTTGTCTCTGCGGTACTTTCTGTTGCCTATACATTACATATAAGCACCCATCCGTTAGATGGCACATTGCTCTGTGTTGCCCGGACTTTCCTCTTCAATTGCTTGAAGCGATAGCGCATTTTGCTTAGCAAAGGTATGCGAAAAGATTGAAATGCGGCCTAAAACAAAAAATCCCGATAACAAATGTTACCGGGATTTTAAGGTATAAGCTTAGAAACAATTAGTTATTTTCTAACTGTGCTTTTAATTCAGCTAATCCATCAACGTCAGCAAATGTCGATTTCTCGTTGCTATCGTTTAATTTTTTAGTTGCTTTAGCTGTTGCTTCTTTAGCGCTTTCTTTTTTCTTGTCATCTGCTTTTTTCTCTTCAACTACATCACCTTTCCAGATGGCAGTGTGAGAAAGAACGATACGTTTATTGTCTTTGTTGAATTCAATAACTTTAAACTGTAATACTTCGTCTTCTTTAGCAGTTTTCTTGTCTTCTTTTTGTAATTGTTTAGTAGGAGCATACCCTTCAACACCATATGGTAAAGCTATGATTGCGCTCTTATCTTCCAATTTAAGAACAGTACCTTCGTGGATAGTTCCCACTGAGAATATTGATTCGAAAGCATCCCAAGGATTTTCGTCAAGTTGTTTATGACCTAAACTCAATCTACGGTTTTCGCTATCTACTTCTAATACCAATACGTCTAATTCTTGGTCTTTTTTCACAAACTCGTTTGGATGTTTGATTTTCTTAGTCCAGCTTAAATCAGAAACGTGAATTAAACCATCAACACCTTCTTCTAACTCAACAAACAAACCGTAGTTAGTCATGTTGCGAACGATACCTTTGTGTTTGCTTCCAACAGTGTATTTTTCAGCAATGTTAGTCCAAGGATCTGGGTGCAATTGTTTAATACCTAACGACATTTTACGCTCTTCTTTGTCAAGCGTGATAATCATAGCTTCTAACTCGTCACCCAACTTCATAAAGTCAGAAGGGTTACGTAAGTGTTGGCTCCAGCTCATTTCACTTACGTGAATTAAACCTTCAACACCAGGAGCGATTTCTAAGAAAGCACCGTAATCAGCGATATTTACTATCTTACCTTTTACTTTGCTACCTACAGCTAACTGTTGGTCTAAACCATCCCAAGGGTGACCTTGTAATTGTTTTAAGCCTAAAGATATACGTTTTTTCTCATCATCGAAGTCGATAACAACCACGTTGATTTTTTGATCCAATTGTAATACTTCTTCTGGGTGGTTAATACGTCCCCATGAAATATCAGTGATATGAAGTAAACCATCAACACCACCTAAATCGATGAACACACCAAATGAAGTCATGTTTTTAACAGTACCTTCAAGAACTTGTCCTTTTTCTAATTTAGATAAGATGTCTGATTTTTGTGCTTCGATATCTTCTTCGATTAACACTTTGTGTGATATTACTACGTTTTTGAATACGTGGTTAACTTTAACCACTTTGAATGGCATTGTTTGACCTACATACACATCGTAATCTTTGATTGGTTTTGTGTCAATTTGCGAACCCGGTAAGAAAGTATCAAGGCCAAAAACCTCAACTACTAAACCACCTTTGGTACGAGATTTAACATAACCATTAATAACCTCATCATTTTCGTTTGCTTTGATAATGTTATCCCAAGCACGTTCGCTAACGGCTTTTTTACGAGATAAAATTAATTGTCCTAAAGCATCTTCTTTGGTTTCTAATAAAACCTCAACCACGTCACCTGCTTTTAAATCAGGCATGTCTCTGAATTCAGTACGTGCAATAAGTCCATCAGATTTAAAACCGATGTTAAGCACTACTTCTTTTTCTGTAAATCCAACTACAGTTCCTTTAACAATTTCTTTTTCGTTTATTGAACTAAGTGTGTTTTCATAAAGCGCTTCCATGTTTTTGCGCTCATCTGCCGAGTAGTTTCCAAATCCGGCAACGTCCATACTCCAATCAAAATCGTTTGATGGAGAGTTTGCTGTGTTGTTTGTTTGTTCTGTCAAGTTTGTATTGTCTCCTTTCGCTTAAAAAAGCCTGCAAGTGTAATTGTAATTAATTGAAATTCAAAAAAAATATTTAAAACTGCAAAACAAGTTTTTTAGTTGTTCCAGATTTTATGTTTAATTTTATGTAGGTGGTTTTAATAATTATTCAAATTGCTGTCCCATTTTGAGAAAATCACACAATTTCATATCAATGCGACAACTGCTCAAATAGAATAAAAAGCAGTTTGTATAAAATATCATTTGTTAACATACTAATAATAGTGACGTATTCAGACTAATAATATATTTACCACTGATTTTAGGGTCAAAGTGAAACAAGTTTGTCCCAAAATAAAGTCAAAAAAAATTTGTTTAAAATTATAATACTATGAATATAACCTTACAAAACAAAAGCTTCATTAGAGTCGCCTCAATCGTTCTATTGCTATTTATTCTTGGTAGTTCATCCAGTCGTTTATTGGCCCAAAATGTAACCATTCCTGATGCGAATTTTAAAGCTGCATTAGTAGCAAATGGTTCAATTAATACCAATGCCGATGCTGAAATACAAGTGGCTGAAGCGACTGCTTACACTGGTACAATTAGTGTTTCTGGTCTTAGTATTGCTGATTTATCTGGTATTGAAGCTTTCGATAATATTATAGGTTTAGATTGTTCTGATAATTCATTGACAGGTTTAAACGTTTCTTCAAACACAGCACTTGTTACTTTACATTGTTATAACAATACGATAACAAGTTTAGATGTTTCGTCAAACGCAGCACTTACTGTTTTGAGTTGCTTTAGTAATTCATTAACTTCATTATTTGTTAATAATAACCACAATAACAGTATTTCGTATTTTGATGCTACTGGTAATGCATCATTAACTTATATTTTGGTTGATAATGTATCATATTCTACTGCCAGTTCAGATTGGAATGAAGACGCAGGAGCCACTTATGTTTCAAATAATTTGTCAGCCTTATCTTTAAGTTCGGGTACTTTAAGTCCAAGTTTTGCGTTTGCTACAATTTCTTATACTGCAAGTGTTACAAGTTCTACAAGTTCAATAACTGTTACCCCAACTGCTAATGATGTAACTGCAGCTATTGAAGCAAAGGTTAACGGTGGTTCATATGCAAGTGTTACAAGTGGAAGTCCATCTGGTTCGTTGTCTTTAAATTTTGGAAGCAATACCGTATATGTTAGAGTAACTGCTTCTAATGGTAGTGCTAAAATATATACAACAACAGTTACAAGAGCAAATTATACATCAGTAAGTGATGGAGATTGGTTTACCGCTAGTACATGGGATGGCACTGCGGTTCCACCTTCAGGCAGTGATGTTATTATTGCTTCTGATGTTACATTTAATTCAAATGTTACGGTAAATAATCTTACCATTAATGCAGGTCATTCATTAATTCACAACAATAACACTTTAACAATTTTATCGGGTGGCACGATTACCAATAATGGAACTTTTACAAGTAATTATGTAGTTGACTTTTTAGGTTCAGCTACCATAACGGGTTCAAATACGTCTTCATTTACTTATGTTTATGTTGATGCTGGAAATGTTAATTTCAATTCAAGCTCATCAAGTGTTAGTGGTTATTTAAGAATTTCTGTTGGAGCTTCCATTTCAAATAAACCAACTTATCCAAATGCAATAGGTTTAATATATACTGGTTCTGGAACCATTACAATTGGAGAAGAATGGCCAACTGGTAACGCTAACATTGCAGGTGTTTCTATTGATGCAGGAACTACATTGAGTTTTGGTTCAATTACATCAAGCAGAACAGCCGGTAACGGTAACAATGATGTATTCAACCTTGATGGTACTTTATCACTTTCATCAGCTAGTGGAGGAGACTTAATTATTCAATCTACTTATGCTAATTTTAATGGTACCTTTAATGCAAATGGTAGAAAAGTAACTGTTTCGGGTGGTGGAAATCATCATTTCCAACCTAATTCAAATACAAACCCTATAACCTTTTATGATTTAGAAATTTCTGGTGTTCCTCAGTGCGGATTCCAATTCCCTGTAACCATTACGCATGATTTGAAATTAACTTCAGGAGTTATGTATATTGGAGGCTATGATTTTACAATTAATAGCGGAGCAACAATTACAGGAGGTTCTGCTAGTTCTTATATTTTTCACAATGGTTCAGGTAAATTGGTTCGTAAGAACATAGGTAATAGTGCCACTTTGTTTCCATTAGGTATTTCTTGGAGTAGCTATACACCACTAACCATTACAAATGGTGGTAACTTTGATTATGCTGTTAGAGTATTAAACGCAGCTCCAAGCGGAACAGGTGTAGCATTACCAAGTAAAGTTTTAAACCGTGAATGGGATATAACGCCAAGCGGTGCTGCAACTAATGTTGATTTAACTTTCCAATATAATACGGGAGATGGTAAAACAGGAGGAACTTTTTCTGAAACTGGTTCAATGAAAGGTATTCGTTATAATTCTTCTTCAACTTCATGGTCTAGTTTCGGAACTGCATCTGCAAGTGGAAGCAATCCTTACACAGTATCAATAACTACTCCAAACTTTACAAATTCAAATTTATATTCAGTATCTAATTTTTATAGTTCAGATGCTACTTTATCATCAATGGTGATAAATACTGCCACCATTTCTCCAAGTTTTGCTTCAGGCACTACTTCTTACACAGCAAGTGTAAGTAATGCAACTTCAAGCATCACTGTAACTCCAACAAGAACTGAATCAAATGCTACTATTGAAGCTAGGGTAAATGGAGGAAGTTATGCATCAGTAACAAGTGGAATTGCAAGTTCGGCTTTATCATTAACTGTAGGTATCAATACGGTTGATGTTAGGGTAACCGCTCAAGATGGAGTAACACAGATTGTTTATTCAACTTCAATTTGTCGTGCACCAAGTGTGGTTATCACCAACCCAACAGCAGTTTGTTCGCCAACCACTATTGACTTAACCGCACCTGCCGTAACAGCGGGTTCAACTGGTTCATTAACTTTCACTTATTGGACTGATAATGCTGCTACTAGTTCTTATGCAACACCAACAACTGCTACAACAAATACTTATTATATTAAAGGTACAGATGTTAATGGATGTTACGCTATTTCAAGTGTTTCTGCAACTGTAAATCCATTAGCAACGATAACCAATACCACCAAAGCAGCCTTCAATGGCTTAGATTTAACTTGTGTTGGAACTAGCACAGGACAAATTACAGTAACAGCATCAGGCGGAACAGGAACTTTACAATATTCAAAAGACAATGGTTCTAATTTCCAATTGAGCAATGTATTCTCAGGATTATCAGCCAATACTTATCAAATAAAAGTTAAAGATGCAAACACTTGTACAACAAATGCAACCTCTGTAAGCATTAATGCTCCTGTGTTGGTTTCATTCTCCACTTCTAAAGCAGCCTATAATGGTGTTGATTTATCTTGTCATAATGGTTCAGATGGTCAAATAACAGTTACGGCTGCCGGAGGTTCTGGAACCTACTCATATTCAAAAAATAATGGTAGCACTTGGCAAGTTAGCAATGTGTTTTCAGGCTTAGCTGCAGGCACTTATTTAATCAAAGTTAAAGATGCAAATAATTGTACACCTTCAGCACAATCTGTTACTATAAATAATCCAACTGCACTTTCTTTTATAGTTGTTAACAATAATGGTCCAATTTGTGAAAACTTCGCATTGAGTTTAGCTTCTTCAGCAACAGGAGGAACAGGTTCATACACTTATGCATGGACAGGACCTATATCATATAGCTCTAGTGTTCAAAATCCTACAGTAAGTTCAAATGCAACTTCAGCTATGTCGGGTTCATATAATATATTAATCACCGATGTTAATGGATGTACTATTAATACTTCAACAAACGCTACAGTTAACGCGATGCCTCATTTGGTATCAAATGCTGCTCCAGTAACCAATACCATTTGCGAAGGTTCATCTACTGTAATTACTTGCACCAATGCAGGATCAGGCGTGGGAAGCCCAAGCTATACTGGCTTATATTCAAATAACTTTAATACAGCTATAGGCACAGGATGGACTTTCCCAGCAACAAATCCAGTAACAGCCACACCAACACTTAAATCATGGAATGGTGGAACTGTATTAGGAAATATGGGGGCTCAACAAGCCATTTTAAACCTAACAGGTATTCCTAATCACGATTTTATCACTGTAGATTTTGATTTATATATTCACGATACTTGGGATGGAAATAATACTTCAAGTGGTCCAGATGTTTTCAATATGAAAGTAGATGGTAGCAGCGTAGTTAATACCACTTTTTCAAATTGGTCATTTAATCCTTACAATGAACAGGCATACCCTAATAATATTCCTGCTACAAATCCAAATTTTACTGGAGCAATAACTACAAACTTGCCAACCGCATGTAACAGTGCTGTAAGTACCTTGAGTACCAAATACCATATAACAAAAACAATTGCTCATACAGCCTCATCGTTAACCTTGTTATTGGAAGCAGTGGGTATAGAAGTAGCATGTAACGAAAGTTGGTCAATAGACAATTTGGTAATACAAAGAAGAACCCCCGCCCCATCAAGCAATATCTTATGGTCGACTACAGAAGTAGCGTCAAACATCACTGTATCACCAACAGATACAACAACGTACACTGCATCTAATGGAACATGTTCAAATTCAATCACAATCAATGTTAATCCAACACCAAAAGCAAACTTTGACATAGATGTTGCTGGACAATGTATTTTAACAAACAATTTCAATTTAACCAATTCAACTTCATTTACAGGTCCTGGTGGGTTTACATCAGCTTGGACATTAACAGGTTCAAATGCTTCAACTATATCTAATACTGAGCCTAAAAATGTTTCTAATTTAACTTATCCAATTTTTGGAACTAAAGATGTTACTTTGGTTGTTACTTCAAACATTGGTAATTGCTCTACATCAAGCTTAAGCTTAGCATCAAAAACAAAGCAGTTGGATATTACAGATACCGTATTTGTTAGGGCATCAAACAGCAACCCAATCTGTTTAGGTTCTAGCGTATCATTAAGCGCTACCCAAAATGGAGTATTGAGTGGTTCAGGTCCAGCAGTATATTCATCATACTATACTAATAGCTTTAATACAATGGCGGATACAGCTAGTTGGACATTCCCAGCTTCTGTGCCTGCAACTGGAACACCTGTAGTAAAATCATGGAATGGAAGAACGGTATTAGGAAATATGGGCGCTCAACAAGCTATCTTGAACCTAAGTGGATTGCCAGCACATGATAAAATTAAAGTTGAGTTTGACTTATTTATTCACGATTCTTGGGATGGAAACAATATATATTCAGGTCCAGACATTTGGAATATGAAAGTAGATGGAAGCAGTGTTATAAATACTACCTTCTCAAATTGGTGGTTTTCTCCATATAATAGCCAAGCTTATCCAAACAATATTCCTGCAAACAATCCAAACTATACAGGTTCAGAAGAAACAAATTTACCAACTGCATGTAATAGCCAAGTTAGTACATTGAGTACAAGATACCGTATTTCTAAAGTAGTAGACCATTCAGCAAGCTCATTGGCATTGCTATTAGAAGCAATAGGTATTGAAGTATCTTGTAACGAAAGTTGGTCAATAGACAACTTAAGCATACAAATGGGATCAACTTCAGGGGTAGTTACTAATTCAGGTGCCGTTCAATGGTCAAATGGATCAAACTCAACCAATAGTACCATTGTGGTAACTCCTGGTTTGGGTAATACTACTTACACTGCAACCATTGGACATTGTGCTACTGACTACACTGTATCAGTAGTGCCAGTGCCAACACCTGCATTCACTTATAGCAATTCAAATTGTAGTAAAACACTAAGTTTTACCAATACCAATGTGGAGGCATCAGTAAGCTATTCTTGGAATTTTGGTGATTTATCAGCAGTTTATAATGGAACAACAGCTCCAAATCATGTTTATACAAACGGCACCTACACCATTACTTTAACAGCAACCTTGCCATCAGGATGTACAAGACAAACAACAAGAACAGTGACGATTGCAGATCAACCAACAGCTTCTTTCACTTCGTCCACATCGAGCAGCTGTAACAATGGTGTTTTCTTTACAAGTACATCAACGATAGGTTCGGGTAATATAGCTACATACTTGTGGGATTTTGGAGATGGAAGTACTTCAACATCTGAAAATCCAACAAAGACTTATGCTAGTGCTTCAAGCTACAATGTAAGTTTAACTGTGACAACTGGAACTACATGTACAAGCACTGTAAGTAATAGTGTAAATGCCCCAGCAGGTATAGCAGCTGCTACAGCTAACTTTACAGCAGCAGTTACAACCGCTTGTGGAAACAAGGTAACCACCAATAATTTAACCACTGGTGCAGGCAACCAATACCTATGGAATTTTGATGATGGGTCGACATCTAGCGAATTTGCTCCAATTCACTATTATTTGAATGGCGGAAATAGAACGATATCATTAACGGTTATCAATGCACAAGGATGTACATCAACCTACAACCAACAGGTTAGCATCTCAGCTAACTCAGGCAGCACAGCTAGAATAGGTTTAGATTTTACCATATCACCAAACGATACCCAAGTATTATCAACCAACAAGTTTACCTTTGCCCCTGTGTATACCAACATGCCAAACAACAACCCACCTGTGTATGCCAATGGTGCACCAACATGGTCGTTTGGAAATAATACTACATCAACTAATACAAATGTTTACAATAAGGTTTACGCGGCTACAGGTAACTATACAGTGAAGATTTCTCAGTTAACCACCAACACAGGTTGTTATGTAGAAGTAAGCAAAGTAGTAACTGTTCTTCCAACCCCAGTTTATGCAGCACACCAAGGTGTCAACAGAGATGCTAATGCGGCATTTGCATCAGCAACAACAGGAATAGATGCAGTAAGCAATACATCAGCTCAATTCAACTTATTTCCAAATCCAAACAATGGAAACTTTAAAGTGATGTTGAACAATGTTAATGCTAAAAATGCAGAAGTATCGATAGTAGATATGTTAGGTAGAGAAGTATACAACAACTCATACAGATTATCGGGTTCAAGTGATGAATTAGAAATCACCAACCTAAACGTTAAATCTGGAAGCTATAACATCATCATCTCTTCTGATGGTGCGGTAATAGGCAGAAAAGCGTTTATCATGGTTGCTAACTAAGATTAAATAACAAATAAAAAAGCCGATGATTCTCGAATCATCGGCTTTTTTTATACATTGGTCTGGGCAAAAACAAAAAAAACCTTACAAAAGTATTTGTAAGGTTTTTAAAAATTGCTAGTGGTCTCGCAGGGATTCAAACCCCGAACCTTCTCATCCGTAGTGAGATGCTCTATTCAGTTAAGCTACGAAACCGTGTTTTTGTGAGGGCAAATATAAAGCTAATATTTTTATACGCAACCAATACTTGCATATTCCTTCATATTTTTTCAATTAAAACAGTTTGTTTTTATAATTAGGCATGTAACCCAGATGTTTAAAAGCATGGTCGGTTATCTCTCTGCCTCTTGGGGTGCGCATCAAAAATCCTTCTTGTATTAGGTAAGGTTCATACACCTCTTCAATGGTGCCAGCATCCTCGCCAATGGCAGTTGCAATGGTGGTTAAGCCCACAGGGCCTCCTTTAAACTTGTCAATAATGGTGCGTAATATCTTCACGTCCATTTCATCTAAGCCTTCCCCATCTACATTCAAAGCATTTAGTGCAAACTGGGCAATTTTCAAATCAATGGTGCCATCGCTTTTAATTTGAGCAAAATCTCTGGTTCTGCGCAAAAGGGCATTGCCAATACGAGGAGTACCCCTACTTCTGCGAGCTATTTCGTAGGCAGCTTCTTCATCAATAATCGTTTTCATGATGTCGGCCGAACGACCAATAATGGTGCGCATCAAGTCTCTATCGTAATATTGCAAGCGGGCATTGATACCAAACCTTGCTCTTAATGGGGCGGTAAGTAATCCTGAACGGGTAGTGGCACCAATTAAGGTAAAAGGACTGATTTCTATCTGAATACTGCGGGCATTGGGCCCACTATCAATCATGATATCAATTTTATAATCCTCCATAGCAGAGTATAAAAACTCTTCTACAACGGGACTTAATCTATGTATTTCGTCAATAAACAATACATCTCCCACATCCAAATTGGTGAGCAGACCGGCTAAATCACCTGGTTTTTCGAGCACAGGTCCTGAAGTGGTTTTGATGTTTGAGCCAAGTTCGTTGGCTATAATTTGTGCTAGGGTGGTTTTACCCAAACCTGGAGGGCCATGCAGTAATACATGATCTAGAGCCTCACTGCGCTGCTTGGCTGCGGCCACAAATACCCTAAGATTTTCAATAATCTTATCCTGACCCGTAAAATCTTCAAAATTACGGGGACGCAACACACGTTCTAAATCGCGGTCGGTTTGTTGTAAATTTTCTTCTTCTGGATCGATGATTGGATTACGCACTTTTCAAAAATATAGGTTTTTAGTATTTCGGCAAGGAATATTGTGGTATTTTGAAAATGTTTTAATGAGAAGGGGTTGTGATTATTAGAATAAATAAATTTATTGAAAAGCTTCAATCCTAATTGGTCCTTAAATTAATTTTCATTACCTCATCAACTACATCACGATGGTTGCTTAATCTGGGTATTTTATGCTGTCCACCAAGTTTTTGTTTGTATTTAAGCCAATTTCTGAATGAGCCTTTTGGTATGCTTCTTACAATGGGTTTTTGCATGGCCATATCCTTAAAGCGCTTGGCTTCATAGTCGCTATTGCTTTGCTTTAATGATGAATCTAAATCTTCAATAAAGGCATTCAAGTCTGATGGCTCTTTGTCAAACTCTATTAGCCACTCATGACCACCTTTTTCTGTGCTATTTGCATCAAAATATATAGGTGCAGCGGTATAATCTATGATAGATGCTTTAGCATTTTCGCAAGCTTTATGGATGGCAAAGTCAGCATTTTCAATCATCAGTTCTTCACCAAAGGCATTGATAAAATGTTTTGTTCGACCTGTGATTTTAAAACGATAAGGTTTTAATTCCGTAAACTTAATGGTATCACCAATTATGTAACGCCATAAACCCGCATTGGTGCTCACTATTAGTGCATAGGTTTCGTCTTTTTTTACTTCTGCTATGGATAGACATTTTGGGTTCTCCTTTCCATATTCGCTCATGGGCATAAATTCAAAGAAGATACCATAGTCAAGCATAAGTAAAAGGCTATCGCTTTTCAAATCATCTTGTAAGCCAATAAAACCTTCGCTTGCATTGTAGGTCTCAAGATAATTAACCCCTGAAGAACTTATCAGGCTTTTGAATTTTTGTTTGTAAGGAGTGAAACTCACACCACCATGCACGTAAAGTTCTAAGTTTGGCCAAATATCACTTAGGTTTTTTTTGCCTGTAAGTTCAAATAGTTTTTCAATCAATACTATGGTCCAAGTAGGCACACCTGAGATATTGGTAACATTTTCGTCTAAGGTTGACAAGGCCATTTTTTCTACCTTGTCATCCCAATTATCCATCAAGGCTATTGATAAATCTGGGGTTCTAAGGAAATGCGCCCAAAAGGGCATATTCTGCATCATCACTGCAGATAGGTCGCCATAAAACGACTCATTACTCATTTTATTTACCGTGTGACTGCCTCCAATAATCAAGCCTTTTCCATCAAAAATATTTGAATTGGGGTTTTGCAAAAGATAAAACAGCAAAGCATCTTTCCCACCCTGGAAATGGCAGGCATCAAGGCTTTCGTAGGTTACTGGGATAAACTTGCTTTTATCGCTGGTAGTGCCTGAAGATTTGGCAAACCAATAAACTTCGCTTGGCCAAATGACATTTTGTTCACCTAGCTTCAGTCTTTCTATATAATGCTTAAACTCATCATAGCTGGTTAGGGGCACTCGGCTGCGAAAAGCCTCATAATCGGTAATGGATTTAAAATCGTAGATGTTTCCAAATTCAGTGTTTTCCGCACTTTTGATGAGTGTCATCAGTTGCTCCTCTTGCACGGCATGAGGTTTATCCATTAGCCTTTCAATAGCAGGAACACGCTTTTTAAGATACCAGCTAACCAAAGAATTTATGAAAGGCATAAGAGAGAATTAGGTAGCGAAATATAGAAGAACTATCCCAATTTTACAAGTGAATTTTACTTTTGGTATTGCAAAGCAAAATCACGGATAAGGCTGAAAGCCTCGTTATACTTAGAAAAAGTAAGTGCTTCATACGAATCATCCACATCATGGTAAAAGTGGTAATCGCCCATTAGGTAAAAGAAAAACGACTTCACACCTGCTTCTGTAAAAAAGTAATGATCGCTGTTTTGCGCCTTGCCACGTGAATTAACAGTTACTAGATAATTGCTGTCTACATTGATGTTTTGTAGCATTAAGAATTCATCTTTAAACTCTGTGGCATTCACTGCAGTCATGCCTTTGTCTCCTGTTCCCATTAAATCTAAATTGAGTAATAAAGCAATTTGATTAAGCGGGAATAGTGGGTTCTGGGTATAGTAATAAGAACCTAATAAGCCAATTTCTTCGCCTGTAAATGCAATAAAAGCTACAGAATATTTTGGGGGATGGCTTTTGAAATAGTTTGCCATATCCAACATCATGGCCACTCCACTGGCATTGTCATTAGCTCCCGGAAACATGGTGTTTTGGCCAAACATACCTAAGTGGTCGTAGTGTGCTGAAAATACAATAAATGAATCCGGTTGGGTTTTACCTTTAAAATAACCTATAATGTTCTGGGTATTGTGAAATTTGTATTGTGCCTCAATATCAATTTTCAACTCAACCATAAAATGCGAGAAGCGGCCTTTTTTTATTTGAACTATTGGATAGTCGGCCCATTCAGGATGCACACTCCATGTGAATTTTTCTAAATCGCGTGTTATGATTCCTTTGGCTTTGATGGCATTGTTTGATATCAATTTGAATCTTTCAGGATGGGCAAATTGGGTGTTTTTAAGATGGTCGAAAAAGATAAACTTGTTGCGGGCTTTACTTTCTAATTTGTTAAACTCACCGCTGTTGTCAATGCTTGCCGAATCGATATATAGAATTTTAAAGTGACCGCTAATCTTAGGGCAGCCTGCATTTACCATAAAATCTGTGCCAGGGTCTAGTTCCACATCATCTACACTCAATTCAACTTTTGAGGGGTAATAAATAACTGGAAAGCCCAAAGCCTGAAAATAATCACCATTAAATTGCTGAAGGCCTAATTTTTTGTATTCAGATTTTATGAAGTCGGCTGCTTTTTGGTTGCCATCATTCACATAACCCCTCCCGGCAAATTCTTTGCTACAGAGCGTTTCTACTGTGCTGCGGGCATATTCAAGGTTTTGCCCAAATGTTAATTGATGATAGAGAAATAAGGAAAAGATGAAAATATTTTTCATCAGCAGTAGTTTTTAAATAGGCATAACGGAAAACTCATAAGTTTCCATAATCAAGTTGGCAAGCAATTTTTTGCAAGCTGTATCCACCAATTCTTTTGCAGAAGCTTCATCGTTAGCTTCTACTTCAAGGCTGATGTGTTTGCCTATTCTCACATGGTCTATTTGGGGCAATCCCACATTTTTCATTGAGCCCGAAACGGCTTTACCTTGAGGGTCTAACAAGGCTTTCTGAGGCATAATATCTATTTCAGCTTTAAATTTCATTTCTGTATAAATTTATTTTGTATGATGGATAAAAGGACATAAAAAACAATGCACAAAGCTACACCTAAATAGGTAAATATTGCCAAAGAAATCAAACAAATTAATAAAAATATGAACTGTATTTTATTGTCATTCCAATTCAAACTTTTGAACTTCAGCGCAAACAATGGCAATTCAGCTACCAATAAGTATGCAGAAACAAAAGGGAAAATAATCAGAAACCAGTTATTGGTAAAAAATGCTGCTGCTCCCCAAGTATCATTTTCGATGATATAAGGAATGGCTGCTATGAAAATGGTATTAGCGGGAGTGGGAACCCCAATGAATGAATTGGATTGACGGGTATCGATGTTGAATTTTGCCAAACGAATGGCAGAAAAAACAGGAATCAAAAAGGAAATATATGAACAGACAAAAATAAAGGCAACATGCTGTGTTAATTCAGTTTTAAATACCATGTGATCTTGGCTCAACATATACATTATCATACCTGGTGCTACTCCGAAGCTAACCATGTCAGCTAGTGAGTCCAATTGTTTACCTATATCAGAATTGGCTTTAAGAGCTCTGGCTGCAAATCCATCAAAAAAGTCGAGTATGGCCGCAAAGGCTATGTAAATGCCTGCTTGGGTAAGTTCGCCATTTAGTGCAGCTATGATTGACAAACAACCAAAAAAAAGGTTGAATGAGGTTATTGCATTAGGAATATGATTCTTCACGTGTATGTAAAATTTGCTTGCAAAATATAAAAAATTAAGGCTACACCAATATACTTTCAATTAGCTTGATATATTGCGCCTAAATTTTATTTTTGATTATTAATCTGAAATCCATTTAGCATGAAAAAAACAATACTTGTTTCATTCCTTTTACTGACATCAAGTTTATCTCTATTTGCACAAGCTCCTAATCAACCCACTATACGTAAACCAAGTGAGGCTAAGAGTAATGAGGAGTTGATTAGCATTTTTAAGCAGAATAATGAAATTAAAAAATCACTCATTCAACAGAAATTGAATGGACAATCTGCAAGAACCTTAACTAGTAATGGTGGTGTTATTGAGGCCGTTGGTATTACTCAAAATGGTTTAATTTTATATAATACAACCTTCAACATTGGGGCAGCTAGAACCATTTCAACCGATAAAGTTTGGTCTGGTGGAAGCTTGGGCTTAAGTTTGAGTGGTCAAGGTATGACCAATAGACTTGGTGTGTGGGATGGAAGTGGGGTGCTAACTGGCCATCAAGAGTTTCAGGGAAGAGCCACTGTTCCTGATGGTTCGGCTGCTAGTGTAGAGCATGCAACACATGTTGCGGGTACAATGGTGGCCTTTGGAATTAACGCTAATGCCAAAGGTGGCGCCTTTCAAGCACCCATTAAAAGTTATGATTGGACCAATGATGATGGTGAAATGACTAGTGCAGCAGCAGCAGGAATGCTAATTTCCAATCATTCCTATGGATTAGTTTGCGGTTGGTCATTCAATTCATCAAACAATAGAAACGAATGGTATGGCGATTATGCTTTAAGTCAAACTGAAGATAACAAATATGGTTTATACAGCTCGGAAGCAGAGGGATGGGATCAAATCTGTTATTCAAATCCTTTCTATTTGCCATTTAAAGCAGCAGGTAACGATAGAGGAGATAACTCTTCAAGCAGCACATGGTACTATAGGAATACAAATGGCTCATGGGTGCAAGGTCCAACCAACAGTAAGCCACCTGCTGATGGTCCTTATGATTGTATATCAGATAAAGGGGTTGCTAAAAATGTAATTACTATTGGCGCTGTTAATAAAATTGGTAGTAGCAACAACAATAATGGTTGGACAAAACCTTCAGATGTTGTAATGAGTTCATTTAGTGGTTGGGGACCAACTGATGATGGAAGGATTAAACCCGATGTAGTTGCGTGTGGAGTAGATGTTTTTTCAGCTTCAAATAGCAGTAGCACTGGTTATACAACAATGAGTGGTACCTCTATGGCAACGCCAAATGCAAGTGGTTCAGCTTTGTTAATCCAGCAATATTACAATAGCCGTAAAGGTAATTTTATGAAGGCTTCTTCATTAAAAGGACTAATCCTTCATACGGCTGATGAGGCTGGTAATGCTGGTCCAGACTATACTTATGGTTGGGGTTTAATGAACACCACAAAAGCTGTTCAACATTTACAAGATTCAACCAATAATATGTTGGTACAATCTACATTAAATTCGGGTTCGAGTTATACCTATAGCTTTGTTTCGGATGGCACCAAGCCTATCAGAGCAACTATTTGCTGGACGGATGTTCCAGGAACTGGAATTGATGGATTATTAGATCCAACAGCATTGAAATTGGTAAATGATTTAGATATCCGATTGAAACGTGTGAGTGATAATACCATTTTTCAACCATACATTTTAAACCCAGCCACACCGAATGCAGCTGCTACAACAGGAGATAACTTTAGAGACAATGTTGAGCAAATATTTTTGTCAGCCCCGCAGGCGGGTACCTATGTTTTGGTGGTTTCTCACAAAGGAGCTTTAACCAATGGCACTCAAGATTTTTCATTGATTTTGAGTGGCAGAACCACCAAGCCAGGAGCAGCTTTAAATGTTACATCACGTACTTTATGCTCTGGTCAAGCGGTTACATTTAATGATATTTCGGCTGGCGCTACTAATCGTAAATGGTATTTCCCAGGTGGAAACCCAAGCACATCAACTGTTGCAAGTCCAATAGTTACATATACTAATGCGGGTTCATATCCAGTGTCGTTGGTGGTATCAAATATTTCAGGAACAGACTCTGTATTTTATAATAATTACATGATTGTGGGTGGAATGGGTTTGCCATTGATCGAAAATTTTGAACAAAATAGTTCAACAGTTGGTTTGTGGAGTGTTCAAAACCCTGGAAATGATAGTGCTTGGCGAGTATTTAATGTGTCGGGAAATACTCCTGGAAATTTTGCAGTAGGTATTAATAACTTTGATAATCCAACAAGCTTATCAGACTATTTAATTTCACCAGTTCTGAATTTTGCAGGCTACCAAACAGCGCAATTAAGTTTCCAATATGCCTATTCGCCTTTTTATTCAAACCCCGATTTTTATGCAGATTCTTTAGCTATATCTATTTCAACCAATTGTGGAACTAGTTGGACACGAATACTTGCAAAGGGTGATAATGGTTCAGGGAGTTTTGCTACAGTTCCGGTAAGTTCGTTTTCTGCCTCTAAAATGTTTGTACCTTCCAAAACTGCTGATTGGTGCGGGGGAGGTGTTGGTCCTGCTTGTTATACAGTAAACTTGAACTCTTTTGTAGGTTTGAACAATATCAAAATTCGTTTTGAGCAAATTGGTGGCGGTGGAAATAATATGTACCTAGATAATATTGCTATTACAGGAGTGCCGTTCAAACCCGTTGCTAATTTTTCAATACCTCAAAGCAAAATTTGTACTGGAGCACCATTTGTTATTTTAGATTCTTCTAAAAATGCACCTAGCTCATGGCAATGGAAAATTAGTGGAGTTAATTTAACATCAGTTGATCAAAACCCTAGTTTTATTATTAATCAACCAGGAACATATGATGTTAGCCTGAGAATTACCAACGCCACTGGTGCAGATAGTATCGCCAAAACAAGTGTATTGGTGGTTGAACAAGCACCATTAACGCCAAGCATAACAAGTAGTAGAGCAAGCAATACGTTATGCTCTGCCAATGATTCATTTACATTGAATACTACTACAACGGGTAATTTATTATGGTATAAAAATAACCAATCCTCAGGCGCTAACACAAGCAATTCAATAAATGTAAATCAAATCGGAGATTATACATTAAAGATTCTAAGCCCTAATGGTTGTGCTTCAGTTTCCAATAAAATTAGTGTAAATCTTTCTTCATATCCTCCAAAACCAAGTATATCAAAAAGCTTACCTAGCAATGTGTTTTGCGATGGAGTTAATTTTACCTTGACTTCTAGTGCATCAAAAAATATTCAATGGACTAAAAATGGATTTGACATTTCTGGGCAAACTCTAAGTAGTTTAATTACTGGTGATTCAGGTGTGTTTGCAGTGAAAGTGGATAATGCGGGCTGTATCATTAGTTCTGATACTTTGATAATGGTGAAACTTCCAAAACCTTCTACATCAGATATCTCAGGAAATGGAACGGCTAATAGAAATACAAAAGTGTCGTATTCTGTTACTGGCTCTGCGGGTTCTAGCTTCCAATGGAATGTAACATCTGGAACAATTTCTAGTGGTCAAGGTACTAATCAAATTGAAGTATTGTGGAGCGCTTCTGCATCAAGCGGTTCTTTAAGCGTTGTAGAAACGGGCTCTAATTCTTGTGTAGGACCACAAAAAACAAAAAGTGTTGGATTGTTTAATACTTCAGTTAACGAAGTGATTAAAGGTATTACAGAAATGGATATTTACCCAATTCCAGCTTATGATAAATTAAATTTGAAATTAGAATTGATTGGCGAGCAACATATTAGTTATCGAGTGTATGATGTGTTGGGTAAAGTGATTTTCGAAAAATCAATGAAAGCTAGTGTCACCATAAACGAAGTTATTAATACTGCCTCTTATTTGTCAGGTATTTATTTTGTAGAGGTAAGTAACGAAACAGGTAAAACCTCAAAACGATTTATTAAAGAATAATTCAAAGATATTAGATTGACAAAAAGGCTGTTTCGCAAGAAATGGCCTTTTTGTTTTAGGGATTTAAGGATATAGGATTTAGGCAAGAAAGCGGTCGTATACACTTTGGAAACGAGATGGTCTATATAAACTGAATAAGTCCTGAAATCCTCTTGCCTCATTCCTAAATCCTTATTAATTCTCAACTCTTTCTTTTCTATCATTCAAAACCTATTTTTGCAAACTTTTTAACAAAATTGTAGATGTTGAATATTGAGTTTTAAATCACATAAAAACTCAATTCTTAATTCTCAATTCCTAATTCGTAATTTACATGAAGTACAAAGAATATAAGAAGTTAGACTTTCCCGCTTTTGAGCAGGAGGTCCTAAAATACTGGGAAGAGAACGATATTTTCAGAAAAAGTGTAAGCAACCGCGAAGGTGCTGAATCTTTTGTTTTTTATGAAGGTCCGCCAAGTGCCAATGGTATGCCTGGTATTCACCATGTGATGGCACGTGCTGTAAAGGATATATTCTGTCGCTACAATACCTTGAAAGGTTTTCAAGTAAAACGTAAAGCAGGTTGGGATACACATGGTTTGCCCGTAGAGTTGCAAGTTGAGAAAACATTGGGCATCACCAAAGAAGACATTGGTAAGAAAATTTCTGTTGCCGAATACAATGAGGCTTGCCGCAAGGATGTGATGAAATACACCGATGTGTGGGACAAATTAACCTCACGTATGGGCTATTGGGTTGATCTTTCTGACCCATATATTACTTACGAAAATAACTATATTGAGAGTCTTTGGTATTTGCTTAAAAAGCTGTACGATAAAGGTTATTTATACAAAGGCTACACCATACAACCATACTCTCCAGCTGCAGGTACTGGCTTAAGTTCGCATGAGTTGAACCAACCAGGCACTTACAAAGATGTGAAGGATATGACCGCTGTGGCCATGTTTCGCCTCATCCCTAACCCTTCTCCAAAGGAGAAGGGAACAGTTGAAAATACTGATGGGGAAAGTGCTGTTGGAAAAATCCTCTCCTTAGGAGAGGATTTAGGAGAGGCATATTTCTTAGCTTGGACCACCACTCCATGGACCTTGCCTTCAAACACTGCGTTGGCAGTAGGGGAGAAGATTGATTATGTGGTGGTGAAATCATTCAACCAATACACGCATAAACCAATGACTGTGATATTGGCTAAAAACCTTTTGAATAAATATTATTCTCCTGAAAATGCATCATTAAGTTTAGCAGATTATAATGCAGGTGATAAACAAATTCCATTTGAAATTGTAAATGAAGTTAAAGGTAAAGACTTGGCTGAGTTGAGATATGAGCAATTATTGCCATTTGCCCAACCTACTGATGGGGATGCTTTCAAGGTAATCATTGGTGATTTTGTAACTACCGAAGATGGAACTGGTATAGTTCATATAGCCCCAAGCTTTGGTGCTGACGATTTCAGGGTAGCTAAACAAAACGGTGTGGGAAGTTTAACCTTGGTTGATAAAAGAGGTAAGTTCATGCCGGAGGTAAAAGACGGACAGTTTTTGTATGGTGAGGAATATGTGAAAGAAGCTTATTTAACAGAGGTTGAAAAGGCTACTGAATTAGGTATTCAAAAGGAGAAGTTAAGCGGTGTAATTCATGATACATCTAAGTTAAGCTACCTAAGCGTAGATGAACGTATTATTTTAAAGCTTCAAACTGAAAATAAATTATTTAAAAAGGAAAAGTACGAGCATAGCTACCCGCATTGTTGGCGAACAGATAAACCTATTTTATACTACCCACTTGAAAGTTGGTTTATAAAAACCACTGCTGTGAAAGACCGCTTGGTGGAGTTAAACAAAACCATCAATTGGAAGCCTGAACATACTGGTACTGGCCGTTTTGGTAATTGGTTAGAAAACTTGGTGGATTGGAACCTTTCTCGCTCACGCTATTGGGGAACTCCATTACCTATTTGGAGAACTGAAGATGGCAGTGAAGAAAAGTGTATTGGTTCGCAAGAAGAACTGAAGGCTGAAATAGATAAAGCGATTGCTGCAGGTTTTATGACTGCCGATACTGAATACAGAAATGCTAAGGGAGAAATTGAATTACACAAACCTTATGTAGATAATATCACACTTGTTTCGTCAAAAGGGGAGAGAATGAAACGAGAAGCTGATTTAATTGACGTTTGGTTTGATTCTGGTGCCATGCCATATGCACAATGGCATTGGCCTTTTGAAAATGAAGAAGTATTTAAAAAGAATTTCCCTGCTGATTTTATTGCAGAAGGGGTTGACCAAACCCGTGGTTGGTTCTTCACTTTGCATGCTTTGTCTGTGCTTTTGTTTGATTCCATTTCTTACAAAAATGTAATAGCCAATGGTTTGGTATTAGATAAGAATGGCAACAAAATGAGCAAGCGTTTGGGCAATGTAGTCGATCCATTTGATGCCATTGCCAAATATGGTGCGGATGCCAATCGTTGGTATATGCTTACCAATAGCGACCCTTGGGATAATCTAAAATTTGATATTGAAGGCGTTGCTGAAAGTCAACGTAAGTTTTTTGGAACGCTTTATAATACCTATTCATTCTTTGCCATATATGCCAATATTGATGGATTCGAGTTTGATAAAAACAATATCACTCCTGTTAAAAACAGAACTGAACTTGATCGTTGGATTATAAGTAAGTTAAACAGTTTGGTGAAATTGGTGACTGAAAAAATGGATGAATATGATGTTACTCCTGCTACCCGTGCCATTGAAGAATTTGTGGGTGACCATTTGTCTAATTGGCACGTGCGTTTATCAAGAAGACGTTTTTGGAAAGGGGAAATGAATGCTGATAAACAAGCAGCTTTCGAAACTTTATATGAATGTTTAATAACAGTTTCGCAGTTAATGAGTTCAGTAGCGCCATTCTTCTCTGATTGGTTATATAAAAATTTAACAGAAGCTGTTTCAGACAAAAAAGAATCTGTGCATTTAACAGATTGGGTAAAGGCAGATGAAACATTGATTGACAAAGTATTGGAAGAGCAAATGGAATATGCCCAGAAGATTACCTCATTGGTGCTTTCTATTCGTAAGAAGGAAAACATTAAGGTCCGTCAACCGTTGCAAAAAATTCTTATTCCTTTGGTTGATGAGCGAATCAAAGATGAAATCAAGCATGTACAAGGTTTGATTTTGAGCGAAGTAAATGTTAAAGAATTGGAATTTACGGATGCTATTGCTAAAAGTATCAAGCCTAATTTTAAAACCTTGGGCAAAAAAGTGGGTGCTAAAATGAAGGAAGTGGCAGCAGTAGTTAATGCCTTTGGACAAGAACAGATTGCAGAGATTGAGCAAAAATCTAGCATTTCTATTGATATTCAGGGTGAAGCTATTCTTATTGAAAGGGAAGATGTGGAAATATTGTCGAAAGAAATAACAGGCTATAAAGTAGCTAACGAGGGCAAGATAACAGTGGCCTTGGATATTGAAATTGATGACAAATTAAGAACTGAAGGTGTTGCTCGTGAGATAATTAGCAGATTACAGAACCTTCGAAAAGAAAGTAATTTTGAGGTAATGGATAAAATTAATGTTATCATTCAAAAACATCCATACCTATCTGGTGCTATAAATGATTATAAAACATATATTTGCACCGAAATTTTAGCAGCCTCGATAATCGAAGTTGAACAATTAACCGATGCCGCTGAAATTGAAATAGACGAAAACAAAATATTAGTTCAATTAAGTAAAGCGTAATTTGTGATGGCAAAAAAGAATACAAAAACATCAGCTAAAAAAGTAACAAAGCCAGTAGCTAAAAAAGCTGTGAAAAAAGCTGCACCAAAACCTGTTGCTAAGAAAGCAGCAAAACCTCTGGCTAAAAAAGCTGCGAAGCCAGCTGCAAAAAAAGTAACTAAACCAGTTGCTAAAAAGGCAGTGAAGAAAATAGTAAAACCAATTGTTAAAAAAGCTAGTAAGCCAGTTGCTAAAAAAGTAACTCCTAAAAAAGTGGTAAAAGCTGCAGCGAAAAAAACAATAGCTAAAAAGCCAGTTAAAAAAGTTGTTGCTAAAAAATCCATTACAAAAAAAGCGGTAAAATCTGTTGCTAAGAAAGTAGCTCCTAAAAAAGCAGTTAAGCCGGTAGCTAAGAAAGTTGTAAAAGCAGCTTCAAAAAAAGTATCTAAGCCGATTACTAAAAAAGCAGTTAAGCCTATTGCCAAACCAGTTACTAAAAAAACTGTTATTGCAAAGAAAGTAGTTAAGGCGGTTGCTAAACCTGCTAAAAAGGCAGTGTCAAAGCCGGTGGCTAAGACCAATAAGCAAGCAACAAAAGCAAGCACAGCAGTTGCACCTAAAGCTAAGGTAATAGCTACAAAAGTGGTTAAGCCGTTAAAAACTAAAGCTGAAAAAGTTAAAATACAGGTTTCAACAAAACCTTTTGTTCCTAAACCTATAGTTAAAAAATCTTCACCTAAGAAAGTTGAAAAAGTTGTTGAATCAAAAATTGATGAAACTACTGAAGTCGTAAATGTACCTAACGAAAGCAGCTATAGCAGATACAGCGATTTAGAAATGGCTGAAGATAAAAAACGTTATAGTGATGTCGACTTATTAGAGTTTAAAGAATTGATTAATTCTAAATTATCTGTTGCTCAACAAGAACTTACCAATTTGTTAAACCAAATGGCCAGTCCAGGATTTAATTCTGCTTCTGATACTGATAGTTCATATAGCAAAATTGATGATGGTGCTGCCACTTCTGAAAAAGAATATTTAAGTCAATTGGCGGCTCGTCAACGTAAGTTTATTGAAAATTTGGAAAATGCTTTGGTGCGTATCGAAAACAAAACTTATGGTATTTGTCGAGTTACAGGTAAACTAATCTCTAAAGAGCGTTTGCGTGCAGTGCCTCACACTACCTTGAGCATGGAAGCAAAATTGCAACAATACAAATAGTAATAAATCAATAATATACAAAGCCCGTTGAATACAATTCAACGGGCTTTGTAATTTAAGTTATTTACTTAAGCGGGGTTCGGCTCACCACGTTTTTGCTTTCACTCTCGTTGAATTTATTCAGAAAATGATTCAAGGTGAACTTTACAAAAATGTTCTTAACACTGATATAATTGAAAATCTGTTTTGGCAAGGCCCCAAGGTTAGACTTAGCATCCCTTGCAGTTCGTCCAAGTTCAAGGCGATTGTATTGGCCGTCAATCATACGTTTGGCAGCTAAGAACAAAATATTGAAGTAAATCTGATGAGTTTTATTTTCTTCATAGTCTAATCCAATATAATGGGTTTCCATTCTATTGGCATCGTAAAAAATGAAGGTGTAAAAGCCAATCATTATTTGGTTTTTATATACTGCATGAAACTCAAATCGATCTTTCAAATCCTTTTTCATTTCATAGAAATAGTTTGTATTTATTGTGCCAAGCTTCACACTTTGTTTATTTACTACTTGCCAATACAATTGATTGATTGAATTGGCTTGCTCCATTATTTCATAAGCACTCAGCTCTATTTTCTCAATGCCATCAAATGCTTTGATAATTTTCTTTGCGCGTTGTAAATACTTTTTATGTAAGTCCTTTAGGTAGTTGTCAAACGAAAACCAATGTGGTCTTCTTTGCAACTCCATGGTGACATCACCATTAAAAAAATGGTAACCAAAAAGGGCGCAATTTTGTTCAATAAAAACATCTTCACAGTCTTTAACAATAATGCCTTTGGGTTTGCAGTATCCATTATCTTTGGTAAAAATTTTTACAGCATCAAAAACCAAGTTTTTGTGTGATTCGTTTTTGAAATAAAATCCTTGAAAATTTATGCGAAACAAATGTCCACAAACCAATAGAGGTATCTTATTCGGTAATAATATTTTGATGATTTTGGAGAGGACTTGCTGCTGCTCGTTAAAACTTAAGTGCTTGTGTTGAAATTGAAACTGCTGCAAGTACAAAATGCCTAGTAATTTTCCTTTAGCATATATTTGGATATAGAAGTTCTCAATATCATCCACCTTAGCATCTTCAAAAGCCTGCAAATGCGAGCTTTTCATGTGGTGATTGTCTGGCAAAAACTCATCCCATAGCACTTTGCATTGGGCTATTTTTTGTTCTATTTTTAACTCTATTTTCAATATGGTTCTTTGGGAAAATAATTAACGCAAAACAAAGCTATTTATATGAATATTGTATAGGATGATTTGCAAAATAATTACTTGTCATTTTTTTATAAGAAGGCTTGTATTATTGCCTTTTGGCTTGCATTATTTCCCTAAAAAATGATAGATTGCACGTAAAAATTATTATTAGAATTTGAGATTTATGATACAGAATGAAACAACCAATAGTTTTGCTAAACTACTTTCTCTCTTTGCTTTTTTTGCATCCTTATATTTATCTTCAAATAAATCATTTGCGCAAGAAGCCACTGTAAATTATATGCCTTATTATGAGTTGGCAAACGAAGCGCGTATGCTTTTGCATAATAAAGATTACCAAAAATCGCTAAGTAAATATGAAGAAGCATTTTCGAAATTTTATGGATTTGAAGATGATTATACAGATGCTGTTAAAGCCTCATTGAAACTTGATAATCCTAAGAAATCATATGAGCTGCTAAAAGAAAAATTAGTAAAAACAGGTTGGTTTAATGATGAAATATTTGATTCCACTTTTCAGACTTTTTTGAAAAGCAGTGAAGGGAAAAAATATCTAGAAGAAAAGAAAAAATGGGAAGATGAAAATCGCAAAACCATTGATCCATCTGTGTATGGTTTTATTCGCGCATTAGATGCAACCGACCAATATGGTAGAGCAGGTTTTAATAAATTACTTCGCACATATATGACTGATTCTGTTTTCAAATTGTTCAAGCCTGAATTGATTGAATATACAGATAGCGTAAATTTTACGAGGTTGAAAAAGCATATTTCTACTTATGGTTTCCCTGGTCGTAAGAAACTTGGTGGCAAAGATTATATGCACACAATTATTTTACATTTATATAATTACAATGAGAAAACAGATTCATTAAGTGCTTTCAAAAGAGCAAAATTTCAATATTTGGATTCAGTTTTGTTGCAACAAATAAATCTAGGTGAGTTTAGCCCATGGCATTATGCCTATGCCACCGATTATTCTTTAAGTGTAGTGAAGAGTTCATTGTATGGGGTGAACCAGTTTTTTAAATTCCCTATTAAGGATATTGAAAATGTGGAGAAAAGAAGAAAAGCCATTGGTTTGATGAGTTTGAAGCAACAATGTACTTTATCTGGTAAGCCTTTGCCTAAGGAATACAAGGAATAGAGAATTACACTCTATCCTTGCTGTCCATTTATGTTATTATGCTTCAGTTGAGTTTCCTGGAAATTTTGTGATATCCATATAGAAAACTTCCCATGTATGACCATCAAAATCCTCTATGGTTCTTTGTTGCATAAAACCATAATCCCTCATTTCGTTTGGCTCAATACCACCTGCTGCTAATCCTTTTTCTATGATGCTGTTTACCTCATCTGTGCTATCAACAGATAAGGAAAAAAGCGCAGCTACATTTGTTTTGGTGTCAGCAATAGGTTTACCAGTAAAGTTTGAAAACTTATCGTTTGATAAAATCATTACAAAAATATTTTCGCTCCACACCATGCACTTTCCGCTTTCATCCGAAAATTGAGGGTTGTTTTCAAAGCCCAAAGTCGTATAAAAATCCATTGATTTCTGAACGTCTTTAACTGCTAAATTAATAAAGATTTGTTTTGCCATAATGAATAATTGTTAGTCTGTTTTTTATTGGTTTTATATATGTAAGATTTGATTTGTAATTATGAATATAAATGATGAGAAAACAAAAAGGGGAATTCTTTTACGGAAAAATCTCATGTCATAATTTAAAACAGTTATATTTAACAAAAAAAAATAAAAGTTAGAGGTTGGAATTATCATTGAATTATATGCATTAGTTTAAGTGCTTTTTTATCTCCTAAATTTATTCTATTCGATATGTAATTTTCATTCATTGTGACACTTATTTCAGAAAAAACAGATTGACATTCAATAAGTATTCTTTTTTTATTCGAACCATATATGAGGATAAAATCTTCACTACGCATTACCTCAATGTATTCTTCATTCTCCGTTAATTTGTTATTTTCAAGATTTCCGCAATAATTCTGGGCTAAAATTTCATAATCATAGCCATATATCTCAATCTTTTGAATGGTAAATTCTCCATCCCCTCCAAAACCTAGACTTGCATTCAATGCTTTTCTTTCTTTTTGAATAGATTCAAACTTTATTTCTATAAAATCAACCAAAGAATATGTTTCAGAGTAGGTATAGCTAATTTTCAAAACACTTTTGTCATTCCAATTTGATAACTCAATCCACTCATTAAAACACCACCTTTCTGGCTTATTTGCTTGAATTGATACCAAATCTGAACTGATTCCACACAAATCCTTTCCAATAAGGTTTTGTAAGAATATTTTTTCTTTTTCTGATAGGCTATGTTCAAATCTGATGGTCTTCATTAGCTTAAGATTAGCTTTTGGTATCCTTCAAATGTAATATAGGGTCTATAAAAATAACTGATTCCATTGAGTGATAAAATTTCGCTTGTTTTAATAGGATGCAAGATAGATTGTTATGGAATAAATGCAACAGGCTGTGGTAAAGTTTAGGATTAATAATTTTCCTTAATTGACTTAGTTTTTCTGATATTTGGACCCTAATAAAAACAAATAGATTAAACATAAATGGATTCCTTATCACATATTGTTATTGGTGCAGCCATTGGCGAAACCTTTCTTGGAAAGAAAATTGGAAGATGGGGAATGCTATTAGGTGCTATTGCCAAAAGCCTACCTGATTTTGATTTGTTTGTTACAGGCTTAGCTGACCCAAGAGCCTATATGTGCGATCACAGAGCCCATACACATTCTTTAATTATCGAAGCCCTTTATGCCATTCCCATAGCCTGGATATTGGTTAAATTGTTTAAGCAAAAGGTATCCTTTAATCGGATGTTGTTGTTTATGCTAGCTTGTTTGTGGGGTCATTCCTTGTTGGATGGATGTACCAATTTTGGCACCCAATTGTTATTGCCTTTTACTAATGAAAACTACTCAATAAATACCCTCGCTATTGTTGATTTATTATTTACCCTACCTATGTTGACCTTGGTATTGATTGCCGTTTTTTATAGAAAAAATATCGCACGAAGAAACAATTTGTCAAAAGCGGCTTTGGTATATTGCTTTGCTTATTTGGGTTTTACTTTTGTAAATAAAGTACAAGCAGAAAACTTGTGTGAGGAATCGCTAGCAAAATATAATATACCTTCGACAAGTTTTATGACCAATCCAACCATGCTTAACAATGTGTTATGGTATGGCGTAGCTAGTAATGACAGCGCTGTATTCATTGGCGAATTTAGTTTGTTGCATAAACAAAATCCCGTTTCCTGGCATAGCTATCCGCGCAACCAACAATTAATGCAAGTATGTAAGAGCAAAAAGGATGTTGACATACTAAGATGGTTTAGCGATCCTTATACCCTTGCGCAAAGCAATGGCGATACATTAAACATGTATGCAGTGAAGTTTGGCAGAACAAATATGCAAGAAACTGAATTACAAAAAACCTTTGTGTTTCATTACAAACTCTATCAAAAAGATGGAGTGGAAATGATGGGAATGGAAGAAGCCAATGAAAAGAACATGAACTTTAAAGAAAACTTTACTGATTTATGGGAAAGAATTTGTGGTAGAAAGTATTGAGCTACTCAATATCAAAAGATTAAATAAATCTTGCTGCAAATTCTTATTTCAATTAAAAATTCTTAGTCAGAAATGGTATTTTATCAAGCACTAGACGAAAAGAGGTGGTTTGACCCATACTTGAACTTATTATATCAAAGACTTACTATTGTAATAAAGAATAATAGCACCTGATTTAAAAGTTTTGGTTTTGATAAAGTTGAATAAGATTCTTTCTTCTATTCCTTCGAATAAGGGCATGCCAGTACCAGCCACCAAAGGTTGAATGCATATTTGGAATTCATCAATTAAATTAAGTTTCATTAGCTGAATGATTAAACTCCTGCTGCCAATGAGAACATCTTTGTTAGCCTTTTGATTAATTTCCAAAACAGTTTCTTCGAGCGATTTCTTGGCCAATTCTGCAGTTTCCCAATTTAGATTTTTTAAAGTATTTGAAAAAACAATTTTGGGTATTTCATTAATGGCTATAGCAAATTCATCCATTGATTTTTCACCAGATGGATTTTCAATAAACGCTTTCCAAAATTCCATCAACTCATAGGTTTTTCTACCGTATAAAATTACACTTCCATTATTGAGTAGTTCAGTATAATGTTCATGTATTTCCTCATCTGGCAATCCCTTGGTATGGTCGAAATTGCCGTCAATGCTCATGTTGATGGCAGCTATTATTTTACTCATTTTTGTTTGTGGTAATGATGGGTGTTACGAAGTTACAAACTTTGTTTAGTATACTCTCAAGTTAGGCTATGCTTAACACTTGAGAGAGCTAGTGGTTTTTGCTTTCATTATAATTATTTCATACGACCGTATTAAATTTTAAGGTCAGTATAAAGTTTATTTAATTCCGTATTACCTTTCCATCCTTCACTCTCCGTCATTGCAATAATCAAATACCTTCTTGCTTCATCGATGGTATTTGCTTGTCCTTTAACCACAGCATGTTTCCAAGGACTTTTAGTTTCAGTCATTTGGTATTCAAACAGGAATTTCTTATCTCCAATACAATCAACTCTAACATACCAATCTTCATCCCATTTGTCTGTGGCTTGAATTACAAGTGCATAATGAGAGGTCAATCCATAAAGTGTTGTGTCAACAAAAGTCTTATTTGTCATTGTAAGAAAAGAAAGCATTGCATTGCCAATTTCAATTTCTACTGGAGTAGAATTGTTACTTGTTAATTCTTTATAGAATTCTTCAAGTGTCTTACTCTTTTGGTTTGAACTTCTGGTTATGGGCATAATCTCATTCTAAATTGGATAATACTTGTTTATAACGCTTACAAAATGATATCTATCTCTCTATATTTTCACCGTGTAAGTTTCCATTATAAGTCCAAATGTATTTTTTCTTAATAGAACGACAAATGAACTTTAAATGCTATTGGGGTCTTTAAGCCTTTTCAAATACCTGCTTATAGGCTGCTTCTACTTCAGTTTTCACTTGGCTTGGAATTTCATATTCTGGATTAAAAACCAAAGCCACTTTATCATCTACATAACTAAAAACGATGCCATCCATCAATGGGTTTTCTTCATTAAACATTTTGTATTTACGTTCTATCTTTTCTACCAATTCTGAAAAGTCTTCAAATTTAGAATCGAATTGGTTGTTTATGTTTGTTAGGTCTATCATAGTATGTTACAATTTGTTTAATATTTTTTGTCCTTATCAAGCTTTCTTTCCCAAAATGCTAATGCGGTAAAGGTATATCATTATAAAAACAAAGCCTATTCCGAAAAATATCAAGGCATAGGGTTTTAAAATCCATTGGTAGAAATCAAAAAGCATCCAAAGGCTATTGGCGCATATCCAACATAGCACTGCCAAGTTGGGCAACAAACTATTTAGTTCTTTCTTGGATATATAACATACATAAGCAGCCATGGCAATGGTGGGCAATACCATAAAGGTGCCCAAAGATTTAATGTCCATCATCCAACAGCAGTCTTTTATCAACCACAGCAGCACATGCAGGTTTTCGCTTTTTCTTATTTTCTCAGTCATGGCCTATTTCTTCTCTAGCCTTTCACTAAGTCTTTCAATGATATGTGGCCAATAATAGGTTTTATAAAAATCATCAGGGATGTTATTGCTTTTGCCGCTGTTTACATGAGCTATTATTTTTTCAGTGAAAGCATTCCAATCATAGTTGGCTGCAATTTGTAGGTTATTACCGCAAACATTGGCATCTATGCCTTCAGCACCTGTTTGGGTAGATATTACTGTTTGGCTGCGAGCCAAGGTGTCTATCGCTTTGGTTTTAACACCCCCTCCACTTAAGATAGGGTTTATCATCACATCACTACCATCAATGTACTCGTTTATATCATCCACAAATCCTAGGTACTGGATTTCAGCTTTTCCTTCCAGTTTTTGTTTGATATTTTCAGGCAGGTTTTTACCACAAATAAGTATGATGAACTTTTGATTTTTTTCAATCAGTCGTGGGTAAATTTCATCGGCAATAAAAGCCACAGCCTCGTAATTGGGTTGATAGCTTAAAGTTGAAAAAAACAATATGATGCTTGAGTTCGGCTCAATTGAATGTCTTTGCTGAAGAGCTTGCTTGGCGCTGTTGTTCAAGTTTGGTCGGCTTTCAAGTTCAATACCATAAGGACATAAAAAGGTTTTTGAAGGATGAATATAAAACTCATCAATGGCCTTGGCTTGATCAACATCACTCACAAAAATGACCAAATCAGTCATGCGGTAAACAAACTTTTCATACATATACAGAATGGTCCACCAAGATTTGCCTATGCTCTTAAATCTGAGGTATTCGATATTGTTGCTGCGCAAATAGATTTTTTTGCGGGTAAAAATTTTAATAAAAGGCATCAACCAACCTAGCCAAGGTTGATCAAAAAATATATAATCGGCTTTTGTTTCTTTAATAAGTTTGATGATGGTAAAAATCAAACCCACATTCATGTACCGCCAAGCTTTGAATCGCATACCAAATATCAATTTGAAGTGCAGACTCTCAGGCTTGAAATTTTGGCTATAAGCATCAACAGTATAAACGGTTACATTGTGCTTTTGTGCAGTATAGTTGAGTATATTCAAGGTCGATATTTCACCCCCAGTGGTGGCTGGCAAGAAAGGGAATGAAATAATGGCGAGTATGTTTTTGGGTGTATTCACTCATACAAATATAGGATTTATGGGATTTTCTAATGCGTTGCTGACTTAAGTTTTTGGTCTGTTCTGTAAAGTTAGGATTCAGTTCGGTTCGTTAATCCATTGAAAATGCCTACTTTTGCAGTCAGTAAGAAAAGTTAAAAATGGCTGAATCAAATTTTGTAGATTATGTGAAAATATGCTGTCGCACGGGAAAAGGTGGGGCGGGAGCTATGCACTTACACCGCGATAAACGCACTGCCATGGGAGGCCCAGACGGGGGAGATGGAGGTAGGGCCGGTCATATTATTTTACGTGGCAATAGCAATATGTGGACATTGCTCCATTTAAAATACCGAAAGCATATTCTAGCTGAACCAGGTGGAAACGGAGATGCGGGAAGACGTTCAGGTGCTGATGGTAAAGATGAGATATTAGATGTGCCACTTGGTACAGTAGCTCGTGATGCTGAAACTGGTGAATTTCTTTTTGAAGTGACCAAAGATGGAGAGCAACATGTTTTACTACGTGGCGGTAGGGGAGGATTGGGAAATTTTCATTTTAAGAATTCAGTTAACCAAACACCGCGTTTTGCGCAGCCGGGTGAGGATGGAAAAGAAGAATGGAAGATACTAGAATTAAAAGTATTGGCAGATGTAGGTTTGGTAGGCTTGCCCAATGCAGGTAAATCAACCCTTTTGTCAGTGATCACGGCTGCAAAGCCCGAAATAGCCGATTATCCTTTTACCACAATTGTACCTAACTTAGGCATTGTGGAGTATCGTGATTATAAATCATTTGTTGTGGCTGATATACCTGGTATTATTGAAGGCGCGCATGAAGGAAAAGGTTTAGGAACAAGATTTTTAAGACATATTGAACGTAACGCCACCTTGCTTTTTATGGTGCCTGCAACTTCTGAAAATATCAAAGCAGAATACAATATATTGCTGAAAGAGCTTAAGCTTTATAACAAGGAATTAGCGGATAAAAAGAGATTATTGGCCATCACTAAATGTGATTTGGTGACAGAAGATGAATTAACTGAGATAAAAAAATCTTTGCCTAGGGTTCCTCATATTTTTATCAGTTCTGCTACTAATCAGTCTATTGACAAGTTGAAAGACAAACTTTGGACATTAATTAATGACTGATAAATATTAAGAAATTCCTTTAGCGCTTAAATATTGGTTTAAATTATTACCTTTGATGCTTTAAATAACACTAATAAAAATAATGAGCACACCACAAACAGGAACTGTAAAGTTCTTCAACAAAGAAAAAGGTTTCGGATTTATTAAACATGATGATTCGAACGAAGAAACTTTTGTACACCAAACAGGTTTAATTCATGAAATTCAAGAAAACGACCGTGTACAATTCAACCTTGAAAGAGGAAAAAAAGGCATGAATGCCGTTAATGTAGAGCGTATCTAATTTTAACAAAACACACAAGTATATTTTAATATCACTTTTGTAAAGAATTAAGAGGCGTTGGTAAACTTATTGTTTATCAACGCTTTTTTTATTCATAATTGTTTATTTTCGACCACAAACAAATAAACAATATGATTAAACAAACTACTAAAACTAAATTAATTGCCATCGTTTTTACGATTTTGGGGTTGATTTTTTCTAATGACATTTTTACGAATGCCTCCAATCCACCAACTGGACTAACAGGTGCGCCAAGTGAGGGAAATTGTACAAGCTGTCACACCGGAGCTGCCATTAGCAGTGGAACAGCATGGAGTGCCATTAATATTTCTGGTATGCCTTCGGCTTATGTTCCAGGCACTAATTACTCGTTAACTTTAAATGGTTCAAGTGCTGCCACCGCCAAAAATGGTTTTGAGTTGGTTGTTCTAAATAGTAGTAATATCTCAACTGGAACTTTGACAGCGGGCACAGGAACATCTACTGCTACAGCAACTAGGGTTTACCTTCGTCAAACTACAGCCACAGTTAGTAGTTGGACTTTTAACTGGACTGCTCCATCTTCTGGTACTGGGACTGTTACTTTTTATGTAGCTTTTAACGGAAGTAATAACAATGGTACCGATGGGTCTGGAGACAATATATATGTGAAATCATTCACTTTAGCTGAACAGTCATCTAATTTGCCAACTGCAAGTATTACTCCTTCTTCAACCGCGGTTTGTATTGGAGATACCCTTACATTAACTGGGGGGGGGATTAATAGCCCAACAGGTTTTAATTGGACCTTGACAGGAGGAACACCAAGTACAGCCAACACCCAAGTGGCTAAAGTAGTGTATGCAACGTCAGGTTTGAAAACCATTTCATTAACTACCTCTAATGGCAATGGTAATAGTAGTCCTAATTCAATTCAAGTACTAGTTAATACAAAACCATCTGCCACTATTACAGCACCTAATACTTTGGTTTGTGGAAACGACAGTGTTAGCCTAACTGCCAATGCAGGGAATGGTTTTACCTATTTATGGAGTGATGCCAATCAAACTTCTAGATCTATTAATGTAGCCAAAGCAGGTTCCTATACTGTTAAGGTAACTTCAAATTTAGGTTGCAAAACAACTAGTTCGGCAACAGTGATAAACCAAAGGGCTAAACCAAGCATCAATTTAATATCAAGTAAGGACACAATATGTATGGGTGATTCAATCTTGTTTTCAGCCAAAGGAAAAGCCACAAACTATTCGTTTTATAATGGACCCACATTATTAAGAAGTAATAAGGACAGTAATTATTACTTCAAATTGCAGCCGGGTATATATAATATCTCGGTTGTAGCACAAGATTCAATCTATTGTTCAAATGTTTCAAATAGCATTTTGGCCAATATCAACGCACCACTTCCACCCCCTAATATCGGTTGTGGAAACAAAACATTAACTTCTGTTGAATTTAATTGGGGTGCTATTGTTGGAGCTGTTAGTTACCAAGTTAGTTTAGATTCAGGTACTAATTGGATTGCACCTTCAGGAATCACTGGCTTATCTCATAACATTGCAGGCTTGCCTTTGAATGGTGTTGCCAAAATTTGGGTAAGAGCCATTAATAATATTTGCGGTCCGGGTCCGGCATCCGTTGCAACTTGCCAGGCTGCAAATTGCCCAAGACTACCTGTAACTATTATTGCAGATACCAAAGCCTGTGTAAGTGATAGTGGAAAAGCAGCTATCACAATATCAATGCCTAATGATGGAAAAGTATATAATGTTTTTATACCCAATCGTCCTACTGCCAAACCAGGTAAATTCAACTTTAAATTTGGACCGCAAGCAGGAATTTATAATATTAATATAAAGGTTTTAGATTCAAGTAACTTGGCTTGTAGCTTTGATACATTGATACAAATAACCAATTATGATAGCCCAACTGGACCTATGCAAGTAACTAGCTCTAACCCTAGTTCCGTTTATTGTCTTTATGATTCTATTGTTAGCATAAAAGTTAGAAAATTGATAGGAACCGATAGTATTATTTTTTCAAATCTTGATTTAATAACTTTTGTGGCAACACCTTTGAAAAGTACTGCTAATGATACCGCCTTCACTACAAATACAAATATTTTCAAGGCAATTGATAATTTGATTTTGGTTCGTTTGAAAAATAATTTCACAGGATGTAGTAAATCAGATGTTGTGTTTGTACAAAAGATACCGAGGCTAGGAACAGACTTTAGTATTACTATGGGTAGCCCTGCAGGTAATGTTCAATTTACTCAAACTACCCAAGATGCAAGTGATAGGAGATTTTGGTATTTTGGTGATGGAGGTAGAGATTCGTTAGTGAAAACCACTAGTCATCAATATACTAGCAATGGTACTTTTTATCCATCACTTATTGTGAAAGATATTAATGGCTGTTATGATACAGCATGGAAAGCAGTGACCATTTCGAAAGTAGGCATCAATGAAATGTCTAAATCGGATGTAAAAATCTACCCAATTCCTGCGCACAACACCCTACATGTTGAATTGCTAAATGCTGATAAAGGTGAATATGTAATCTCGGATATGTTAGGTAAAACAGTTTTAAGCGGAAGCTTTGCAAGCAATGCGTTTGAAATTGCCATTGATGGATTGAGCAAAGGTTCTTATTTGATAAACATCAAAACAGAGAATGAAACTTTGTTAAGAAAAATGATGGTTGAATAAACTGTAAGAAAATAAAATATGAGAAAGGCTTCCTTGAAAAAGGTGGCCTTTTTTATAGCTTGATATCTTGTTTTTTTCTTCGACTTTATCTCATCACTCTTGATTGTCCAAACCTATCATTCTTCTAATTGCTTTACTTTTGATCTCTCAAAAGGAAATAAAAATACTTCGCTAGATTATTAGCGATGGGCATTCCCTCCGTTAGCTAACGGACAATGTCATTAAGTTAAGCAAAGAGTCTATTATTTACAGTACTGTTCGCCTATT
>JBBALJ010000026.1:0-31836 GCA_040403075.1 Bacteroidia bacterium
ATTCCGAATAAGTAATAAATGATTTTCCATCATATAGATATAGACCAGTTTCTCTTGTACCTACCCACACATTTTCATTTTTATCTTCCAAAATTGACCAAATACCAAGACTCGGAAGTCCATCTTTTGTTGAAAAACTCGTGAAAGATTTACAATCATAACGACAAAGTCCATCACCACCAAACCAAATATTGCCGTTTTTGTCTTCAATAATCTTCGCAACCATTCCATTATTTCCAGGCAAGCCATCTTTTTTTGTATAAGTTGTAAATGATTTTCCATCATACTTATAGGCACCACCCCAATTGCTGAACCAAATATTCCCATTTTTATCTTGGCATTGTGGCCATCCCCAACTATGAGGTTTTGGCTTGGGTCCATTTTGAAATAATTCCTTTAGTTTGAGGTTGGTTACAGATTTCCCATCATATCGATACACCCCTTTGTTAGTTCTTCCTCCAAACCAAATGTTTCCTGCTTTGTCTTCAAAAACTCGTTCCACTTTATCGTTGGAGCCCATAAATCCATTGGCAGTCACATCAATGATAAACAATGTGAAGGATTTGTCATCGTAGGTATATACTCCGTCTATTGTTACAAACCATAGCTTGCCTGTATGGTCTTGCATGATATCATGCACACTGTGCTTTTGGTAAAGTTTATTTGTATTCGGGGGTAGGTTTTTGGGTAGCTGAATTTGAATTTTAGTGAAAATTTTACCATCAAAATAACATACTCCACTGTCGGTGCCTATCCAAATTTTACCATCTTTATCTTCTATAATGTCGTTGATACAATTACTGATTAATCCATCGGCTACCAAAAATTGCCTAAACGATTTTCCATCATATTTATACAGCCCATTCAATGTAGTTCCGAACCATAAGTTATCTTCTTTGTCCTCAAGGCTGCAATAAACATTGCCATAATGGGGGTTACCGATGTTTTTAATAAGTTTTGGCTGTTCCTTTTCTTTTGACAAATCCTTTTTAACTGATCCGTTGCAGGCAATGCCAAAAAGTAGTATGGTCAAAAAAGTAAAAACTTGCATGTGTGAGAATTTTATTTTCATGGTTCAAATTGTGTTTAATTTTTTTTTCTAAATATCGCTTAGCTTTTCAATTTACAATGAATGTTAAAATAAAGAGAGGTTTCAATTCCAAATGCTAATTAGCGTGCTTGATAACAAACATAACTTCTTCCTTTTACTCTCATTATTGAAAGCTGTTCTAAACAAATATTACTATTTGTGA
Source organism: Bacteroidia bacterium (assembly GCA_040403075.1). GTDB lineage: Bacteria > Bacteroidota > Bacteroidia > UKL13-3 > UKL13-3 > RGVD01. The sequence continues at coordinate 1,254 of JBBALJ010000026.1, forward strand.
TTGCTGATTGATTTTCCCTTCACTAGTTAGATAAATCAAGTAATATTCTTAACATTAAGCCAACTATTTTTGGCATTGTCAAAATTGAAAATATAGTCAGTGCAAAGCGTTAATATGTTTTTTAAAATATTGCCTTATTTAACTTGAGTGGCCTTTATCGAAAGAACATATTTGTAAACGGCATCTTTATACTCAGCAGATAATTGCGAGCGCATGGCCATAGTATCCACAATACCTTTCCATCTGTCCTCAGAATATGGATAGATTTCAATAATGCCATGGCATTTTAAACAGGCACCCTGAGTGTAAACAGCATGTCCCAATTGCAATTGATAAAGGCTTGCATCCTTATATTTTGTTTGAATAGCTGCTAATTCCTTAGTTCCGGGTTCATACACACTTGATGCTGGTTTTAGGAATAGTAAACTACTACTTGGTGAGGTGTTATTAGAAACAGCTTCTTTTTGATTACTTGTATTGGCTACCTTTTTTACATGGCATGACAAAATGGATATCGCACAAAGGCTAATGAATAAAAGTGTTTTGGGTTTCATATGTGGTATTTTTATATGGCAAATCTATAGCCTAGCAACATAGTATTTTGTTATCAACTAGTTATTATCATGTTAATGACTTGTTAACGTACTTTGTTGTATCTAATTAATAGCTATTTTCGTCATCGGAATGAAATTACTTCGAAGCCATTCATTTATCATTATTTCTTCATTGGCGCTCATTGCATTGATGGCAATCCAAGTAACTTGGATAATAGAATCAGCTGAACTTAAAGAACAAATGTTTACAGAAAAGGCAAATGTGATATTGTCAAAAACAGTCGAGGCAATAGGGGAGGATAAAGTTACATGTGGCAGGATTGGAGCCTCCTTAAAACAAAACGGAAACAATAATATATCAGCAGTTTTAAGTAAAAGAGAACTTCATAAGATTGACTCAATTTTTGCCTATTACATGAGGTTCTATCATTTTCAGGTGAAGTATTCCTATGATGTTATTAAGCCTACAAGTGCTAGTTCTAAAAGCAAATCAGAATTCTCTAATAATATCTATAACCAATCATTAATAGATGCGAATCAAAATGAATTATTTGAATTGAAGCTTATTTTTCCTGATAAAGTAGACTTTGTTTTGGCTGAAATGGGAACAATGTTTTTGGTTTCAGTAGTATTAATTTGTATCGTTCTATTAATGTTTTGGCGAACCATCCTTACCTTCAATAAAGAAAAGGAGATATCAAAGCGTACCAATGAATTTTTGAACAATATGACGCACGAATTTAAGACCCCTTTAACTAATATTGGATTGTCGATTAAATTACTGTTGCGAGATTCAAATATCAAGCAAGAGGACAAGATACATCATTATGCAAATATCATTTTAGAGGAGAATAAAAAAATGCATTGGCAGGTGGAACAAATACTTAACATGGCAGCCATTGAAAGAGGTGAAATACCATTGCAAAATGGACATGTTGATATGCATGAAATAATAGAGAAATCTATTAGAGCCTTATCGTTGCAACTTGAAAATAATAAGGCCTTCATCAAATTAAATCTTGAGGCTGAAAATTCTATTGTAATGGGAGATGATAAGCATCTTTCAAATGTGATAAATAACTTGTTTGATAATGCCATTAAGTATTCAGTTGAAACTCCCAATATTATGATCAATACTAGGAATGAAAAGGGCATGCTTTTTATAGAAGTTCAAGATAATGGTATTGGAATAGACAAGATAAATCATAAACGCATTTTTGAAACCTATTATCGTGTTCCCACAGGCAATGTGCATGATGTGAAAGGTCACGGATTGGGTTTATCTTATGTGAAAAAAATAGTTGAATTACATGGAGGCTTCGTTGAAATACATAGCGAGTTGAACCAAGGAAGTAAATTTACCATTTCATTAAAGCATGCATAAAGAAAAGTTGAAAATATTATTGGCTGAAGATGATGTTAATCTAGGAGTTCTATTGCTCGACTTTCTTGAACTGGAGGGGTTTGAAGTGACTTTATGTGTAAATGGAGAATTAGCTTATAAAACAATTCAATCGCAATCATTTGATTTGTATTTGTTGGATGTGATGTTACCTAAGATGGATGGTTTTACTTTGGCTTCAGAAATAAGAAAACAACATATAGGCGTGCCTTTTATTTTTATTACAGCCAAATCCTTAAAAGAAGATAAACTAAAAGGCTATGCTTTAGGTGCTGATGATTACATCACAAAACCATTTGATGAAGAAGAGTTGTTATGGAAAATAAAAGCCCTTATTAGAAGACTACCTGAAAATTCAAAGAATCCTGAAAAGACAAGATTACAAATAGGTTTATACATGTTTGATGTAGAAAATCAATACATTAAATTAGGTGACCATACCAAACGAATTACCGAAAAGGAATGTGATATTTTACTTTACCTATTCAATCATAAAAATAGGGTAATTAAAAGAGATGAGATGCTAAAAGACTTGTGGGGAGACAATGATTATTTCTTAGGTCGGAGCCTTGACGTGTTTATATCTAAACTGCGCAAGTATTTAAATGAAGACCCCCAAATTAGCATTGAAAATGTGTTTGGAGTGGGTTTTATTTTTAATATCCCCAAATAATGTATTGAAGCTATATCGCCCTCATTTTATTGTTTTTGGCATCATGTGTAACTTCTGCCAAACCCAATGCTTCCATCAATGGAGGAATATACATACCAAAGCGACCACGAAATCCTTTTTTTAATCCATACCAACCTCCAACAGGATTGTATTCAGACCTGCCCCAAGCTTCCATTGTTCCTTCTTTGGCTGGCTTTTGTTCATCTGCACTTCCTAGGTCCAACTAGTCACCGTGTATCTTAAACTTGTCATGCAAGTCTTTAATACAATCCATATTTTAGTGTAAAACGGTTTTGCCAACTGTGCAAACCTAAATGTCTTCGCCATCTTTTACATCCACATGCATGGTGTATTCACTTGATAAGGGTGGCGTTTTCAAGGTCATTGGTTTTTCTTTAGTTCCAATTTTGTATGTCAAAATGATTGGTTTTAGGTTTGAAAATCAAATGTATACTTAAGTTTCTCCTAACAAGATATTTGGTTTGTTAGTTTCTAAAAACCATTAACACTTGTTGTTATTTCAATTCTTTCAATTGTATCAGGACCCTTCCAGCATCTATCTTGAAATCTTCTTTATTGAAATATGAAAGGTCAATTATCTGCCACGAAGAATTGGCAAGTATGTCCTCCAATGCATCTTTGTTAATATTTACTTTCATTGGCATTTCCAAACCTTTTACATCTGCTGCTAAGCGGTATTTGAGTTCAAGTCGGCCATCCATTTCGATTAACGAATATTCTAGAACAGGTATTTGTGCTTTAAATAAATATTGCTCAAAAAAGGCAGTCCAATTGTGGCGCGTGCGTTTACTAAAAAAGTCCATGACCTGTTTGTTGCTTACATTTTGTCGTTTGAAAGTTGTAGCAAAGTCGTAAAGGGTATTAAACCAAAGGCTGTCATTGTCTAACATATATCGCATGGTTTGAAGCATCCAGGCACCTTTGTAATAAATATCATTGTCTTTTCTACCATGATAATACACATCATAATAGCCAATAATAGGCTGTTGGTTTTTGATATTTTTCTTTTGTTCTAGTATGTATCTATATGCTCTTTCTTTTCCTTGCAGGCACTCTTGAAAAACTGATTCAGAATAAGTGGTGAAAGATTCGTGTATCCACATTTCAGCAGGGTCGTTCATGCTAAGGCTATTGCCAAACCATTCGTGACCGCTCTCATGCACAATGATAAAATCAAAACCGAATTTGTTGTTTTGATAATTGTTGCCATAAGCAACACAACTTTGGTGCTCCATTCCCCAATATGGAGATTCAACTAATTTGTATCCATCATTCCAAAAGGGGTAGGGGCCAAAATATTTTTCAAAACAATTCATCATGGTTTTTACTTGAGCAAAATGTTGACGTGCAATTTTTTCTGCTGACCTCAAAACATAATAATCAAGGTTTAGAATACCATACTTAGGACTTCTATATTCATCATGCATATGGGCATAGTCTGCAATGTTAACCGTGATGTTGTAGTTGTTAATTGGATACGAAACTGCCCAATCGTATTGGGTATAACTGTTATCAAGAGGAAGGCATCTTATTAGTTTACCATTAGATATACCCATTAGATTACTTGGTACTTGTAAATGCATCAGCATGCTTTCTGCCTCATCACTTAGATGGTCTTTGCAGGGTAACCAACAACTAGCGCCAATTCCTTCACAAGCCAATCCTACAAAGGGGTTGCCACTTGTATCTTTGCTCCACACAAAGCCCCCGTCCCATGGAGCTTTTTTTGCTTCCAAAGGTTTTCCACTAAAAAAAACAGTTAAGATACTTTGAGTTCCTTTCTTTATTTTTTTGTCGAAACTTATGAAAAATGCATTGCTGTCTCTTTCAAAGGGTATGGTTTTGTTAAGGTAAAGTATGCTATCAATTTGCATACTTGCAAATAAATCCAATTGTATTTTCTTAGTATTTTTAAGCGCGGTAAATGAAATCTGATTGCTTCCAGCTATTTGTTTTTGAGAGGGATTTACTTTTAATGTAATTTCGTATCGGTTCACATCAAAGCAGGTTCGTTGAGGATTTAATTTTCCATGTTGATAATCAGTTTTGGTAAAAGGTTGTGCAACAGAATTTAACGCAATTAAAAGTAGGGCTGTTGTTAAAAATGCTAACTTGTTTGTCTCCATGGTAAAAATATTTTCAAATCTAAAGTTAAAAACCTTAAAATTGCCAAGTAATAAATTTATGCGTTAGTAATCCTATTATGGTACCTATTTCATTGGTTTACTAAAACAAGACTCAAAACTAAGAACAAAAATGAATAACTTATTAAAAGGAAAAAAAGGAATAATCTTCGGAGCATTAAATGATAAAAGTATTGCTTGGCAAGTGGCTTTGAAATGCCATGAACAAGGTGCTCAATTTGTGTTGACGAATGCACCTGTTGCTATGCGTATGGGTGAAATTAAAGAATTAGCAGCCGCTTGTAACAACGCTCAAATAATACCATGTGATGTTAGTAAAAACGAAGATATGGAAAACCTTATTGACAAGTCGATGGAAATATTAGGTGGTAAGATAGATTTTATTTTGCATTCAGTGGGTATGAGTATGAACATTAGAAAGGGTAATGAATATACCAATCTAGATTATAAATTTATGCATGAAACTTTAGATATTTCTGCTATTAGCTTTCATCGATTATTGGCTACTTGCTATAAAAAAGACGCAATCAATGACTGGGGTTCAGTTATATCTCTAACTTATATAGCTGCGCAAAGGGTATTTTCTCATTACAGTGAAATGGCAGATGCCAAATCCTTATTAGAAAGTATTACAAGAAGCTTTGGTTATCACTATGGTAAATCTAGGAAAGTACGTGTAAATACAATTTCTCAAAGCCCTACTATGACTACGGCTGGCAGTGGGGTGAAAGGTTTTGGTAATTTCTTTGATTATGCTTCTGCTTTGAGTCCGCTTGGCAATGCGAATGCCGAACAATGTGCGGATTATTGTGTGCTTATGTTTAGTGACCTTAGTCGCATGGTAACCATGCAAAATCTTTTCCATGATGGAGGATTTAGTTTCACTGGCTTCAGTCAAGAAGTATTTGAACTAGGTAAAGATGAATAGTATAAAGTACGCTCTCAAATTATTGTAAAAGGCGAAACGAAAGTTTCGCCTTTTTTATTCTCTTTTATATGGTCAGATTGGTTTAACAAAATATTATTAAAATAAAGTTAAAACTAAGGAAATAAATTTGCTTAAATAGTGACTTGAATTTTCGTATATTATTGTTTACTATATATTTATGAGTGGTTTTTTTACTATTTTTTTTAATTCTAAAAAAATGAATATAAAATTTACTACAATTGTTATTAATAAAAATTGCCAAATATCTAAAATATGAAAAAATCAATACAAAAATGGTGGACAAAGTGTATCATAATCTTTGTCTTAGGATTACCAAGTATTCTGAGTGCCCAGACCTTGTCAGGGACCTACACAATACCAGGTTCTTATTCAACAATTGCAGCGGCAGTAGCTGCTCTTAATACCAATGGCGTTGGTACTGGTGGTGCAGTATTTAATGTATCAGCGGGGTATACTGAAACGCTTACAGCCTCAATTTCATTAACGGCTACAGGAACTTTAGCTAATCCCATTGTGTTTCAAAAATCGGGTGTTGGCACTAATCCAACAATTACGGCATTTACAGGAACTCAATTGGCATCAGCCAATACAGGATTAGATGTAATTTGGAGTTTTGTTGGTTCAGATTATGTTACTATTTCTGGTATTAACCTTCAGGAATCTGCTTCAAATACTACACCTACTACTATGATGGAGGTGGGCTATGGCTTTTATAAGGCAAGCGCAACGGATGGTGCCAACAATAATACAGTGCAAAATTGCACTATTACATTGAACCGTAACAATTCAACAGCAACTATCACAGCTACAAGTCCTAGATTAAACGTAGGTGGATCTGCTGGTATTGAAGTCATGGCTTGCACCCCAACTGCTATTAGCACAACTACAACAGTTACCTCTGTTGCGGGTACGAGCTCTAATAATAAATTTTATTCAAATACCATACAAAATTGTAATTATGGAATTGCACTCTCAGGTTTTGCAGCAGCGTCTCCATATACCTTAGCGGATGTAGGTAATGATGTAGGCGGAGGTTCTATAGCTACTGGTAATACGATTATTAACTTTGGCGGAGGTACAAGTGCAACGGCCGCTTGCGGGGCTGTTTTTGTTAAAGACCAATGGAGTTTTAACATTTCATATAATACTGTAAATAATAACAATGGCTCAGGTGTGAACCATCCTACTACAAATAGAGGGATATTTTTATTTAATTCATCTAATGGAGCGAGTGCCGATGTAACCAATAATACCATAACTATTGCCTGTGGTTCATCAACTACTGCTAATAACTGGTGTTTGGATGCTGAGATGGCTCAATCTGGAGCCAATGGAAATACCATTAATTTGAATAACAACAGATTTTTAAATTGTAAGCTACTAAATACCAATTCTGGTGTTTTTACCGCTATTTGGGTAAATGTGGCTGCTACAAATGTTAATGTAAATAATAACTACATATACGGCTTTAGTTCAGTTGGAACGGGTGTGCAAGAGTGTATATTGAGTCAGTTCGCATGTGGTACTTTAACAATTAGTAACAATACAATCGACTCAACCACTTTGACAGCTGCTTCTGGTACGTTTTATAATATAGCCAATACAGCAGTAAATACGGTTTCAACCAATATTACAAATAATACGGTTACCCGAACTACCATTAACACAATCGGTACTGGTACACAAACCCTTTGTGGTATATACAATGCATCTGCGGTTTCAGTGCTTAATTTTTACAATAATACAGTAAGTAATTTTACTCGAAATGGAACAACAGGTGGAACAACAATTGGTATTTATTCCGCAGCCGGAACCACGCAGACTATTAGAAGAAACAATGTAAATACGCTTAGTATTACTGGTACTGGAACAACCTCTACGATGTACGGTATTCAAGGCTCAGGTACAACCCTTGTTTGTGACAGTAATACGGTTTTTGGTTTGAATGTGGCCAAGTCTACCGCAACTGGTGTTCTATATGGAATTTACAATATTTCAGCAACACCAAATGAAAACTATAATTACAATACCATCTATAATTTGACACATGGTGGAACAACTACAGGTAATCTTTGGGGAATTTATACGAGTACAACCAGTGGTGTAAGGACTGTTTCTTATAATACCATTTACAATTTAACTGGCTCTGGTTTGGTTTACGGATTGAATATGGTATCCAGTTTACCAAGGATTTTTAACAATAAAATTTACGATTTAACTACGAATAACAATGCATCATCAGCAGTTGCTGGGATGACTATTGGTACTGTTACTGCTGGAACTTGCTTAATTTATAATAATCTTATTTCAAGATTGTTTGCTCCAGTGTCAAATGGTGGAACGACTTCTACGGTTATGGGCATTAACATTACATCTACATCTGCTAGTGTTAATTTTGGTATATATAACAATACTATTAATTTGAATGCTACTTCAACGGGTACTAACTTTTCATCAACATGTATTTTCCACACCTATAGTGCCACGGTAACTTCAGCGCAATTAGATATGCGCAATAACATATTAGTTAATAATTCTACTCCAAATGGAACAGGTATTACTGCTGCATTTAGAAGATCCATTTCAACTGCTTTAACTAATATTAATGCGACTACAAACCGTAATTTGTTTTATGCAGGTACACCATCAGCCAATCGTGTTATTTACTATGATGGTACAAATTTAGATCAAACCATTTCAGCTTATCAAACAAGGGTTTCTCCTAGAGATTCAAATTCGGTTACTGAAAATCCAAATTTCTTAAGCAATGTAGGTGCAAATAGTAATTTCTTAAGAATAGATCCTAGCATAGCAACAGTAATTGAATCTAGTGGTAGATCAGTAAGTCCAGTTACTTTTGATTATTTTAATACTATTAGGGCTGGAAATAGCGGGTATACAGGTCTTGGTGGAGCTCCAGATTTGGGTGCCATTGAAGGCAATTATACAGGACTGCCTGCAAATGCAATGGTGTTTGACTCGGCAAATGCTGATCAAATTACAGGTCAAGTTCCATTGAATTCAGCTAATAACAGAATATTAAGAATAAGGGTATATGTACAAAAATCTGTGAATGCCCTGGAAGCGACAAGCTTTTTGCTAAATACAAATGCCACATCAAACACCTCTGATTTGTTGAATGCGAAAATTTATTCATCTGATACTAATAGCACATTTACCAATACTACTTTGTTTGGCACCGCTGCTTCTCCTTCGGGACAATATAGCATCACTGGTTCAAAAAGGTTAGCAGTTGGAGTAAATTATTTTTGGTTAACGTATGATATCAGTCCAACCGCCAATGGTGGTAACTATTTGGATGCTTCAGTTGATAATATAACACTTAGTGGAACTCAATACAATTTAATAAATGGAGATCCATTTGGAAGTAGACAATTACAATCTCCACTAAGTGGAACTTATTATATTGGCGTTGGTCAGTCTAGTCCAAATTATACCACCATTACTTCTGCTTTGGCTGATTTATCTGCTTTGGGTGTTAGTGCTCCAGTAACTTTTCAATTAACTGATGCTTTGTATAATGTCGCTTCAGGTGAAACATTTCCACTCACATTTGGTGCTTACGCTAATTCATCTGCATCAAATTCATTAACTTTAATGCCGTCATCAGGCGTAGCTTCTAGAATTGAAAGTAATAACTCAACATCTACAATTGATTTGAATGGAATCAAGAATTTTACTATTGATGGACGTCAAGGTGGCTTGGGAGGATTCAGTTCAGGTAGTAATTTAGTAATAAGTAATACTGGAACAACAGCCCCTGCTGTTCGTCTAATAAATGAAGCTTCAAATAATAAATTACTTTTTACTGATTTTAGAAGTAATAACGCCACTTCTAATGGTATAGCTGGTGCAGGTGTTGTTAACTTTGGTAATACTATAGGAGCTAATGGCAATGACAATAACATTGTTAGATATTGTGACATTCATGAGGAGACAGGTGGAAATCCATTAATAGGAATTTCAAGCATAGGTTCAAATTCAACTTTAGCTGCAAATAATGACAACAATATTATTGATAGTTGTAAAATTTACAATTATTATAGTTCTACTTTAGCATCTGCGGGTATTTATATTGGTGCTCAAAATAACAATTGGCAAATAACTGCAAATCGTTTATATCAAACTAATCCTTTAACTTATACAACCGCAGTGACGCATCGCGCTATGTGGATTACTCCAAATACAGCTTCGTTAACTTCCGCTAGTGGGTTTGTTGTAAATAATAATTTCATTGGAGGAAGTGCAAGCAATGGTTCAGGTATGTATACTTTTACAAGTAATACATCAACCAATTTCTGGGGTGTTGATTTGTCTGTTGGAGTAGGTGCAACAACTACATTCAATGGAAATACAATTGCAAATATCAATGGTACTCTTGCTAATACAGCTACAAGCTCATTTTTGGGAATGAAAGTAGCTAATGGTATTGTAAATGTTAATGGTAATACGATTGGTTCCACAACTTCTAATAGTTCAATTGTTTTTACAACTACGATTGCAGGTGGTGGATTCATGGGTTTACAATCATCATCAGGAAATACAGTAAACATTACCAATAATAGGGTAAGTGGTATTGAAGTTTTAGGAAATGCAACCACAGCCACACCTGAATTTTATGGTATAAATCTTGCCGGTGCTCCAAACGTAACTTGTAGCAATAACATTATTGGTGATACTCTTTTATCCAATAGCATTTATGCAAGTTCAATTTGTGCTACATCTACATTCGCTCAAAATGTTTATGGTATCTGGGTGAATACAGGCGCAACTAGTCCAGTTTATAATATTTCAAATAATATCGTTTCAAACATGAGAACCAATTACCAATCAACCGGTTCTCAAGCTGCAAAAATTAAGGGAATTGTATTGGTTCCAACAACAACTGGAACCTATGCTGTTACTGGAAATGCTGTAAATAATTTATATACTTCAACAAACACAACTTCAAATGGTGCAAATTCTGCCATCGGTGGTATTGTTGTTAGTCAAACTGTAGGTTCAGTTAATGTTACCAATAATACCATACATACATTAACATTAAATGGCACTAGCACTACCGCTGCAGTTCAAAACACAGGTATATTTTATTCAACCGCAGTTACAGGAACAAATCTCTTAACTCGCAACTTGGTGCATAGCCAAAATATAACTACCAATAATCCAATTGCAACTATAACAGGTATGGACATTGCTGCAGGAAATGGTCTTATCCTAAATAATATGTTGAGATTAGGTATAGATGCATCTGGTGCAAATATTATAACCGCATGTACCATGCGAGGTATCACCAAAAACACGGGTTCAAATAGTATTTATTTCAATACGGTTTTAATTGGTGGAACAGGCGTAAATACTGATTTTTATAGAACTTACGCATTCCAGAGAACAGGATCAGGAACGGATGATGTAAGAAACAATATATTCATCAACCAAAGAGCAAATAGTTCTGCAGGTGCTGGCCATTTTGCAGTTGGTTTGAATAATAATACTTCATTAACCATGAATTTTAATCTTTTGAATTCGGATTCAATAGGTTTATATAATTCAATTGGATTTAAAACCATTTCTAATTGGAAAAGTGCATCCGCTATTGATGCAAGTTCAATAAACAGTTCTATCTCTTTTGTAAATCCTATGGGATCTTCATCTACAATTGATTTGCATATTGATGGAAATATTGCTACCCCAATTGAAGCTTATGGCGCAACTGTTAGTGGAACGGGCTCAGATGTCGATTTTGATAACCAATCAAGGGCATCATTTAGCCCAGTTGATTTGGGTGCAGATGCTGGTAATTTTATAGCAAGTGATGTTGCAGCACCTTCAATTACTTATACGCCATTGGTTAATAATGAAATTACAACAGATAGATCTATCACAGCAACCATTACAGACGCCACTGGGGTATATGCAATTGGTTCTCTAGTTCCAAGGATTTATTTCAAAAAATTAAATGCAGGTGCATGGAATTCAAGCGCTGGAACTCTAACAAGCGGAAATACGAAAAACGGAACATGGCAATTTACAATAAGTGCTGCTTCAATGGGTGGTCTTATAGGAGCTGATTCTGTTTACTATTTCGTGGTTGCTCAAGATTCAACACCAAGCAACAATTTAGGTTCATACCCTGGTGGTACGGAAGGATTTGATGTTAACACAATCACGGTTTATCCAACACCATTTAACTACAGAGTAAAACCAATAGTATCTGGTAACTTTTTAGTTGGAGCGGGACAGACTTTTACAACACTAACGGCTAGTGATGGTCTTTTCTCTTATATTAATAACTCAGTAGTTTCAGGGAATATTACAATTCAATTAACAAGCGATATCGAAGAACCAACAACAGTTGGTTTGGCTCAAACTACTGAAAGTGTTTCAGGTGGATATTCGATAACAATTTCGCCAGATGCAGCAGTTATTAGAAGTTTAACAGGTACCACAACAATTGGTAGTAGTGCAATTATTAGATTAGAAGGTGCAGACAGGGTAACTATCGATGGAAGTTATGGAGGTTCTGGAAAATACTTACGTATCATGAATAGAGCCCTAAATGGATCATCTGTAAATTTGATAAATGATGCAGATATGAATGTTATTTCTAACTGCTATATAGAAGGGGTTAACAATACCGTGGCCTTGTTAAATGTATTAAGCGCAGCAACTGGAGGAACAGGAAATGATTCTAATTTAATTGTTGGCTGCGTTTTCAGAGATACCCTAGGAACAGGATATATAACTGCTTCAGGATTGAATAAACCAAACACAGGAATTCAATCACAAGGTACAACTGGTGCCTTGAATGATTATAATACCATTAGAAATTGTGAGTTTTATAATGTAAGATATGGCGCTCTTAATTTAGCTTCAACAGGTGGAGATTATTGGACATTTTATAATAATTCAATTTATACAACCAATACTGATAGCTCATACGTTGGTTTGTTTTTAGTACTTGTGAGTGGGGGCGGAGGCCATATCATTCGTAAAAATAGTATCGGAGGTTCTGCACCAGACAGAAGCGGTGCCCCATACGTATGGCGTGGTACTGGTCAAGTTCATGCCATTTATTATAGCTCAACATCTTCTTTGCTAAGTACTATTGATAGTAATATTGTGGCCAATATTTATGCTTCAAGTACATCAGGTAGCTTTTACGGATACAGATTGAGTGGAAATACCATTTGTAAAAACAATATTTTAGGAGGTGCCTTGAATCCTTGGGATACCATCTCAGTTGGAAATAATTGTTATGGTATTATGTCTGGAGGTATCAATTTAATAAAAGATAATTTGTGTGGTAATATTTATAACAGAGTATTGGCTACGGGTGTAGTTACAGGTATTTATGGTAGCAGTGGTAGTTACTCAATTTTGAATAATACTGTTAGGGATATTTACCATGCTTACACAGGTGCTTTTAATGGTGCTTCAGGTCCTATTGGAATATATGCCTTACCAGCAGCAAATGAGATTGACTCTATTGATGGTAATACTGTTTATAATATTACATCTGGTAACACAGGTGGATTGAGTGCTAAAGGTATCCAATTTGGAACCTCATCTAATAGTAATATCTCAATTACGCGTAATAAGATTTATAATATTACTTCTGATACCCGTAATAAAAATGCCATTGCTATCGGTATTTTGTCTACACTTTCAGGCACTAATATTATTGCCAATAATCAAATTACCTTGGGATCAAATACAAGTGAAAGAGTGGTTGGTATTTATAATAATAATACTGCAAACCCTCAAAACATATACAACAATTCAATTTATATTGATGGAACATCGGATACAAGCAGTTATGGAATCTATAACGGTGGTGCAGGAACAATTAATGCAATTAATAATTTAATTTATAACAGTCGCACCGTTTCAGCAGGCACAGGAAATAACTTTGGTATAGGTTCATTAAATGCATTATCAGGCTCTAATTTGAGGTACAATATGATGATTGTAAATGATGTAACTAATCTTTACCAAGTAGGTGTAAGCAGTCAGTCATGGTCAAATTTAAATGCATTATATACCACAACCTATAACACAAATTGGGCTGAAAATGTTAGTTTAGTAAATAGTAACAATTTATTTACTTCTACATCTACAGCTGATTTAAGTATAATTCCTACTAATTCTGAAGCTTGGTATGCAAATGGAAAAGGAATTGCCTTAACACAAATAACCAATGATTTTAAAGGTAATAGTCGTTCTAATACAATTATTGGCGGTCCAACTGACATCGGTGCATTTGAAGTTACCCCAAGTTCAATACCGAGTTCAGCTATTGAAAGTTCAGCTCCTGCTAATAGCGCTGCAAGCAACTATACATTTGCTAGCCGACAAGTGGCAACAGTTAATTGGGGTGCAAATGGTACAGTTCCTTCGACATTAGATGTGAAGTATTACACTGGTAATGTTTCTCCAAATATTCATTCCGCTATGAAGTCATATAAGGCTTATTATGCTATGAACCCAACAGGTGGTTCAGGTTTTGATTATACAATTATCATGGCTTATGATTCAGCTTTATTTGGAAATGTTCCTTCAAGTAACTTGGCTAGGTTGGTAAATTACTCGTCAAGCGCATGGACAAAACTAAATAACAGCATAGCGAGTGCCATCACAGGATTAATAGCAGGAAATACCACTATGACTGCAACAAGTTTGAATGGTAATTTTACTATTTCTGATACCAGCACTATACCACCATCTAGCGTAAATTTAAATTTGAGGGCTTATTTACAAGGATTGTATTTAGGTTCTGGAGTGATGACAGCCTCTCCATTTAATGCAAATGGTGCTAGTCCAACAAATATTGCAGATACTGTTATTATAGAATTACGTAATTCTAGCACATTTGCAACTAGCTTTACGAATAAAGTTACATTAAGCACTTCTGGTGTTTGTAATACTGTATTCCCAGCAGCTACAGCAGGAAATAGCTACTATATTGTTATTAAACATAGAAATTCTATTGCAACTTGGAGTGCCAATCCAGTTCTAATGAATCCAGCAGGTACAAGCTATAATTTTTCAAGTGCTACTTCACAAGCATTTGGAGATAATATGATTAATGATGGAACAGGTGTATTTTTGATTTATACAGGTGATATTAACCAAGATGGATCAGTAGATTTTAATGATTATCCTGATTTGGACATTGCAAGTTCTAATGGTGTGTTAGGGTATGATCCTAATGACTTAAATGGCGATGCTTCTGTAGATTTTAATGATTACCCACTGATAGACATTAATAGTTCAAATGGTGTCATTTCAATTCCATAATATAAACTAAACTAAAAAGTAAAGCCCAAACAATTTTGTTTGGGCTTTACTTTTTTATAAGGATTAATCTTATCTCATTTTGAAGTTTTTTAGTTCACCTGTTATCTGCCATTTACCATTTTTCCAGGCCATAAAATCATAACTGCCATCAGGTAGATAAGTTTCGTACATACCCACATTACTTGGTTTTGGAGGAACAATGTTCTCATATATCAATAGGTTTTTCTTCTCTTCGTATCGCAATGTCATTGTTGCCAAATTGCTAAACTCCCAAATCATTCGTTTTAAAGGTTTCTTACCTTTTACATCAAAAATAGGGGCGCCAAAAACAGGTAGGTTGTTTTGAAAGGTTAATACATCTACAACCTTTTTGTTACTTCTACTTGTATTACCATCCCATCCAATCAAAGTGTAAAACTTTGCTTTGCCAGCTTTGTTCAATGCCATTTGGTAATAAGTAGAGCCCCACCAAAAATCAGCGCTAGTTATGGTATCGTAAGGATTGTTAATTCTGCTACTTCTATCTATCAGTGGATAGTAGGGTCTTAGATTTGTAGTGTCTTTTATCTTCTTAATCTTATCTGGATTCATTTGGATTAATCCATAATAATGAAACTCCTCTTCATTGGTTCCTAGATTCCAAGTCATAATTCTGAACAGATCATCCGGGGCATGAAGGATGGAAACGGCCTTCAATGAATCAAAAGGATAGTAATAGGAGCCTTGAACCCTAACAGCCCTTACAAGAGTGCGAATAAAATTCTTACCGCTTGTCAATCTTTCTTCTTCATCATAAGATTGAATCATACGTTCGCTCAAGCCCATTAATCTGATTTCAACATCATGCAGACTATCCATACTTAGGGAGTCAATTCTATTTTGAGCTTTAGCATGTATCCCACAATAAACAAAGAGGATGATGAGTATTTTTTTCATGAAATGTTCTTCGATTGGATATTTTTAAAATGTAATAACGCAGCGAAAATAACTTTCAGTATGTAAATTTTGCATGTATATTTTTGCTATACACGGACAACCAAAACAGGTATGCTAACCAAATGCCTTACAGCATCAACGGTTGAGCCAAAAATAAAATCTTTAAGCGCAGCATGTCCATGCGCACCCATCACAAGTAACTCAATGTTATGTTCTTTGGATATTTCAGCTATGTTTTTTGCCCTTCTTCCATATCCCAATATGGTTTCAGCCTTGTAGCCTAATTCAATTAAGTTCTTCTTATACTGATTGATATTGTATAAATCCTCTAAACTTTCATTATCCATTACCTCACCACCATATCTAGTGGCTGCTACCGACTCAACAATATGAATGAGAAGGTATTCAGCATTCATTCCTCCTACGGCCATGGCATGCTGAATAGAGGCCTTGTCATTGTCAGAGAAATCAAGTGTGATGGCTATTTTGTTGTAAGTAAATGATTCGATCTTTTCTATCCTGCTAGCTGAACCATGCGGTAAGTAGGTCTTTTGTGTGAACTTGATAATTAAAGGTTGGAAAATGATATACAATAAAAGTAGCGCAGCAAACAAAACCACCAACAATACTGGTGTTTCAATCCATTGATGTGATTCTGAAAGTCCATCTATAAAAGAAGAAACCTCCTCTATAACAAGTTTTACATTTAACGAAATGATAATGATGGCAACCAACCAAGCTAAATATTTAATGGTTTTGCTGATTGCAAACTCGCCCATTATTTTCTTATTACTAGTGAAGTGAATAAGAGGAACAATGGCAAAGCCCAATTGAAGGCTCAAAACAACTTGACTTAATATGAGTAATGCACCTAGTTTTTCTTCACCGTAATATAGTATGGTGAAAATGGCAGGGATGATGGCAATCAAACGAGTAATGGTTCTTCTAAGCCAAGGGCTAATCCTTAAATTTAAATATCCTTCCATTACTATTTGCCCTGCCAATGTTCCCGTTATGGTTGAACTCTGACCTGAGCAAATTAAGGCAATGGCAAATAGGGTAGGGGCAAGGCTTCCAAATAAAGAATTTAACATCACATGTGCATCTTTGATATCGCTGATTTGATGAAAACCATTGGTGAAAAATGCTGAAGCGGCAAGGATTAAAATGGCAGCATTCACAAAAAAAGCAAGGTTCAAGGCAATAGTTAAATCAAAGAAATTGTACCTAAGTGCAGCTTTTATTCCTGCATTGTCTTTCCTGAATTTTCTGGTTTGAACAAGAGATGAGTGAAGGTATAAATTATGAGGCATCACTGTGGCTCCTATGATACCAATGGCAATATACAAGGCATCTCCAGATAGTGAGCTTGGAACAAAGCCTTTCATGATTTCGATGGTGTCTGGTTTAACAATAAATAATTGGGCAATGAAGGACAGACCAATAATACTTACCATGCTTACAATGAACAACTCAAGTTTGCGGATTCCTTTGTTTATCAATAATAGCAATAAAAAGGTATCAAAAGCGGTGATGAGAATGCCATAAAGTAATGGCAAATGAAAAAGTAAATTCAAGCCAATTGCCATTCCTATTATTTCGGCTAAATCGCATGCTGCAATGGCTATTTCTGCAAAAGCATACAATGAAAAATTAGCCCACTGACCAAACTGTTGTCTACTTGCTTGTGCCAAGTCCCAACCTTTTACTACTCCCAATCGTGCGGCTAAACTTTGCAGAAGCAAGGCCATGAGATTACTCATAAGCAAAACCCAAATAAGGCTGTATCCAAATTTGCTACCCCCTGCAATGTCTGTGGCCCAATTACCGGGATCCATATATCCTACACTTACCAGATAAGCAGGTCCAATAAACGACATGAAAGTGCGCCAACGATTTTGCTTTTCTGGTACTTTCACACTTTCGTGTACTTCACTTAATGATTTGTCTGATGAATGCATTTTATTTAACCAAAATGTTTTTAGCTACTTCGTTACTTATAAATATTTCAATTTTGCCGTTTAATAATAATTTTAAAGAGCGATCATATTCATTTATTTCTATTACCATCAATTTTTGACCCAGTGTTAAATCAATTTTTTTGAGGTGTTGAAGAAATGGAACTGAGTGATTTATCACACCACTCAAAATCACTTTTTTGTTAGCTTCCACTGTATCCAAACTCACAAAGGCATTGCTTTGAAACTCTCCGTTTTCGCCCGGTATAGGGTCGCCATGAGGGTCGTGTGTGGGATAACCCAAAAATTCATCAAGCTTGTTTATGAGTAATTCTGATTGAATATGTTCCAATTGTTCGGCCACTTCATGCACTTCTTCCCATCCAAATTTTAATTTTTCGTGAAGAAAAACCTCCCAAATTCTGTGTTTACGAATGGTCTGTAGGGCTACATCCTTTCCTTTTTGGGTAAGGTTTACACCTTTGTATTTCTCGTACTTCAGCAGCTTTTTGTCCGATAGTTTTTTTATCATATCGGTAACCGATGCTGCTTTAGTTTCCATGTTTTCGGCAATGGAATTGGTGCTAACACCATTGCCATTATTATCAGAGAGCTTGTAAATGGCTTTCAAATAATTTTCTTCTGTGAACGAATACATGCTGCAAATATATTATTTTTAGACAAATCTAAATTTATATTTAGATTTGACATTTAATTACACTTAATCCAAACAATCTGATATAATTTTTGTTTGTAATTCCGTTAGGCTTAATACATTTGTCTCATGTTTAAAAAATTCATGTCTTACGTTACATTTTGGAAAAAACAAGATGCTGACAGTCCGTCATCATTCAACTTAAAAGTGATGCATGGAATCAATAAAATATCTATTTTAATGTTCTTAATGGCATTAATCGTCATTATTGTGCGAGTGGTACGCAGTTTGTAATTTCAGAAATACTAAAATTAAGAAAAACTATGTTTATGTACTTTATCATTCCTCTGGCACTTAGCTTCTATGTAAGCTGGAGGTTTAAATCAAAAGCCAAAAAATATTCGGAAATTGGTCTGAGCAACCACATGACTGGTGCCGAAATAGCACAACAAATGCTAAACGATCATGGCATTTACGATGTAAAAATTGTAAGTGCTGAAGGGCAGTTGAGCGACCACTACAATCCACAGAACAAAACGGTAAACCTTAGCCAAGATGTATATTATGGTAGAAGTGTTTTAGCTGCAGCTGTTGCTGCCCATGAGTGTGGACATGCTGTGCAAAATGCAAAAGCCTATGCTTGGTTGAATTTCCGTTCGGCCATCGTGCCTATTGTAAGTGTTACCTCTGGTTATTTGCAATGGATTTTGTTGGGAGGTGTGCTATTAATCAATACTTTTCCTGCATTGTTGCTTATAGGTATTGTATTGTTTTCATTAACTACTTTATTTTCATTGATTACCTTGCCGGTCGAGTTTGATGCAAGTAGCAGAGCCCTTGCTTGGCTTGATACCAGTGGAATAGTAAGAAAAGATGAGCACGACTTAAGCAAAGATGCATTGAGATGGGCTGCAAGCACTTATGTAGTAGCTGCCATAGCCTCAATAGCTACCTTGCTTTACTATTTGCAGATATATGCAGGTAGAAGAGATTAATTACTTTTTAAGTTTTTAGAAAAGAGGCTGTTTTTAAATATTCAGCCTCTTTTTTTTTGTAATTAAAAGAAGATATTACCATAATGTGCATTAACCAGAATGTTTATGAATGAAAATGGTGAAACGATTTTAGTGGAGCCTAGTTTATAGATATTTTACTCATTTAATTTAAATGGTATTGGAAGAATAAACTGAACTCTTACAGGTTTGTCATTTATTTTTCCAGAAATCCAAGGAGAGCTTTTTTCTGTTAAACGAATAGCTTCTTCATCACAACCATAACCAATGCCTTTTTGCAATAAGACATCTGATATTGATCCATCACATTCAACAATGAAATTAAGAATTACTCGGCCTTCAACGCCATTTTCTTTAGCTTCTTTAGGGTATTTTAAATTACTTTTGATATACTCATCAAAAGCAGTTTGACCACCAGGAAAACTGGGCATAGGGTCTGAAAAAGAATGTAATTCCATCAAATCCTCGCATATCTCTATATAATCAACAATCGAATTTTGGTCATTAATAACCTCTGGAAAATGAGAAAAATGTATGTATCCATTATTACATACATGTATATCAAAACGATAATAAGAACGAACTGCTTTCCCTTTTAATTTTGCGGGAATAAATTTCTTAGAGTTTTTAATATTGTTTTGTGCTATGTCTACCAAATATTGATATTTATTGCTTAATTTAGGTTTTGAAATTGGGAAGCTTATAGAGCCGTTTTTTTCTACTACAACAAGAAAAATGATGTTCAAAGCTCTACTTATTTTTGAAGAATCTTTAAGTTTAAAGTTATTTAGAAAAATTTTATTAAAAGAATCATTTCCATATTTGTAATGAGCTATATTTTCTATTTGATTGGAATAGTAAATATTTGTATCATTATTCGTTGATTTAATTTTCTGGGAGAAACCTTGTAAATAAAATACAGAA
Organism: Bacteroidia bacterium; assembly: GCA_040403075.1. Lineage (GTDB taxonomy): Bacteria > Bacteroidota > Bacteroidia > UKL13-3 > UKL13-3 > RGVD01. The sequence goes on from JBBALJ010000026.1 coordinate 21,801, forward strand.
CAAAAAATTGTAAAAATTAATAAAATCTTTCTCATAAAATCAATCCATCAACTCCAAATCACTCAATTCAATTTCAAGCGCTTTTGTACTCATGAAAATTTCAGTTATAGATAGGGCTAGAGAAAGCATAAGGGATGTCAGACTTAAGCCGAAAATGACAAAGCTAAAAGTCTCATATTCCAAATAAATACTCATCATACATAATACACAAAGGAAGAAACTTATTACACCAAAAGCCTGCATATTTTTAATATAGCGTATCCTTTTGCGCAAACTGTGAATTTGATTAATAATGGATGTTTTATCCAATGGTGATTGTTTGTAACGTGTATGCAAGTTTCTAATCAAATTGGCTAACGCAAGAAAACGATTGGTATAAGCCAACATCAATAGGGTGATGGCCGGAAATAATAAAGCAGGTGTATTAATAGAAATTTGCATATAGGGCAAAGTAAATTCTTTTTTTTGTAATGCAGATTGTTTTGATTGCATACATAATTCATGAGTGAAAAAATTCTAATAATTGGTTCTGTTTGGCCCGAGCCTGATTCCTCAGCTGCTGGCACTCGCATGATGCAGTTGATTGAATTGTTTCAAACGCAACATTGGCAAATTACTTATGCTAGCATAGCTACCCCAAGTGAATTTATGTTCGATATAGAAAGCATAGGTGTTCAAAAGGAATGTATTCAACTAAATAGTCACACATTTGATGAGTTATTAAAAAAACTTCAGCCTAGCATGGTTATATTTGATAGGTTTATGACTGAAGAACAGTTTGGATGGAGGGTAGCCGAACATTGCCCTAATGCCCTAAGGATATTGGACACCGAGGATTTACATGCATTGAGGTATGCGAGACAAAAGGCACTAAAGCAGAATAGAAATTTTGAATTTGATGATTTACTTAGAGAAGATATGGCTAAGCGGGAAATAGCAAGTATCCTGCGTTGTGACCTATCCTTAATAATCTCTACTTTCGAGATGGATGTATTACAGACTGTCTTTAAAATAGATGCCAGTTTATTACTCTATTTGCCTTTCATGTTAGAAAATATTGCTTATAGAAATTTGGCTAAATTGCCTTCATTCGAAGAAAGAAAGCATTTTATTTCGATAGGGAATTTTTTACATAAGCCCAATTGGGATGCGGTTCAATATTTGAAAAAAGAGATTTGGCCGATAATCAGAAAGCAACTACCAAATGTGGAATTGCATATTTATGGAGCCTATCCATCACAAAAGGTTTTTGAATTGCATAACGTCAAGGAGGGATTTATCATTAAAGGAAGGGCAAAGGATGCCAATGAGCTAGTTCGAAATGCAAGAGTCTTGTTAGCTCCCATTCGTTTTGGTGCAGGATTAAAGGGGAAGTTGGTTCAGGCTATGTTATGCGGAACTCCAAGTATCACAACTCCTATTGGGGCTGAGGCCATGCATGGAAATTTAGAATGGAGTGGCTCGATTTCGAGCGATAATATTGGTTTTTGTGATTGCGCTATAAAAATTTATACAGGAAAAGATAAGTGGTTACAAGCTCAGGAACGAGGTGTTGATATTATCAATTTATGTTATGATAAAAAGATATTTGGTTCAGATTTAGTTGCGAGAATTCAAGAAAAGAGAGCTAATTTGTCAAAACATCGCCTTCATAATTTTATGGGTTCAATTATACAACATCAAACCCTTTTAAGTTCAAAGTATATGGCGAAATGGATAGAAGCCAAAAATGAAAATCGTAGTATAATTTGAAATTGTAAGTTTCAGATTGTGAAAAGTTTAAAATATTAAATACATTCGCCAATAATCCAATACCAAATGAAACGACTAATATCCAGATTCATCCTCGTGATGAGTTTAATGATTTTAGCTTCATCAGCCTCTTTTTCTGTTATTAGCAATAACACCATTTCTGGTAATATATCTGTATGTTCCAACTCCTCCTCCGCACTCATTTCTGGCTCAGTCCCAAATGGGGTAAACGGCAATTTTGTTTATAGATGGCTTTCTTCAGAATCTAGTTTTGATGGGGGATATGCAATGGCTTTAGGTTTTAATAGTTTTCAGAATTATTATATACAGTCTATTAGCACTACCAATTGGTTTAAAAGGGTTGTCATTTCTGGTAATGATTATGACACATCAGTTGCAGTGCAGATAAATGTATTACCCAATCCAACGGTTAGTTTTTTAATTAATAAAGCTGGACAATGCGTATATGAAAATGGTTATAATTTTACCAATAACTCAACAATTGCCTCACCTCATTCTTTGGCAAGTTATACATGGTATTTTGGGGATGGGGATAGCTCAAATTTATTTTCAATTGTAAATAAGAAATATAATGGAGTGGGAGCCTATGCAGTTAAATTAATTGTTAGGTCTAATAATGGTTGTGTTGATAGTTTTACAAGCAATGTCAATCTTTATCCAAGACCGATTTCAAATTTTACGGTAGATAATTCATCGCAATGTGTGCAAGGTAAAGGCTTTACTTTTAACAATACCTCTTTGATTGCTTTGCCTTATTATATTAATAGCTATTTATGGGATTTTGGCAATGGTGATACGGCTTCTCAAACATTTGTTTATGCGAAAAAATACAATACCTCGGGGGTTTATAAAGTTAAGTTAATCGCAAAAGCTAACAATGGATGTGTTGACACATCTTATTCAAATTTAATTATTAACCCCAAGCCTGATGTTACTATTTCTTTTTCAGGTCCTACAACCTTTTGTCAAGGTGATACAGTTATTTTGAGTGTACCAAAAACCTCAGGTTATCATTACAGTTGGCCCTATTTTAATTACCGTGAACTTAGTGGTTTTGATTCAAGCAAATATGTGGCTAAAATTAATGAAAATGTTAAAGTAATTGTCACTAATAGTTTTGGATGTAAAGATTCTAGTTATGCTCTTGTGACTGTTAAACCCAAGCCTAATGTTAGATTATCTGTTGGCTATGCCTCTCTTTCTTCTAAATGGATTTGTTATAACGATAGTGTGAAATTGGAAACCTATGTAGATTATATTTCTACCAGCGTTACCAATGCCTTTCAATGGAGAAAGAATAAATCGTTAATGAATTACACCAACCCTCATATTATGCTATATGACTCCGGTAAGTATGATGTGATTGTAACCAATAGTCTTGGATGTTCAAATACTTCAAGTGAATTTGAGGTTAAAGAACAAATTCCAAATACCAAAATAACGGTTATTGGTAATACAGCTTTTTGTAAAGGAGACACAGTAACACTTAAAGGACCCAAAGATTGGCCCTACTCATATATGTGGTATAAAGATGGAACATATTTTGCAGGTCCTAGTGACTCGATAGTTCAGGTTAAAAGAGGAGGGAAGTATAAATTAAAAGTAACCTCCTTATACAATTGTGTGGATTCATCTAGCAACTTGGATATTATTGAATATCAGATACCTGAAGCATACATCAATTACAAAGATGCATCTCATATTTGTCCAAATAAAAGTATTACCATACAAGCTGGTTATCAGCAAGGATATCTTTACTCATGGTACAGGGATGGCCTAAAATTAATGGAAACAAGCAATATGCTTTCTACGCAAATTGAAGGTAAATATACGGTTAAAGTAGTTGATGCAGATTTGAATGAATGTATTTCAGATCCCTTGTCATTAAATATTGCACCCAAGCCACAAATTACCTTTAATCCTAATACTACTATTGATTGCATAAATGGTAAAGGTTTTAATTTTATAAATACTGCTAAAACATCTGCACCTGATTATATAGTTAAATATACCTGGGATTTTGGAGATGGTGATACCTCAAACCAGTCTTTTATTTACGCTAAAAAATATGCCAATCCCGGTAACTATAAAGTTACATTAAAAGGTAAAACTGTTTTCGGTTGTGTCGATTCAAGTTCTCAAAATGTATTTGTGGGCTCTATTCCTCAAGCATTTATTGACTATACAGGTCCATTAAGTATTTGTGAGGGTAGAGAACTTGTATTAAGCACACCTGATACGATTAATGGAATTAGTTATAATTGGTTAAAAGATGGAAGTCTTTATGCAAAGAATACTAATACTATTATAGTAAATGCCACAGGAAATTATATGTTAAATTCTATTGATACCAACTCTTGTGTGGGTGTTTCTAAGTTGTTACAAGTTAATATAAATAATAAACCTCAACCAATTAGCATAAGCGGAATTTCTGATGTGAAAATTCAAAATTATCAAAATTATATTGTACCTGCTACGAGCGGATCAACCTATTTTTGGCTTTATACTAAAGGTGTAGGTAGCAGTAGTGGAAATACAATAAGTATATTATGGAATGCAATGGGATTAGATACTCTCAAAGTGATAGAAACATCTATTTCTGGATGTGTTGGTGATACTGCCTATAAAGCCGTAAAAATTTCCTCATTTTCTGGCATTCAAACTATTTCAAATTCAGATGATTTATACCTTTATCCTAATCCATCAAATGGGTTAATGGAGTTGAACAAAAACCTAAATTCTTCATATGATATTTCAGTTCTGAATGGTCTCGGCCAAGAGGTTTTTGTCAATGTCATATCCGCCAATAACAGACAAATTAATTTGAAGCATTTATCTCCGGGATTATACCATGTGAAGTTGAATTCAATTGAAGGAGAAGCTAAAGTGTTTAAAGTGATAATTCAGTAGCTTTTGAAAGAAATTCCATTTTACTAAAGTTGTCTTTCGCTTTCTTTTATTGCTATATCATTTATACTGGCATAGCGTTTTTTCATGAGGCCATTTTCATCAAATTCCCAATTTTCGTTTCCATAAGAACGATACCATTGACCGTTTTCATCATGCCATTCGTATTCAAACCTTACCGCAATTCTGTTATCTGTATATGCCCATAATTCTTTTTTTAACTTATAATCCAATTCTTTTTGCCATTTCTTAGCTAAAAATTTTATTACAGCTTCTCTTCCATTGATAAATAAATCACGATTTCTCCATTCTGTATCAATAGTATAGGCTAGAGAAACCTTATCTGGATCTTTTTTGTTCCATGCATCTTGAGCCATTTGCACCTTTTGAGTGGCCGTTTCAAAGTTGAAAGGTGGAAAGGGTGGTTTTTGTTCCATTATTTTTCTTCAGATAAGGCAATGATGGTATCAAATTCAGCCACAGTTAATGACGAAACAGAAAGTCGTCCTTGTCTAACCAAGCCCATGTTTGCCAATCTTTTGTCGGCTTTTATCTGCTCTAAGGTGACAGTTTTCTTTAACTTTTTGAAATATTTTAAGTCAACCACCACCCAATTTGGATCTTCGGTGGTTGGATCTTGGTATGATTCCTTAGCTACCTTTGCAATACCTACAATCTCCTTTCCTTCATTGCTATGATACCAAAGCACCAAATCACCTTTTTTCATTTCTCTCAGGTTGTTGCGGGCTTGATAGTTTCTTACACCGTCCCAAAAAGTTGATTTATCTTTTTCAAATTGTTCCCAACTGTATTTAAAGGGTTCTGATTTAACTAACCAATAGTTCATATTATAATTTTTTCGTGAAGTAAATATTTTTTCCTTACAAATATATTTTTAACATAAACAAAAATTAAATTTGCTGCAAATATGGATAATACTGAAAAATACTTCGTTGTTGCTTATTATTACTATACGAAGATTCAAGATGCTCCGCAATTTGCTGAACAGCACTTAAAATACTGCAAAAGTTTAAAGCTTAGAGGCCGTATTTATGTTGCTGAGGAAGGAATTAATGGTACATTTAGTGGTTTGGCCGAAAATTGCCAAACTTATATGCAAGACTTGAAGAGTAATCCTATGTTTTTGGGTGTTAGTTTTAAAGTGGATGAAGCAACTGAACATGCATTTAATAGGATGCATTGTAGATATAAGAAAGAGATTGTAAACAGCGGTCTGAAAGAATTGGATGATATTGATCCAAATGAAATTACAGGAAAGCACTTGAAAGGAAATGAATTTCTTGAATTGAAAGATGCAGAGGATGTAATTATACTTGATGTAAGGTCAAATTACGAAACCCGAATTGGTAAATTCAAAAATGCAGTAACCCTAGATATTGAAACCTTTAGAGAGTTTCCTTCAAAACTACCTGAATTAGAAAAGTATAAAGATAAAAAAGTAGTTACCTACTGCACAGGTGGTGTTAAATGTGAGAAAGCAAGCGGATTTTTATTGAAAAATGGTTTTAAAGATGTGTATCAATTGCATGATGGCATTATTGGGTATGCAAAAGATACCGGAGGTAAAGACTTTGAAGGTGTTTTATACGTGTATGATGGCAGGGTAACTGTTCCAATTAATAATGTTAATCCTGCTACCATTGGTCAATGCAAGGTATGCGGTGATGGAACTAATCGCAGTTTAAACTGCGCCAATGTAGATTGCAATGAGCAATTTAATATGTGTGAAAAATGTGCGGACGAATTAGAAGGTGCTTGTAGTGAAACCTGTAGAACAGCAACTGGAAAAAGAGAGTACAATGGAACGGGTTATTATACCCGACCTGTTGTAGAATAATTAAGCTCTTTCAGCAAAAATGGTAAGCCTTTGGCCTCTTTTAATTTTGGAGCCTCTTAAGTGATTCCATTTTTTTACCTCAATAATGCTAACGTTAAACTTATCTGCTATAGTGGCAAGTAATTCACCCCTTCTTACTTTATAAATGATTTTCTTAGTGTAAGATTTGTTAGTCGAATTTCTTGATTTAGAGATTTGAATATCATTATTCAAGGCTAATAATTCTGTGTCTCCAGCCCTTGATTTTATATTACTATCATTAAGCGAAGCAAATTTCACAGCTTTATTGTAAGGTAATGTCAATACAATTTTGTCATTGCTAAATGGAATATAACCTCTTCTAAGCGAAGGATTATAGCTTTTAATTTCATCTATTGGCATATCCAAAGCTAAAGACAATTGTTCAACTGAATAGCGATTGTCAACCATCACAGTATCCAAATGATAGTACATTAGAATATCAGCTGCATATAAATTATGTTCTGGTGCATAGCTCATTACATAAGTAGCAGCTACAAAAGCTGGTACATAACCCCTTGTTTCTCTTGGTAGGTAAGGCATGATTTCCCAAAAGTTCCTCTTGCCTCCAGATTTTCTAATAGCTTTGGATACGTTCCCCGGTCCGCAATTGTAACTTGCAATTACTAGTAACCAATCTCCATATATTCTGTATGAGTTTTTAAAATATTTTACAGCTGCTTCAGTTGATTTAATTAAATCTCTTCTTTCGTCTAGTAAATGATTTGTTTTTAAACCATACATTTTACCAGTTGGTGCCATAAATTGCCACATGCCTGTTGCACCCACAGGTGAAACAGCATTTTGGTTTAAAGCAGATTCAATAACAGCAAGGTATTTAAGCTCTAATGGAATGTTTTCTCGGTTGAAAATATCTTCAACTATTGGAAAATAATAGGCTGAATATGACAATATTTTTGAAACCAGAGCCCTTTTTCTGATAGCGTATAAATCAATATATCCTTTTACATATTGGTTATAATCTAGCGGAATTTCAGTTTCTAGTAATGAAAGTCGGTATTTGTATACCGAATCTGCATATACTGGCACATCATTATCCTCAAATCCATAAATGTTTAAATCTCCCGCTGGAATTTGAGGGTATAATTTATTCCTAAGTTTTATCGTATTACTATCAATACTTGCAATTAAAGTTTCGTTGTTTTGATTTGAGTTAGGTTGCGAAAAAGCAAATTGACTTATCAAAAATGATATTGGTAGTAATAAAAATCTTAATTTATATATCATTAAATTCTCTTTTTAAATTGAATATAGCCAACGAAAATACACATAACGAATGAATTATCAAAGTTATGACTAGCAATTGTCATTCCACATTCAATTGTAGAACGACTATATTAATGGAATTATTGTGAGTTCGGGGATCTTTAATTTGCCATGTTTATGCGGAAAATCACCTTGGTTCCTTTGCCCAATTCGCTTTCCACCCATAACTTTCCTCCATTTTGTTCGATATAATCTTTACATAAAAGTAAACCTAGACCAGTTCCTTTTTCGTTGGATGTGCCATATGTGGTAAAGTGTTCATTAAGCTTGAATAGCTTGGTTTGTGCCTCAGGTGAGATTCCAATGCCACTGTCTGCAACGCATACTTGTAATTGGCTGTTTATTTGAAACGCACTAATTATAATATAGCCTTTAGGGTTGCTAAATTTAATGGCATTGCTAATTAAATTTCTTAAAATAAGGTGTATGTGATTGCTATCAGCTAAAACAATATGCCTATCAACTACTTGGTTTATTAATTTTATTTCTTTGGTATCTATTTGTAATCTACACAATTCAATTACTTGATTGATAATGCTTCTAATATCAAATGAACTAAGGTCCGAATTAATTCCATTTAACTCATTTTTGGACCAGGTAAGCAGATTTTCGATTGTTAAGTTCAGATTTTCAACATTTCTATTAATACTTTTTAGATATTTTTTTGTTTCCTTGATGGTTAACTCTTCATCTTCTTCTACCCAATTTAGAACCTGATTAAGTGTTTTTATAGGTGCTCTTAAATCATGCGCAATAATGTTAAGAATTTTATCTTTAACGGCATTATTCTTTTCAAGTTCGTTTGCTTTGTTGTTAAGCTCTAAGGTTCTTCTTTCAATAATATCTTCTTGGTTTTTATTAGCGATAGCTAATTCTTCAGACAAATCTTGAACATCAACAAAGGCCAATGAGAATTTTCTGGTAACCACAAAAGCCATAATAAACACGAAACTTATTAAGCCAATGGGTAAAAGGTAGACCGATTTAATTACTTCTGCACTATACAAGGCATCGTTAATACCACATACAAACACTATCAAGAAACCAACGCATACCAAGAATGAAAGCTTAACTTTATTATATAGTGCTCTAAAAACCACATTAGCCAAAAATGTCAATTGAATTATTGAAAATAATTTAAAGAATGGCATTATGTATGAAGAAATGTTTACAGTTGCAAAAACTGTAAATAAGATGATTATAAGATTGATTACACAAATTGTATATAGTATAATTTTGTTTGTTTGTTTCGGAAAAAATGAAGTTAAAAATAAGGCCCCGAAAGTAATCATACTATAAATTGAAATAAACTCAATTTTTACTAGAATTTCCCATGGAATAGAAATGTCAAAACTCCTCAATATAGCCATGTCAGTGCTAATTAATCTTAAACAAGAAGTTAGACATAGTAAAGAAAAATAGATGGCGAGGTTATCTCTTTTACTTACCAAGAAAAATGACAAGAAATAGATAAACATAATGAAGAATACACCCGCTGAAAATGCATTAAAAATGATACTCTCGTTGAAGAATGTATTCATAATTTTACCATCTCCAATTTTGACAGAATAATTGATACCTCCTTCTCTGTAAAAGTAATTGGATACTTCAATATGTATATCTAAGGTATCCGAAGTAGGATCAAAATAAACTACCTGAGGTTTGTAATCTGGTTCAGCAGACATTTCGTTAGTTGAAAAATTTCCCACGAAGGCCATTTTTTTATTGTTTACATACAGGTTGTAATTATTACATATACTCGGAAGGTATATTCCAACAGTTGATTTACAATTCTTCGAATCAATTAGTACTTTAATGTGATAAGTCGCAAATCCATATCGGTTATACTTATTGTGATCCCAGCTTGAAGGCACATATACATGTTCAGCAGTAATTTTCGGGTTTATTTCTTTTAATGTCTTTTCCCAATAAAAGTCCCATTCCCCATTTAAATCAATTGGGGTTGAAAAAAAGTCTTTGTTTTGACGAAAATCTATAAAGCCATTACAAGCATTTTCTGCCTTACCATTTATTAAAAATAGTAACAAGGAGATTGTAGTAAGTAGCTTTTTCGCGAATAGCATAAGCGTCAAAAATATAAGATATTAGCTAAAAATCAATATTGTCATAATTTTTATGAAGAAATTGGTTGAGTTTCTTTATGAATACCAAGGTGAAAATGAAAATCTCACA
>JBBALJ010000026.1:31936-38033 GCA_040403075.1 Bacteroidia bacterium
GGTGATAAAAAAATAACTCCTAAAATATTACCTGAAGACCTTGTATTTATTGATTTGAGAGATTTTGAAGAGGAGGAAGAAATAATAATAAACAATATGGGTATTAAATATTTTACTCCTGAAATAAGAAAGACCATTGGAATAGAAGCAGTTTTGAATCAAACCATAGACCATTTAAAATCATGTGATTTGATATATGTTTCATTTGATGTGGATAGCCTTGATCCTGAAATATCTATCGGTACAGGCACCCCTGTTCCAAATGGACTTTCAAAAGAGGAAGCAATCTATTTACTTTCTAGTTTATTAAAAAATGAAAAAATAGTGGGATTAGAATTTACTGAAATTAACCCACTATTGGACAGAGATAAACCAATGGAATTGGTAGCAGCAGAATTGATAAACAAAATATTTTAATTCATTTTAATTCTTAGAAAGCATTCCTAAGGTTTTAAGAGCATTCTCCACTTTCTCGTTCCAATGCATTCCATAGCTTAGTTTAAAACAGTTATTATATTGTTGTTGTAATGTATACATTCTTCCTGGTGTGATGCTGATTTTTTTTGCAATGGCTTTGTTATAAAGTTCTATAGAATCTTTTTGCCCGCCTAATTCCACCCATAAATTCATGCTGCCTTGAGGATGTGTTACCTTTGTATCATCAGGAAAATATTCGCTAATACATCTCAAGAATTGAAGGGAGTTGCGATGGAGAATCTGCCTAGTTTTTCTCAAATGATCTTCGTATCTGCCTACTTCAAGAAAATTGCCAATCGCCTCATGAGTAATAGTGCTGCTATACATCGAATGAAATAATTTGGTTCTTTCTATTTGCTCTTTGTATTTTCCAGGTGCTACCCAGCCTACCCTGTAGCCAGAAACGAGTGTCTTGGAAAATGATCCACACCACAATACAATGCCGCTCTCATCGTAAGTTTTACATGATGATGGACGATGTTTACCAAAGTATAAATCTGCGTATAGGTCATCCTCAATCAATGGAATATTGTGTTTTTCCATTAAACTAACTACCTCTTTTTTGTGATCATCTGGCATGCAGCTTCCCATGGGATTACTAAAGTTTGTAATTAGGATACACAATTTGACTTTCTTTTTTTCTATCACTTTTCTTAAAGCATCTACTTCTATACCCGTGCTAGGATGCGTGGGTAATTCTATTACATGTAATCCTAAACTTTGCGCTAATCTCAAAATACCAAAATAAACCGGACTTTCAACAACAATGGTATCACCACGCTTGGTCAGTGAAAGCAAACAAAATGATATTGAGTCAATACTTCCTCCAGTAGTAATGATATCATCAGTTTGTAATTTGCCTCCCCATGAAATAGAGCGTTTGGCAATTTGAGTTTTCAATTTAATACTTCCTATTTTGTTATAACCAACTCCGCTATCTTTTAAAGTTCGTGTCGCAGCAATAACGGATTTGTTTAATTTGGCTATAGGAACTAGTTCAGGTGCCAAGCTTGCACTAGATAAATAAATTTCGGCCTTTTCGAAATTTTGAATCACCGCAGTCATAATATCTTCAACCTTATCACCCTTTCTTGCTAATATGGGTTGACTTACCGATGGCAATTTGTAATTGCTTTTATGAGCGAAAGAAACATAATAACCTGATTGTGGCCTTGATTCAATTAAGCCTCTGCTCTCAAGCTCGAAATACGCCTGTTGGCTAGTACTGATACTAACATCTTTATCGTTGGATATGGATCTTAATGAGGGTAGTTTATCACCCACCTTTAAAACCCCAACTTTTATTTGATGCTCAATGGTGTTGGCAATCTGTATATAGAGAAGTTCTTTTTTATTCATTTTGATAAAATTGTATGGGTCGAAAATAATAAAACTGTATCTGTATTGTTTTTATTTTTTCATTCAGTTTTGCCTAACAAAAAAATAAATAGAATAATCAAACTATTGAATTTAATAAAGTAATAAGAGGCGCGAAAAGATAAATGAATGATGAAGAGAGTGTGAAAAGCATATTAGATGGAGGCTTTTTATGCCATATAGCATTTCAACATCAAGGCCAAACCATGATGATACCTACTGCTTATGTAAGAATAAATGAGGATATTTACCTGCATGGTTCAACCAAAAATTTTATGCTTAATCAAATTTTAGATGGACAAACCATTTGCATTTCTGTTACACACCTTGACGGAATTGTTCTTGCCAAGTCATTGTTTCATACTTCTGTAAATTATCGTTCGGTTGTTTTATTTGGAAAGGCAACATTGGTTGAAGACGAATATGAAAGAATAGAGGGACTGAAAGCAATTACTGAAAATATAGTAAAAGGTAGATGGGATGAAGTGGCAATAGGAACTGAATCTCAATTGAAGGCAACCATGGTGATTAAATTTAATATTGAAAAAGCTTCTGCTAAAATTAGAAATGAAGGTCCTGTGGGAGCTGATGAAATATTGGATGAAATTTGGTCAGGTCATATTCCTTTGGCTATGAAGGCACAATTGCCTATTCAGGATAACAAATTTGGAAAAGATTTGGAGTTAAGCAATAGTGTGAAAATGTATTTGAAAACCAACGATTAGCCAAATGAATTGGAATGATAGAAATACTACTATAGTTGGTGAGATTATAAAATTGGTACCTATGGAAGAATTTCATTTTGAAGAACTAGCCTCCTTAGCAAAAGAAAAAAGAATTTGGGAGTTTATACCAGCTGATATGAGCAATCAGGAAAAGCGATTTCAAGTTTTTTCAAAGGCAATTCTCGAAAGAGAAAAGGGTACTCAATTTCCTTTTGTTATATATCAGCAAAAGGATAATAAAATAATTGGAAGCACTCGACTAATGAACATAGAACCTGAACATAGGAAACTGGAAATAGGTTGGACTTGGTTGCATCCTGACTATTGGGCAACAGCAGTGAATTTAGAATGCAAGCTATTATTACTGAAATTTTGCTTTGAGGAGTTAAAAACAATAAGGGTGCAGCTGAAAACCGATGAAAACAATATTCGTTCGCAGAAGGCAATTAGAAAAATTGGCGCCCAATATGAAGGTGTTTTGAGAAACGATTGGATAAGAGACAATGGCACGATTCGCAACTCTGTTTACTTTAGCATAATTAGCCCAGAGTGGAAAGAGGTGAACGGCAAATTATTAGCATTACTAAATGAGAAATTAAATGAACAAAATAATTAATAAACAAAATGCCTCCAATTATACTTGGGGTGACAACTGTTTATCATGGATTTTAAATAACAGTGAATCTTTATCAATCAAACAGGAATTGATGCCCATTGGTAGTAAAGAACAATTGCATTTTCATGAAAAAGCTACCCAATTTTTTTATGTATTAAAAGGTCAGGCAACTTTTTATTTAGAAGATGAAGTTTTCATACTTAATCCAAATGATGGATTAAGTGTGCTAAATAATACCAAACATTTTATAGCCAATGAAAGCAATGATGATATTGAGTTTTTAGTGATTTCTCAACCTAGTACAAATAATGATAGAGTAAATATATGAACAAGCAATACATAGAAAGACTCGAAAATCTAATAAAGATAATACCTGATTTACTGACTCAAATTGACGAAAGTGATTTTATTCTAAAACCATTTTCTGAAAAGTGGAGCAAAAAAGAAATTCATGGACATCTTATTGATAGTGCAGCTAATAATCACCATAGGTTCATACGCCCTCAGTATGAGGATACGCCAACGATTGCTTATGACCAAAATCAATGGAATAAGCTCAACCATTATATAGAAATGGATTCAATACAAGTTGTCGCATTTTGGACATTTTACAACAAACATCTTTTAGAAATAATGAAACGTATTCCTGATGAAAATCTACTGAAAGAATGCAAATCTACTGATTTGAAAATTTATACTGTTGAGTATTTAATGAACGATTATATGGAGCAACTTGAATATCATTTGAAACAAATTCTTTCCTATTAGAATCAGATTAATGATAATAGGATCTCCACTAATAAATTTAACAAATTAAACAATATGAAAGAACTAACTTATAGAACAGCTACTAAAAAAGATTTAAAACAACTACAGCAATTGGGTTTACTGGCTTATGGACAATATAAATCAACGATAACTCAAGAGAATTGGGAGAAGTGGGAAGCAGGATTCAAGAGTGATGAAAACTTCTTAAACTTGTTAGCTATATCCACTTGTTTTGTATGTGAGATTGAAAATGAAATAGTTGGAATGGCCTTTTTTATTCCTAGTGGCAATCCGTTTTTATATTTTCCAAATGAGTGGTCATATATCCGTTATGTAGGAGTAAATCCCGCTTTTGAAGGAAATGGAATTGGCAAAAAGCTAACCCAGCAATGCATTGATAGAGCCAAAGAAACAGGCGAGAAAACCATTGCTTTGCATACTTCTGAATTTCAAAATGCAGCTCGACATATTTATGAAGGACTAGATTTTATTAGGCAAAAAGAGCTTGAACCTGTTTTTGGTAAGGTGTTTTATATTTATGCAATTGAATTATTATGATCATTACTTATCACAAAGCTACCAATGAAGATGTTATCACTTTAGTTGATAATAGGATTTCATTTGCGCTCGAATTATCTGAAGGACAAAGTGTGGAAGATATTCAGTCATTAAGAAATCAAATGACTAATTATTTTTCAAAAGCAATCCAAGATAATACTTGTATATCATTCATTGCAAAATGTGATGAAGAGGTTTCTGGTATTGGTTCTATTCATTTTAGAGATATGCCAGGAAATTTGAAAAATCCTTCTGGCAAATGGGGTTATATTATGAATATGCACACAGTACCTAAATTCAGAAGAAACGGTATTTGTAAAAGCATTTTGAATTTATTATTGGAAGAAGGTAAAAAATATGGTTATTATGCCTTTGAATTACATGCAACCAAAGAAGGTGAAAAAATTTATTTACAAGAAGGGTTTATTCAACACAATGAACCAACTTTAAGAAGATTTATGTATGAAAATAATTAAAACTAAAAAGTTAAATGAATTACAAATTTCACAAATTAATGATTTGTGGAATGATGAATATCCTCTTAAATTAAGGGATAGATTTCCTATTCTTTTAGATGGAGCAGATTGGCACAATCATTACGTTGTTTTAAATGAGGAAGAAAATGTAATAGCTTGGGCAGTTGATTTTGAAAAAGAAAAGCAAATTCGGTTTTCGATTATTGTTGCCTCAAAACATAAAGGCAAAGGTTTGGGAGGCTTGTTAATAAGAAGATTAAAAGCCGAAAATAAAGAATTTTATGGTTGGGTAATTGACCATAATGATGATTTAAAAAGTAATGGAGAATATTACCAAACCCCAATGCCTTTTTACCTTAAACATGGGTTTGAAATATTAAATGATGTCAGAATAGACAATGAAATGATAAAGGCTGTTTTGATTAAATGGAGCGAAAAATGAAAATTGAAATATGTGAGATACATGAGTTTAAACCCATCGCTTCTTTAGTCGAGGAAGTTCAAAATATACATGCAGAATTATTTCCGAGTGTTTACAAACGATATGAATATGAAGGTATTCAAAAAGTAATGGAGACCATGCTATCAAATGAACTATGTAGGTTATTTATAGCCCAAATTAATGGTGTGACAGTTGGATATATTATGATTTTGATTAAAGAAATACCTGAAAATGCCTTTCATTATTCTATGCGTGTTATACATATTCATCAGTTGGCAGTTGCAGAGGAACATAAAAAAATGGGAGTTGGTGCATTGTTGATGGAAAAGGTTGAAGAAGTTGCGTTGAAATTGAACATTCATCGATTGGAATTAGACCATCTCGAAAGTAATGCAGCAGCAAAAAAGTTTTTTCACAATAACGGTTTTCTACCTTACAGAAGTAAATTGATGAAACAGTTAATTTGATTTTATGAAAATAGCCGCAGCACAAATAAAACCAATCAATAAAAACATTGATGCCAATATTCAAAATCATCTTGGTATGATTGAATTAGCTGCGCAACAAAAGGTCGAACTGATTTTATTTCCTGAAATGTCGTTAACAGGCTATGAAAGAGAGAAAGCCGAAACACTTGCATTTACAGAAAATGACGTAA
>JBBALJ010000027.1:0-18748 GCA_040403075.1 Bacteroidia bacterium
TATAAATGTCTAAAAAATATTTATGATTTATGTTTTGTTTAAAGATTGCTTCACTGCGTTCGCAATGACGCCTAGTTCGACAATTTAAAAATGCGGAATCAATTTATCCATCAACACTTTGGGGCAACGGGTAGGTCTATTCGTTTGCATATCAATGTTAACCAGAAAAACTTCACCTGTTGTAAGGAGAACATCCTCCTGGTTTCGAATTTCGAAATGAAACTCAGTTTTAACACCTGGTAACTTTTTTATAACGGTTTTTATGGTTAACAAATCATCATATCTAGCAGGCTTAATATAAGTGCTTTGTAAGTGTATTACTGGCATCATTACCCCATTGTCTTCAAACTCTTTGTAGGTTAAGCCTATTTGTCTTAAGGCATCTGTTCTACCAATTTCGAAATATTGTGCATAGTTGCCATGATAAACATAGCCCATTTTATCGGTTTCGTTGTACCTAACTCTAACAGTGGTTTCGCTTATAAACATATATAAAAATAAATATTGAAACGATATGAATCAAACAATTCAAATCGTTTCAAATTAAGCATATTTATTCGTCAAGCATACTATGTTTTTTCTTATAGGCCCATGTAAAAACCAATGGGAAAATAAGTAGGGTTAAAATAGTTGCAGTGATTAATCCACCAATAACTACAATGGCTAAAGGTTTTTGTGTTTCGCTACCAATGCCAGTAGAAATGGCAGCTGGTAATAACCCAATCATAGCCATTAAGGCGGTCATAACTACGGGTCGGATGCGCGATTTCACCCCATCTTTAATCGAGTCTTCTAAAGTCATTTTATCAAGTAAATTTTTCTTGAAGACGGAAATCAGAATTACCCCATTCTGAATACAAATACCAAAGAGTGCAATAAATCCAACACCTGCTGAAATACTAAAATTGGTTCCTGTTAGTAGCAACGCCCATATACCACCTATGAGTGCAAACGGCACATTGATTAGCACCAAACCTGCATCCTTGGCATGACCAAAGGTGATGAATAAAATAATAAAGATAATAATGATTGAAATTGGAACCACTTGAGCTAAACGTTTGGTTGCCCTCACTTGGTTCTCAAATTCACCTTTCCATTCTATACTCATACCTTTTTTAAGTTTAATGGCATTGTTTACTTTATCCTGAGCCTCTTTAATAGTGCTACCTAAGTCTCTTCCACGTACAGAAAATTTAACAGCAATAAATCTTTGGTTATCTTCTCTGAAAATAAAGGCTGGACCTGTGATGGTTTTGATATCAGCAATTTCTCGCAATGGCATTCTACCACTATTAAAGGCTGGTACCATCAAATTACCTATGGCTTTTTCATCATTTCTGTCTTCTGGTCGGTATCTAATACGAATATCAAATTTCCTTTCACCTTCATACAATTTACTCGCAGCCTTTCCTCCAATTGCCATTTCAATGACGCTTTGCACGTCACTTGTGTTTGTGCCAAAAGCAGCCATTTTTTGTTGATCTAATTCGATTCTTTCTTCAGGTTGTCCAGTTAGCCTTATAACACCTAAATCTTCGATACCTTGAACCGTTTTAAGGATTCCAAATACACTATCTCCTAATGTTTCTAACTCGTGTAAATCTTGCCCAAACACTTTAACAGCCAAACTTCCTTTAACACCACTCACCGCTTCTTCAACATTGTCCATAATAGGTTGAGAGAAGTTAAAACTAATACCTTGGTATTCGGATAAAGTGGCTTTCATTTCATCAATTAATGCATCAGCTGCAATCTTCCTTTTCCAATCGTCTTTTGGTTTTAAATCAACGTGAAACTCGATATTAAAAAATCCAGTCGGATCAGTTCCATCATTAGGTCGACCTGTTTGACTCATTATGTGATTCACCTCTTCAAATCCACTTAATGATTTTCGTATTTTCTCGGTCATGTGAATGGATTGGGTTAAAGAAGTACTTAAAGGCATACTTGCCCTTATGTAAATAGCTCCTTCATTGAGATGTGGTAAAAACTCCGTACCTAGAAACTTGAAACTAAATATGCCTGCACCCATAAGGGTAAAAGCTACAATTAAACTTATTTTCTTATTTCTAAACGTGTATGAAAAGGCACCAAATATTTTATCTTGAATAAATTCAACAAATACATTGTGTTTCTCTTTTACATTTTTTCTAAGAAGAATACTGATTAATACCGGCACTAAAGTTAGGGTAAAAATAAGAGCCCCTAATAATGCAAAACCCAAAGTAAATGCTAATGGAGAGAACATTTTACCTTCCACTTTTTGGAAAGCAAATATGGGTACAAGCGCAGTAATAATGATTAGCTTAGAAAAGAAAACAGCTTTACCCATTTCAGTTCCACTTTCTTTAATCAAACCAAGTTTAGAAAGTTTGTTAAATTTCTCCATCCCAACTTTCTTAGCCTTCATATCCAAAATGACAAAGAGCCCCTCGACCATTACCACGGCACCATCTATGATGATACCAAAATCAATCGCCCCCATCGAAAGCAAATTGGCTGTCATGCCTTTTAAACGCATACATATAAATGCAAATAACAAAGCCAATGGAATAATTATCGATACTATGACTGTTGTTCTCCAATCTAGCATGAAAATAAATACGATTACTGTAACAAGTAATATACCCTCTAGGAGGTTATGAATAACTGTAGTGGTGGTAAATTTTATTAGTGTTCCTCTATCATAAAAAGGTACAATTTTCACATCTCCTGGAAGTACTGTTTCATTTAATTCAGTAATTTTATGGTGCAAGTTATCCAATACTTCACTTGGGTTTTCACCTTTTCTCATCAATACAATTCCTTCAACCAAATTCTGACTCGTATCTCTTCCAACATAACCCAATAAAGGCAATTTAGATTCTTGCACTTCAGCCACATGCTTCACTAATATAGGAGTTCCGCTATTATTTGCAACAACAATATTTTCAATATCGCTCAAGTTATTTAACAAACCTATCCCTCTTACCACATATGCTTGATCACTTTTTTCAATGATATCACCACCCACATTTACATTGCTTTTAGAGACGGCTTCATATACATCCAAGGCCGTTAAATCATACCTTGAAAGCATATTTGGATCTACCACTATTTCAGCAGTTTTAACCTCACCACCAAAGCTAACTACATCAGCCACACCTGGTACTTTTTTAATTTGCCTGTCAATCACCCAATCTTGAATTGTTTTCAATTCACGAACGGATTGATTTTTGCTACTTAATGTATATCTGAAAATCTCTCCCGTTGGACCACTTGGTGGTTGTATTTCAGGGTCGATTCCATCAGGTAAATTAAGCGATTGAAGCTTTTGTGAAACTTGTTGTCTCGCCATGAAGTCTTCAACCTCATCATCAAAAATTATCGTTATAACGCTCAATCCGAAAAGAGAAATGGATCTTAAACTTGTCTTCTTTGGAATTGAATTCATTTCTACCTCAATAGGTATAGTTACAAATTTCTCAATCTCTTCAGCACTTCGTCCAGGCCATTGTGTGATTATCTGAACCCTCGTATTGGTAACATCTGGAAAAGCTTCAATAGGGGTATTCAGGTAACTAAAAACCCCTACTATAACTACCAAAATCGTAGCAAAAAATACAAAAAATTTATTCTTTAACGAGAACCCAATGATGTTTTTAATAAATTTATTCATCTGTGTTTATGTAGCTAAATTTCTTACAATTTGAGTGTATGGGATTTTATTTGATTAAAGTTATTATTAAAACCTTGTTAAACGATAATCTAAAAACTGGTAATAAAACAAATACCTCTTGATTCATAATATTTTATAACACTTTTAAATTAATCTTAATTTCTTTATTGAACCTTTACAAATATAAATCATCAAAGGCATAATGATTAAATATACTTTCTCCATTTATATGTTAGTGATTTTATCTACATGCTATGCGCAAATAGAATCTAATTTAGAAGATTCCAAAACAGACAGTTTAGATAAAATTAAAGAGGATAGTATTCAATTAGCTCATAAAAACAGCCATCAATTTTCATATACAAGCGAATACACAAGCAAAGTTGTTTTTAGAGGTAGGGACTTTGGTTTACAACAATATGGTGTTACAAATAATTTTGAATATAAAAACCCAAGTGGATTTTATGCTACTTTAAATAACTATTCGTGGAGCGGAATTTATACTTTTATAGCTAAAACGGATATTGGCCTTGGTTTTGAAAAGGAAATTGGTAAGTATCTTACTATAAATGCTTGCTACGAAAAATGGTTTTTTGCGGATGATCCATTTTTTGATCCAAATTCACTTAATAATATGTTTTCAGCAGATGTAAGCACCAATTTTGATAAACTAAATTTTGATTTAGGGTATTATTATATATGGGGCAATGATGCTGCTTTATTATTAAGTCTGACAACAGACTACAGGATAGATTTACCAAGTTTCTCTGAAAATATATATTTAGCAATAGATCCCACTTTATTAGGTGAAGCTTTTGCAGGAGATAATTCTGTAGCCATTTTAAACAAAAAAGGTAAGAAAAGGAAAACTGCGCCTATTTATCTTCAACAAGACCTAAGTATGGCTAATTATGAGTTTAGTTTACCTCTTAGTATTGAATATAAAAATATAACCATCACACCTACCTATCATTACTCCTACCCAATAGCTTTATCAGATGAGGATCCTCCATTAAGTAGCTACCTAGTTGGTGGATTTAGCTATTTTACCATATCAGCCCAATTTGATTTTTATTTTTTTAAAAAACATGAAAAAAAAACAACGTCAAATATTTTATACCGAAAGTAAATTAAGGTGGCAAACCTTTAAAGGTATCTTATATCTAAGTGCCTTTTTAATTCTGGTATTTATTGCAGTTGGAATTTATTCGTTATCAAACAAAGAGACTGTCATTATCCCAAAGCAATTGGGAGAAAATCAGCTATTAAAAATTGAAATGAATGACAGTAACTACAACAGTAGTCATGATGAATTTAAAAAAGAAATTGCCGCTATACGAAAACAAAACAGAGCGGACTTCTATAATAAATTTCAGGTTAATATACCATCTAATGACAGTGTGAAGCCACTGTTTCCAGTTAGGTCTGCATTCTATGTAAATTGGGATATTCAATCATTGCAATCTTTAAAAAAGAACATTTCGAAACTTAATCTAGTTTTACCTGAATTATTTTTTGTTCAAGACACTAGTGATGAGATTTACGTTGACATGAATGAAACATCTATTAAAGCTCTTAAAATAATGAAGGATGGGCATGTAACCATTTTACCAATGGTAACAAATTTTTTCAATAAAAAATGGAATGGTAACAATGTAAGAAGAATTATTCATAATAAAAATAGAAAAACAATATTTATCAATAGCATAATTAAACAACTTAGAAAATACAAACTTCATGGAATAAATATCGACTTTGAAGACCTGAATGAAACTACTGATGAATTTATAATTGATTTTCAAAAAGATTTAAGTTTGGCCTTACATAAGAATGGATTTCTATTAACTCAGGACGTTTCACCGTTTAATGAAGACTATAATTATAAGGAGCTTTCAAAATACAA
Source organism: Bacteroidia bacterium (assembly GCA_040403075.1). Lineage (GTDB taxonomy): Bacteria > Bacteroidota > Bacteroidia > UKL13-3 > UKL13-3 > RGVD01. Next base: position 5,562 of record JBBALJ010000027.1, read on the forward strand.
TGATTTGATATTTTTGATGGCTTATGACCAACACAATATGTCATCAAGTCCTGGACCCATTTCATCAATTGATTGGGTTGAAAATGCTTTAGACGAATCACTCAAAAACATTATTTCAAATAAAGTTGTGCTTTGCCTTGCTGCTTATGGCTATGATTGGCCCATAGGATATCAAGCTTCAGATATCACTTACCAAGAGGCCATGACTATTGCTAAAGAAAGTGACACCATTCCTTTTTATAATAACCATACTTACAACTTAAATTACACCTATTGGGACGAAAATGATATAGAACATCAAGTTTATTTTACAGATGCTGCTACAACCTACAATTTAATTAGAGCAAGTTATGATTTTGGGACAGCTGGTGTGGCATTATGGCGTTTAGGCTCTGAGGATGAAAGAATATGGAGATTTTACAATCAAAATCTTGATGCAAACTTTTTAAATAACAATAAAAATAGACTTGACTCTGTTGATCAAATACCAACACTAACAAATGTGGATTATGTTGGAGAGGGCGAAATATTAAATATTTTAAGTACACCTTCAAAAGGAGTTATCGAATTTGAATATGACTCAACTGATAAATTAATTTCAGAAGAAAAGTATAAAAGTCTTCCATCTGGCTATGTTATAAAGAAATCAGGCAACAAGGAGAAAAAAATAGTATTGAGTTTTGATGATGGACCAGACGAAGATTATACCAATAAGATTATTTCAATACTTGAAAAATATAATATCCCAGCCTCATTCTTTGTAACAGGTGTAAATATCCAAGCTAATTTACCAACCTTTATAAAATTATTTAACAAGGGATATGAAATTGGAAATCATACCTATACGCATGCAAATTTAGAAGAAGCGAGTATAGAAAGAACAAAATTAGAACTTCGGACAACTCGAAGAATGATTGAAGCTATAACAGGGCAAAGCACTGTACTATTTAGACCACCATTTAGTGTAGATGCTGAACCTACTAGCTATAATGAATTAAAACCACTAGCTATTGGGAAAGAAGAAAATTATATATACGTTGGGGCTGCAATAGATACCAGAGATTGGGAAAAGAATGTTTCAGCTGATACCATTTATAAAAGGGCCATTAGCAAGAAAAATATTGGGAACATCATTTTATTGCATGATGCCGGTGGAGATAGAGAACAAACAATACTTGCCTTACCTCGCATTATTGAATATTATAAGAAAAATGGATATACCTTCACCACCATTGCAGACCTATTAAATAAAAAAAAGGAACAGTTAATGCCACCTTTAATTAATAAAAAATCGAATTACATAAATGATTTCAACTATTCTAGTATTTATCTTATATACTATTCTGAATATTTTATCTATTGTATATTTCTTATTGCTCTTTTATTAACGGCTTTTAGACTGCTAGCCATTTCAGTTTTAGCTACTAAAAAACAATTCGAAAATAAACAAAATGCAAAAGCCCAATTGAGGTATTCAAATTATAAAGTTAGTATAATTGTGCCCTGCTATAATGAAGAGGTAAATATTGTTAAAACAATAGATCACTTGCTTAATTTAAGTTATCAAAATATAGAAATTACTGTTGTTGACGATGGTAGCACAGATAAAACTTTGGATAATTTAATTTCAAATTTTAGAACTAAATTAAATGTGAAAATATTCTCTAAAGTTAATGAAGGCAAGGCAGAAGCCATCAATTATGGGATAAAGCATTCTTCAGGAAATTTATTGTTTTGTATTGATGCAGATACTGTTATTTCTAACGATGCGATTGAAAAAATGTTGGTTTACTTTGAGGATGATAAAGTAGCTGCAGTAGCAGGCAATGTAAAGGTTGGTAATAAGGTTAATTTGCTTACCAATTGGCAAAGTATTGAGTACATTACAAGTCAAAATTTTGACCGAATGGCATTTGATGTCTTAAACGGCATTATGGTGGTTCCGGGCGCAATTGGTATGTTTCGTAAAAAACACGTATTGGAAGTTGGTTTATTCTCCACTGATACATTGGCCGAAGATTGTGATTTGACCATGAAATTATTAGCAAATGGGTATAAAGTAAAGACCTGCAATCAAGCAATGGCTTATACTGAAGCTCCTGATCGCATTTCATCATTTGTCAAACAGCGAAGAAGATGGAGTTACGGAATTATTCAAAGTTTCTGGAAGCATCGTAAACTTTTATTTAATTTTGGGAAACCCAATATGGGTTGGGTGGTGCTTCCTAACATTCTTATTTTTCAAATGATATTACCTTTATTCAATCCATTGGTTGATATTATTCTAATATTATCTTTGTTATTTGGTAAAACAATGATTGTATTGTTTCTTTATTTAATTTACATGATTGTAGATATGCTTTTGGCTACATTTGCATTTGCCTTTGAAGGAGAATCTATCAATTACAAAGTACTTGCCATGATGATTCCTCAGAGGATTATTTATAGACAATTGTTTTTTTACATATTATTTATATCTTACATAAAAATAATTAAAGGTGAATTACAACATTGGGGAATAATAAAGAGGACTGGTATGGTTAAATCAATCATAAATAAAGTTGAATAAAGCGATTTTAAAAGTTATGCAAAAAACCAAAGCAAATCAAGTAATAGTTTCATTAGTAGTTCTACTATTTTTAGTATCATGTACAAAAAGAAACGACCCAAGCAGCAATACTATTTATGGTTGCACAGACACTGAGGCTTTCAATTATAACATAGACGCAGAAACCGATGATGGTTCATGCCAGGTTGCAAATTATGTTTGGACTCCCCTATTTATCTATTTTACAAATACTTCAGATGCAAAATGTGGCCAATTTGGAAATGCCATTTTTGATAGTATTGCGGACACAAAAGATTCGAGTTCAATAGCAATCGCTATTCATACTGCAGGTAGCGCTATTGCAAATAACGCATCCGAGACTATATACACGCAATTAAATGGCACCAAAGTGCCAGAATATATGGTTAATAATGGCATTTGTACCGTCTCTGGAGGCACATTGGGAATAAAAATATCAGAAACAGCAAAAGAAATTCAAAAAAAAATTGATTCTACTTCTTTCATATTACCCATAGCGAGCACTTGGATGGATTATACCATTGCTAATAACTCCATAACTTGTAAAACAAAAAGCAAATTTTTCAATGCTACTTCGGGTGAATATTACTTGGCTATTTATGTAATTGAAGATAGTGTAGTTGCCCCTCAAAAAATTACTGCTATCAATACAAAACAAGACTTCTCTCATTATGATGTATTACGAACCTCAATGACTCAAGCTTTGGGAGATTTATTGGTATCAGGAAGTGTCCAAACCAATATTCCGTATGAATTGAATCGAAGTATTGTAATTGACCCTTCATGGAAATCTGAGAACCTTAAAGTGATTGCAGTTATTTATAGAAAAACACAAGCTGGATTGCAAATTATAAATGCCACAAGAAGATATAACGAGTAGTGAAAATATATTAAAACTGCCAAACTATCTTTAAACAAGCATTTCTACCCATATTATATATACCTCTTTTTCCGCTTGTTGAATATGAATAATATTCAAAATACTTCAAACGATTTAAATTTGATTGGTAGTTTTCATCTAATACATTATTTATCTGAAAATTTAGTTGCAAACTAGATTTTCCAATGGCAATTGCATCTGATGATATACCTAAGTGAATAAGTGAATAGGAAGGGGTATAGGTTTCAGTGCCATTAAGGGCAAGGTATCTATTTTGAGATGCATTAAAATCCAATTCTATTTTGGGTGTAAATCCGGTAAGTTTTTTAGATTTCAAATTTAGCTTTTTTGAAATAGAACTTGTAAATTTAATAGGGGGAATTAAAGGCAAATACTCTCCTTGCAATTGCTTATCAATATACTTTGAATCTCTATTGTATGCATATATAATCGCCAATGTATTTTCTATGATTAACCCTTTCCAAGATTTGGGATGTAGTATCAAATTACATTCAGTCCCATAAAGTTGCGCTGAAGCCTGCTGATACTGATACGTTTTGTTTAACTGGTCGTCCACAATGGGTTTATTAAATTCATCCACAAGCAAATTTAGATAAATATAATTTTGAATATGGTTGTTAAAAAGACTTACAGAAGCAGAAAAATCAGAATATTCAGCAGTTATTCCGACATCCTCTTGTATTGAAAATTCGGGTAAAAAGTTTCTATTACCTAAGTAAATGATATGAGCACCAGGATCTAGGCCATTTGAGGCCAATTCGGTAATACTTGGCGCACGGTATCCTCTAGCTAAATTCAGCTTCAAATTAACATGATCTCTGATAAAATAGGTAAGCCCTATGCTAGAAGAAAGGCCAGAAAACACCCTATTAAAATTGGTAAATTGCAATTGAGCTCCAGCAATATTTGGTGTTTTAACATGTTCATCAAAACCATTGGATGAGTTTGTTCTCACATAAAAATCATCCCATTTTAAGTTTCTCAAATCCATCCGCAATCCGCCACTAATGCTAATTCTTTTGTACTTCCATTTGCTGTAAATAAATCCTCCAATATCAAACAAGTCATAATCGGGGATTGGAAAATCAGTTGCGTTCACACTTCTATTATTTTGAGCCATACCATTCAATCCTATGGTAGTTTCAAATCTCTTTAAGCTAGGAAGGTTATACTTCAACCCATAATTGAAAGTGTTTAATTTCAAGTATAAACCCGCTTGTTCAGTTTGTGTAGGATGATTGTACTCTCTTCTTACATTTTGCTGAAAGGCTAGCAATAAATCAAGGTCACCCTTAGCCATTTTCAATTTTGAATTTGAGTATACCCGATAATGTTGGATATGTTGATGAAGGGGAGATAAACGATATGAACTCAATTCATTTTCACCCACTATGGGTCTTGCATTTACATCATCAAATGCACCTTCGTATATTTGTTTGGTAAATTCTCTGCTTAGTGAATCTCTGCTACCATCTGGAATTCCTTGTAAATTATCATACAAAGTAAAATTCAAATTAATTGACCATTTAGTGTTATTATATGCCAATAATAGAGACATATTTTTCTCTTCAAAACCCGTATTGTAAACCCAATTGTCAATATTATTTCTGTAATTTGTTGCTAATCGATAGGAGCCTCTCAAGGCGGCTGCAAAATGTTTGGCACTGTATGAAATCCTAAAACCATTTCCTATCATACCGTTGTTCGTTTGATATTCAGCCACGTATTTAGCATGTATTTTAGCATCCTTTTCTTCTGGCACATAAGGAAACAAACTCACCACACCCGCTATAGCATCTGAACCATACATAAGGCTTGAAGGACCTTTAATTACTTCTGCTTTTTGAAGGTTATAAGCATCTACTTCAACACTATGTTCATCACCCCATTGTTGCCCCTCTTGCCTAATGCCATCAAACAAAGTCAAAACTCTATTGTATCCCAGCCCTCGAATAAATGGTTTTGATATATTTGGACCCGTTTTTACCATGGTCATACCTGGCGCAATTTTAGCCAACACATCCATCACATTACTCTCAAGATTTTGCTCGATAGCTTTGGAATTTATGGACATAATTGCCACAGGATTTTCACGATTTAGTGTGGCTCGCCCTACACCTGTTATCACCACTTCATTAAGTGTTCCTGAACTCGGTTTAAGTAAAATGATTTGATTAATTAATGCGCTCTTTATGCTAATTGAATCTGTTTTGTATCCAATGCAAATAAAAATTAGGTAACCTATTTCATTTTCTGGAATACCCAATTTGAAGTTCCCATCATCATCTGTATTCGAAACAATTTTAGATTTTCGATAAAAAATATTGCAAAATGGAACGGGTTCTTTTGTTTTTACATCCAATATCTTACCTTGTATAGTTTTGCTTTGAGCATGTATATCGCTCAAACAAAAAAGTAAAATCGCGAAGCATATATATAAACTATAGAATAAAGATTTCATTACATATCGAAAAAAATTTCAATGCAAATAAAAATTAATTTTTAGACTTACCTAAATTTATTTTTAGATAGATTAACTAAAAGAGAAAATTTACAAAAGTCCTTCCTTAAAATTCAGCATGAAGTCTCAATCCGAAAACATTTACGGGACCTCTATCGCTATTATATGCTGGATTGAGAACAAATTGGTAGTTGGGAGTTAACCAAAAATGGTCCTCATGAAGAAGGATGGAATAGTAACATTCCGAAATCATTTCGGGAGAATAATTCAAATAACCATCGCCCACCATAAATCCCTTACCACCTGCTTTTAGGTAGTTTTGATGAGGGGTGGAAATACCATTAATAACAGCTGCCAAACCAAGGATATCTTCATGTCGTTTCCATTTACGTCCACTAACGCTCAGGCCCAAACAGGCACTATGGTCGATTTCTGTAAAAGCCCAAGTTTCATTGTTTCCATCATTCCAACTAAGGCGAGCAAAAATACCCATATCCTTATTGATGCTATGCTCAATGTTAGCACTTAAGCCATACTTACTATTGTTTAAGTTTGCTTGATGAGCAGGGTCTGTTGAAACCAACAAATCTCCATCTTTCACCGCTTGGTTATAGCTTCGCATTGGTGCATTGTTGTAATAGGCTAAAACACGAAGTATGCCTTTTGATTTACCTAGTTTATATGGTTTTTCAACTTCAAAAGTTTGAGCTTGGTATTTTGTCCAATCACCATACAATTCAGGTCCGTTGGCCACTGTGGGAACAGATGACATTCCATACCTTAGTGAAAGTTTAGGGGTAATATATTGTAACACAAAACCATAGGTATAACCACGTGTGTTGGCTGCATAATCCCATGCTCCTGCACCCATCAAACTCCAATTTAAAAATTGTGAACGAGGATCATGGCTGTATTGGTTACAATCGAAATAGTCAGCATTACTAAACTTGCCGGCAACTATTGAAATATAGGAGGTAGGCTCATGACCTTGAACGGTATTGGCCTCATCTTTTACAAACTCAGTTTCTTTTCCAATGGCAAATTTTTGCTCAATAAATAACCTTGCCAAATATATTTGAGGCCTTGGGTCTCCTATTCTAAATGTTTCTCCATTTGTAAATCCTGCAATACCTCTTGCTTGACTTAAGCCACTTCCACCAGCCAATTCAGGGTTAAAAACTGCATTTGCACCTTTCCACAATTTGCGGCCAATAAAGATGGTGCTTGTTAAAGAAATGGCGTCTTCTTCTTTGTTATTTAAGCTATAATCACTTCCAGGTTTTCCATCAAAATCATAATGCCACTGGTAAACACTGGTTTGTTGAAAGTGGAAGCTCCATTTTTGTTCAGAACTATCGTTCAAATTTTGAGCATACGTATTAGAAATAAAAATGCAAAATAGCACTAGAGGGATAATTAGTTTTAGGTTGTTTGATTTCATAAAATAACTTTAACAATAAATAATAAACCTAAAACCAAAATCTTAATTAGCTAATCATTCATTTGGTCGTAAACTAGCAATTGTAGCTTAGACACAACCTGCTCCCCTTCTCTTAGCCCATTATCAATATAAGTTTTACCTTCATTTTCTAAGTATGAATGTATCTCACGTGTTTCAATATCACACTTACTTTTATACACCATCACATAGTATTTATTTTGGTCAAAAATAACAGCTTTGGTGGGTACAAACAACTTACTATCTTTTTCTTCATAATTAATGGTAACGCTTGCAAACATTTCTGGCTTCAATGCATAATCTGCATTGTGCAGCTTTACTCTTGCTTTCAAAGTTTTGCTGACAGGATCAACTACATTAAATATTTTATCAACCACCCCATCATAAACCTTATCATAACTTAGTGTTTTTACTTTGGCCTCATATCCCACTTTGATTTTATCCAAATCAACTTCATACAAATTAACCATTACCCACACATCACTGATATTTGAAATGGTGAAAATACTTACGTTGTCATCTGTTCTGATATAGAATTCAGGGTTGATATTTTTCTCTACAATATATCCTGAAATAGGAGCTCTGACAGTATAAGTAGAGACCCCTGAAAGGCTAAATATTTTTTGATATTGTTTTTGCTTATGGAATTCAGCAGCTGCCACATCATATTCTTTTCTTGCTGAAACCAATTCTCTTTCCGATGATAGGCCATCTTTGAACATATCATTTACTGCATTTTTATTCCTTTCGGCAATGATCATGCGACTTTCGGCAGCAGACAACTGACTCTCATAATCAGCAGCCTCGCTACTATTTACAACGGCCAACACGTCTCCTTTTTTCACAAAATCACCATTTTCAACATTTACCTTTACCACCCTACCACTAGCTAATGGAAATATCTTTTGTGTATTCTCTTGATCGAAACTAACCTTTCCTGTTAGCTTTAGCTCGTGTTGGACCCTCGATATTTTAACTGTATCAAGTACAATGGCCTTTAACATCGTATCATTTAAACAGGTTACTGGCTCTTCCTTTGGTTTAAGTTCGTGGTTACATGATACGAGAGCAAACACCAATGCAATAAATATTAATTTTCTCATTTTATATGTACTAAAAACTATTTAACTAGGGCTTTACCTAAAGTGTAATTTAACTCTTCAATGGTATTAAATCGTTGGGTATTTAATTCATTAATGTGTATGATATTTTGCTTGTATGAATCGTAATAATCCAAAAATTCAATCAAGCTGATATTTCGTTTTTGGTAATTATCTATCATACCTAACATCACTTTTTCAAAATCGGGTTGAAAATCTTTATCGTACGAACGGTACAGACTATCTGTTAATATGGTTTTATACCAAACTTGTTGCACATCATTTTCTAGCTGTAATCCATATAAATCATTTTGCTTTTTAGATTGTTCCAACCTTGCCTTTGAAATGGCAATATTTCCTTGGTTTCTATTAAAAACTGGCAGATCAATACCTAATGAAACCGCACTATAATCTCTTATAAAACTACCTTGCCTGTCATATACATAACCAATGTTGGCATCTGGCAAACCTACTGAGCGTTGGTATTTCAAATCGGCCTGACTTAAACGAATTGTGGCTTCAGATATTTTAGCATCTGCTCTATTGGCCAAGGCCGTATCTATCAATTGTTTCAGAACATTTGGAATTTGGAAAGATTTGGTATTGGCCTCGTCAAAAATAGGTCTTATGAAGGAAGTTTGCTTATTTCCCAATAGCACTTTCAAGTTATTTTGTTCATCATTTACTTGATTAACCAATGCCAACTTTTCATTTTGAAGAGAAAACAAAACGGCTTTCACACGTGTGTATTCTTTCATAGATAAATTGCCCTTCTCATATTGACTTTTCAGGGCATTTTGAAGTCTATTAAAAGTAACAATTTGATAGTTGTAAGTATCTATTGATTTGAGGAGAAAATAAATCCGATAAAATGAAGTATTCAACTGAAAATTTAAAGTGCGTAACAAATCGTAAAACTGGTATTCAGAAATCTCTTTGTTGATCTTTTGAATATTTACGCGCTTGTTTCTTTGTCCAGCAAGGTGAATAAGTTGTTTAGCTTGAAAAATATTTTCACCAGAGTAACCCATATCAAAGTACTTTTGGTTATTTGAATTGAAAATATTTTGTTCAAAATAAAGATTAGGATTGTCAATAATCCGGGCTTGAATAATTTGAGCCTTAGCAATATTGATATCATATTGTTTAGATAACAATTGCAAGTTTTGCTCATTAAATATCTTTTGACATTGCTCTAACCCTAAGGAAAGCGTGTCTACTTGCTGTGCTTTGGCTAAATTGAAAGTGATTAGTCCAATAACAATTAAAACTATTTTCTTTAATCTCATTTTACAGTCACCAAAATTGGATTAATACCATTAAAGGCTTGTTAATTTGAGTTTAAATAAGAATTATAAGACCAAAAACTTTTTGAACTTATTTCAAACTCACATAGGTAGCCCCACCGCCAAACTTAAGCATATCCGCATCCTCAAAATGATTGACAATATCCTTATGTTTAACTAAGTAGGTTCTAATTTTATTTTTCAAATATTGGTTTCCGACACCATGGATAAAAACGATTCCTTCCATTCTGTTAGTATAAGCCGCTTCCAAGCTTTTAGTGAACACTTCCATTTGCAAAGCTGTTCGGTCTTCAGCAAAAAGTCCCTTTGCCACCAGTTTCTCATAATGTAAATCTACCACACTATCTGGTTTGGCATTCAAATCCAAAGGCTTTTCAGGTTGCTCGTTAAAGTCTTTATGCTTCAATTGTTCAAAATCAATTTTTGCTAAGCTTTCATCCAATCGATACATATAGGCTTGTTTCTGCAAGAAAAAGCAGAACTTTAAGTTTTGGTGAAACTCTTTAGCATTGGTTTTAAAGACCACTGTTTTGGGCTCACTTGGCTTAATGCTGATGTTATCAATAAAGATAAATTGAAACAACATTTGAGGCCATTTATCAAATTTTTCTAAATCCAAAGAACCTAAATCGAGTGAGTCGTTTCTGTCAATCTGGGCTTGTTTCTTTAATCGAAATACATCTTTGTCTTTTTCATAACAAACCATCAAAACTTTATCTGAAAGGTTATTATGAATCTTAATGTCCATTACATTTTCTGACCTTCTATCATAAGCCAAATATACACCTAAAGGATTTGTAGTAAGCTTTGGCTTTATATCTTTATTGTCTGTACCCTCTGCTTTTTTCTGATCAGTAAATTCAATCTTTACCAACTCACTTGCCAAAACAGGAATTTCAAAATCATCCTCAATAGTCACTCCTACTGTGGTTTTATCCTTCACTGATGTAATAAAACCCTCAAGGTTTTCATTTACAAATCTTACCTTATCACCTAATTTTAAATTCATTTTGGTATTTTCGTTATTGTGTTATTTGTTATTTCGTTACTCGTTATTGCGTTAATTGTTATTTCGTTATTCGTTAATTTTTAATAACAGTTGCCTAAATCCACGCTCCTAAATTAAACACATAGGCACATAGGGAATTCATCATATAGAAATTATAGCTTTGAGGGGAGTTGAAAAGTCTACATTACTTACTCTTATTAATTACAATTTATTTCCAAAGCACAAATCACCTGCATCACCTAAGCCTGGCACTATATAACTGTGTTCATCCAAATCATTATCTATGTCGGCAACAAATATCTTAGCTTTTGGCATAAAGGTTTTTATATGCTCTACTCCCTGTTTACTTGCAATGATGCTTGCTACAAACACCTCGCTTGGCATCCCGTGTCTTAATAACGCCTTGTAGCTTAAATGCATACTTTGTCCTGTCGCTAGCATTGGGTCAATCAAAATCAATGTTCTATCTGTAATGTCCGGAGCTGCCATATATTCAACCACAATCTCAAATTCATTTGGACTCACATGTTTTCTATAAGCAGAAACATAGGAATTATCTGCTCTATCAAAGCAATTCAAAAAACCATGGTGCATGGCTAAACCTGCTCTTAAGACCGTGGCTAAAACAGGCTGAGAGGCAAGCATTTTAGACTCATGAGTACCCAATGGAGTATTTACCTCCTCCGTCTTAAAAGCTAAGTGTTTACTGATTTCAATAGCCATGATTTGGCCTATTCGTTCAACGTTTTTTCTAAAACGTGCACTGTCTTTTTGCACCTCTACATTTCTTAGTTCTGCTAAGTAATCGTTTAGTAAAGAATACTGTTTGGCAAGTATATGTGGCATAAGTATTATGAATAGCATAGCGAAGGTATGCGAAAGTTTGGTTTATTTGCACAAAACCTGTCAATATCATTTCTTCGAAAATACCTTCTAAATTGATTCACTGACAGTAAAACAAATATGAAATTAAAATTTTTAGGTGCGGCCAAACAAGTAACGGGAAGTATGTATTTACTTACCCTTGATTCTGGCTACAAAATATTGGTTGATTGCGGTATGGATTATGAGATGAAAAAAAATCCTACTGAACGTGAGTTTATTTTTCCTTTTGAGCCTGTAGACATTGATTTGGTGCTTTTAACCCATGCGCATATTGACCATTCTGGCAATCTACCTGCTTTGGTTCATTTGGGTTTTATGGGAAATATTTTGAGTACACCTGCTACCGCTGACTTGACATCTTACTTGTTATACGATTCGGCCAATATTCAATTTCACGAATACAGAAAAGGCCTTTCACAATCAAAAAAGACCAAAAGACATTTGGTGCCAAAGCCTTTGTATATTGAAAAGCAGGTAAAGGAATGCATGGACCGTTTTGTTACAGTCCCATTCGACAAAAGCTTTGTTGTAAACGAAAACATCAAAATCACTTTTGTAGAAGCTGGTCATCTATTAGGTGCCGCTAGCATTTTGCTCGAGATTACAGAAAAAGGTCAGACCAAAACCATTGGTTTTAGTGGTGATTTAGGACGTAGCAATAGCAAATTGGTAAGAGATGGTCAACTTTTCGAAAAAGTGGATTACCTTATTTGCGAATCAACCTATGGAGGTAGAAAACATAAAGTAGAGAGAAATGCTGAAGAGGAAATGTTGGAGTATATCACCCAAACTTGTGTTAACCATCGCGGAAGATTGGTGATTCCTGCTTTCAGTGTAGGTAGAACACAATCTGTTGTTTTTACCATCAACCAACTAAAAAAACAAGGTTTGATTCCTGGACATTTGAAGGTTTTTGTTGATAGTCCATTGGCTGTAAAAACAACGGGAATTTACCAAAGATATGCTGACATACTTAACGAAGAAGCCCAAAACTTCATGGCTGAACATGGCAGCTTGTTTGAGTTTGAAGGTGCTGAATATTTGGATTCAATGGATGAGCACGATGAGTTGCTTCATTATTACGACCCCTGCGTTATCATTTCAGCGGCAGGCATGGTAGAAGGTGGGCGTATTCAAGAGCATGTGAGTAACAATATCGAAAATCCATTTTCAACCATTTTGATTGCAGGCTTCTGTGCTGAAGGAACCCTAGGTCATAGGTTGTTATTGGGTCAATCTCTTATACGCATAAAAAACCGAGATAGAAGGGTCTTTGCGAAGATTGCTCAAACAGATGTATTCAGCTCTCACCCTGACCATGATGAAGTGTTTAACTATATTAGTAAAACCATTAAGCCAAATTCGAATGAAACTGTTTTCCTTATTCATGGTGAAGAAACACAATTATCAGCCATGAAAAATGCATTACACGAAGTTGGTATTAGCAAGGTGGAAATACCTGATATGATGCAGGAGTA
>JBBALJ010000027.1:18848-21580 GCA_040403075.1 Bacteroidia bacterium
CATTACACGAAGTTGGTATTAGCAAGGTGGAAATACCTGATATGATGCAGGAGTACATTCTTTAATTAAGAATTGGGAATTGGGAATTAGCAATTAAGAATTATCATTTACAAATAAAAAACTATATCAAGCATAAAAAAATATTGAATAAGAAAATGTATAGCTTATTACAACTAACCAATAAAACAAATTCCTAATTCTTAATTTAAAATTCTTAATTAAAAAAACATGGAGTGGAGCATTATACAAATAAAACTTGAACTTAAATACACTTGGAAACTTTCGCGCAATTCGAGTGACTATAAAATCAATTATCTGATAGGCGTAAAAGATGGACTTCACTCAGCTCAAGGAGAAGTAGCTCCTAACATACGTTACAATGAAACGCCTGAAGTAATTGAAACCGCGTTTGAGAATTTTAAAAGCCAAGCCTCCATAATTTTCAATCAAGATTTAGGGATAAATGCTTTCACAATTTTACTTGATGAGCTTGATTTACCGCATGCGCTTCGCTTTGGAATAGAATCAGCCTACGTCCATTTGCAATGCATAAAAAACAAGCAAAGCCTTAACCAATATCTTCAAATACCTTCACCCAGCAAAGTCGCTACTTGCTATACTTTGCCTATCATGGAGCATCAACTTATAGCAGAGTTTTATAACACGTATAACCTCGACAGGTTTCAACATATTAAGATTAAGGTAAATGCTGAAACTGGATTAGAAGAGTTGGCCGCCTTAAGTAAAGTATGCCATAAACCATTGATGATAGATGCCAACGAGGCTTGGAAAAATCCTGATGATTTAATTGCCTTTATGAAGCAGTTGAGCCCTTATCGTATTGCAATTGTTGAGCAACCCATGCCATCAGCAATGGAGGATGCTTACAGATACTTAAAACCCAAAAGCCCTTATGTGATTATGGCTGATGAGAGCTGTTTAGCCGAAGCAAATATGAATGAATTGCAACAACAATTTAGTGGGATAAACATGAAATTAATGAAGTCTGGAGGATATTTAAACGGACTTCGTATAATCAATGAAGCCAAGCAACTGGGTTTAAAAACCATGGTAGGCTGTATGATTGAAACTACTTTAGGAATGAGCGGAGCTTGGGCTTTGTGCGGCCTAACTGACTATGCCGACTTAGATGGCTATATGATTATTAAAGATGAGCCCTTTGCTATTTTATCAGAAGAAAATGGTTGGGTGGAGATGAAATCAAATGATACAGCAAATCTATTGCGAGGGGTTTAAACCCCTCGCAATAGATCAAGAACTTTTATATTTAATACACCTCATCATTAAAATCTTTGCCCATTCCCTCTTTGCCTTTTCCTTCGCGTTTGGCTTTAAAATCTTCTCTCATTTGTTGTTTGTATGCTGTGTACTTAGGCTTTTGTTCATCTGTAAGCACAGCAGTAATATCAGTATCCAACTTATCCCAAGACGCTTTTCGTAATTTCATTTTTTCTTCTTTGCTTGGTGCATTTTTCATTTGCTCGCGCATGGCTTTCATATTGGTTCTATGGGTAGTTAAAATAGCAGAAACCTTACTTTGTTGCTCGGTAGTTAAAGTTAGTTTTTCAGTTAAGCGAGCAGTCATTTTAGTTACCATTTCAGCGCCACGACCTTCTCCTCCTCTTTGTGCAAATCCGATGTTGGTGATTAGCATAAGTGCTAATACACTCATTAATTTCATTATTTTTTTCATATTCTATTTTGTTTAGGTGATGATGAGATGCGAAAATAGAACAAAGGTTTAATGCAGATGAAAAATGTTTGATGTTTGAAGGAGTGAGTAGGAAGACTGGGGGGAGTTAAGAGTGTATTTCCCTCTTTGCCTATGCTTGGTGTTTAGCGTAGCGACACCGACTAAATATTGAACGGGTGGTTATTAACACCAAGCGTAGGTTAAGAAATTGTCTTTATACATCCCCCTGCCCCCTTCAAAGGGGGAATTCAACCCACAATAATTCTCATATATTTTTCTTTCTATGATGTAAAATGCAAAAGTGCTACAGCTAGGCATTCCCCCTTGTGAAGTGGCAATTGCGTTAGCGAAGGGGGTTAGGGGGATGTTTTATTTCTAAACATAATTACACATTTCCTTATGGATGGTGTTTAGCGCAGTGACACAGACCATTTATTGATAATCGAAAAGACTTTTCTACACCTAAAAATAATTTTGCATTCCCTACAAATTCCTTGTAATTGCATATTAGAAAACTTGCCAAGCTAATGATTAAAAGAATACTTTTTATTGCCTTCACCCTATTTTATTGTGCAATAAGCCATGCCCAAATAATTAACACTATTGCTGGTGGCCCTGGCGATGGGGGACTAGCTCATAATACACCTTTACCTTCTGCATTAGACATACCCATTGGCTTAGCCATTGACGCTTCGGGCAATTTATATATTGCAAGTAAACAAAATAGTAGAATTCGAAAAGTAAATGCCAGCACGGGTATAATAAGTTCTGTGGCTGGCAATGGAATTTCGGGTTTTGGGGGCGATGGTGGATTAGCCACTGATGCCAATTTATACGAACCATCAGGAATAGCCCTTGACGCACTTGGGAATTTATATATTGCAGATTCTCATAATAATAGAATACGAAAAGTAGATGCCAATACAGGTATCATAAGCACAGTAGCTGGTGATGGTTCATATAGTTTTGGGGGCGATGGCGGATTGGCTACTAATGCCAGCATATACGCACCATTGGG
>JBBALJ010000027.1:21680-36149 GCA_040403075.1 Bacteroidia bacterium
GTTTTGGGGGCGATGGCGGATTGGCTACTAATGCCAGCATATACGCACCATTGGGAATAACAGTTGATGCGTTTGGGAATTTGTATATTGCGGATACAGATAATAATAGAATTCGAAAAGTAAATGCAAGCACGGGTATTATAAGTACAGTTGCTGGTAGTTCATTAGGTGGATTTTCGGGCGATGGAGGATTGGCCACTAATGCTCGCTTATCGACTCCAAGTTCTGTTGCCTTTGATGCTTCTGGAAATTTATTTATAGCAGACCGAGGTAACAACAGAATTCGAAAAGTAATTTCTGGCACTGGCATTATATCCACAACGGCTGGTTCTGGTTTCAATTTAGGGGATGGAGGATTGGCCACCGCAGCAAATTTATACTCACCAACATGCGTTACTTTTGATGCATCAGGCAATGTATATATTGCAGACTATTGGCATCATAGAATAAGAAAAGTAACTACAAGCACTGGTATTATTAGCACGGTAGCTGGTAATGGTAATCAGGGTTTTGGTGGCGATGGGGGTTTAGCCACTGCGGCTAATTTAAATTTCCCAACAGGCGTAGCCCTTGATTCTACAGGTAATTTATACATAGCTGACCAAAACAACAGAATTCGAAAGGTAAATCCTGTTATGGGAATTATTACTACAATAGCAGGAAATGGCTTTACAACATTTGGTGGCGATGGAGGAATAGCCACAATTGCAAGTTTATACCTTCCATATGATGCAGCCATTGATAGTATAGGAAATTTATATATTTCTGATTTTGGTAATAATCGAATTCGAAAAGTAAGTGCTGGTACAAATATTATTACTACTATAGCTGGTGATGGGAATAATGCTTATGGTGGTGATGGAGGGGCAGCTACAGCAGCAAGTTTAAACGGACCAAAAGGTATGGCAATTGATGGCTTAGGAAATATTTATTTTGCAGATGAATCAAATCACCGCATACGAAAAGTGATTGCCAGCACAGGTATTATAACAACAGTAGCAGGAAATGGAACAACTAATAGTGGAGGAGATGGCGGGCCTGCTACTTCTGCAAATTTAGAATATCCATGTGATGTAGCCCTAGATGCTTCGGGTAATTTATTTATTGCATTTAAACAGACTAGTAGTATTCGAAAAGTAAATGTCAGCACCGGTATCATAAGTACAGTGGCAGGTGGTGGTTTTGGGGGGGATGGTGTATTGGCGATAAATGCTAGTTTAAAAGTCCCAACGGGAGTATGCGTTGATGCTTCAGGCAATTTTTACATAGCCGACCAAAGTGATCATCGAATCCGAAAAGTAAATGCGAATACAGGGATTATATCTACTATAGCTGGAAATGGCACTCAAGGTTTCTCAGGCGATGGAGGTCCTGCCACTGCCGCTAAATTATCCAAACCATCAGGCATATCCATTGATGGATTAGGTAATTTATACATAGCTGACTTTGCAAATTATCGTATCCGAAAAGTAAATGCTAGTACAGGTATTATTTCAACAGTAGCAGGAAATGGAATCTCAGGTTTTGGAGGCGATGGGGGAGCAGCCCTCGCAGCTAATTTAATTTCTTATAGTGTATCACTTGATACTTCAGGCAGTTTATATATACCAGATTATTTTAATGACCGAATAAGAAAAGTATCTTCTGTAATTCTCAATAATACTATTAATAGTCCACAAAATATTTGTTTAGGCTCCTTACCTGATAGTATAATAGGTAGCGCTCCAAATGGCAGCAGTTTTGGATACACTTATTCTTGGATAAAAAGTACAACAAGTAATTCTACAGGTTTTACTTCAATTGCATCAAGTAATTTTCTCAATTATAAACCTAGTACGATAACGCAAAACACTTGGTTCAAAAGAGTGGTTATTTCAGGTAATTTAAAAGACACATCTGCTGCGGTATTAATTTCTGTTTCCAATCCAATTACAAATAATACTATTAGCAGTTTAAGTCAAACGATTTGCTTTGGTTCAACACCTTCAACAATAACAGCAAGTGCACCTAGCGGAGGAGATGGTTCGAATTATAATTATACATGGTTAGGATCAACCACAAATGCAACATCTGGCTACTCAGCTATTTCATCAAGTAATTTTAAAAATTATTTACCCAGTGCATTAACACAAAACACTTGGTTTAAACGCGTTGTTTCATCCGGTGTTTGTGCTTCAGATACATCAACTGCCTATTTAATTTCTGTTAACCTCAATCCATCTGTAGGTTTTACAAGCAATACAGCCAACCAATGTCTAATAACAAATAGCTATTCATTTGTTGACACATCAAAAATATCAAGTGGCACCATAATAAGCAGGTTATGGACATTGGGCAATGGCGATACCACAAGCATTATTAATCCAATCAAAGTGTTTAGCAATGCTGGCACATACAATATTAAACTACTTACTATAAGTGATAATGGCTGCAAAGATTCTCTTACTAAAACAGTCATTGTTTATCCCAATACCACTATTGGTTTTAAAATTAATAACTCAATCCAATGTGTAAATAATAGCTATTTTTTTACAGATACATCAACAATAAGCAGTGGTACTTTCACGCGTTTATGGAATTTTGGAGATGCTTCAACTTCGGCATCAAGTCCATTTACCAAAACTTATAGCAACACAAATACTTATCAAGTATTATTGGTTACCACAAGTAATTTTGGTTGCAAAGACTCAATCACTAAAACAGTAATAGTAAACCCAAATCCATCTGTTGGCTTTAATATTAACACCGCCAACCAATGTTTGAAAACAAACAGCTATTTATTTTCAGACACTTCTAAAATTTCAAGTGGTACTTTGTCAAGGTTATGGACTTTAGGAAATGGAGATACAACAAGTATTATCAATCCAAGCAAAGTGTTTAGTAATGCGGGAACTTACAATATTAAACTACTTGCAATAAGTGACTTAGGCTGCAAAGATTCGATTACTAAATCTGTTGTAGTTTATCCAAACACCAATATTGGTTTTAAAATAAATAATGCCACTCAGTGCTTAAATGGCAATAGTTTTTTATACACCGACACCTCAAGCCTAAGTAGCGGAACCTATTCCCGTGTTTGGAACTTTGGAGATGCATCATCAACTGTAACAACAAGTCCTTTTATAAAAAACTATGCTACGGCTAACACCTATCAAATAAAATTGGTATCAACAACTAACAATGGCTGTAAAGATTCTATCACAAAAACTATTACTGTAAATCCAAAGCCGGATGTATATTTTATGAATACCAATCCAAGCCAATGTTTAAAAGGAAATTTCTTTTCATTTCCTGATTCATCCTTCATAGGTAGTGGAAGTCTTTCTCGCACGTGGTATCTTGGAGATGGCAGCACTGATACTAATCTGGTTGCTTATAAAAGCTTTACTCAAGCCAAAACATATCAAGTAAAATTGATGGTAACAAGCAATAATGCTTGCAAAGATTCAATGATAAGTAATGTTACCACTAACCCACAACCAGGTTCAGTAGCAACTGCATTGAACAGCACAAGCATTTGTCAAGGTAAAACTTCAGACATTAAAGCCAATACAGGCAATGGATTTACTTTTCAATGGTTGAATAATAATGCAGTAATTAACAATGCAAAAGATAGCATCATCACTGTAAACAATCAAGGAAATTATAGTGTAATAACAAGCAATACTTTTGGGTGTTCTGATAGTTCAAATGCGGTTGTAATCATGGTTAATCCAATACCAAAACCTGGCTTCACCATTAATAACCCAAGCCAATGTTTGAACGCAAATAGTTTTACTTATTCTGATACATCCAACGCTGCATTGCGATTATGGACTTTGGCGAATGGCAATGTGGATACCAACAAAGTAATAACAAATTCTATTACTTCTGCAGGCACTTATGTCATCAAACTTAGGGTGGTTTCTGATAAACTTTGTGTGGATAGTATTAGTAAAAGTATCATCGTTATTGCTAACCCAATCATTGGAGCTATTCAAGGAGCAACGAATGTAGGTATGTCTGCGCCTTATGCATATTCAATTGTATCGCAAGCCAATCACATTTACTTATGGAGCGCTACTAATGGTAACATTGTTTCGGGACAAGGTACCAATGCCGTTCAAGTGCAATGGCTAAGTGCAGGAATAGGTAAAATAAAAGTGGAGCTAAGCAACAACCAAAATTGCAGCAGCACTGATTCTAGTGTTGTTAGCGTTAGCAATGTAGGCATACATGAACTTCAAAGCTTAAGCCAACTTGAACTTTATCCTAATCCTAATAATGGAGATTTTAAATTAAAAATAACAAGTACAAAGTCTTCAGAAACTCGCATTAGTTTGTTAAACATGTTAGGGCAAGAAGTTTGGACAGATAGTAGGAACCTAAGTGCAGGTTCTCAAGAGATGGACTTAACAACGAATGTAGCCGCAGGGGTTTATGTTCTTAGGTTAAACAATGAAGATGGACAGCTGCAGAAGAGCTTGGTGGTAAGGTAGGATAATTAAGAATTTGGAATTACGAATTAGGATTTTTTTGATTTCTCTTTGTGCTCTATACGTTGGGTTTACTTAGCGCACTTTGCGGTTAAATAAGGAACAAGGGATTAGGCAAAAGGGATTAGGGATTAGGGATTAACCAAAAACGAAATAAAGCTTTCTCTGTGAGCTCTGTGTTGTATTTTCTCTGTGTCTATGTGTATATTAAAGGAGCAAGGATTTAGGCAAGAGGAGCTAAGGATTGCTAATAAATAAGCCCCTTCGAACTTATTGCTCAAAGGAGCTCTGGTATTAGGGTTTTGGAATAATGATTAACTCACTCCTATCCATTATTTAATAGACTTCTTTCATAATTGAAGGTCATTGCGAATGAAGTGAAGCAATCACCTAATAAATCAGATGGTTTCGTACCTCACCATGACGCAAAAGTGTATCTAACTGAATTCTGAAATATATCCACTAATTAATACTCCAAGTTTTGTCGCCTGATAGAATTTTATTTAATGGCGTCTTGCCTTTTTTGGCTGTTACCATATCAATTTGCTCTACCAAGTTTTCATCATAAATAGGGCGCTCCTGTGCATATATAACCCCAAACGGTCTAGGGAATCGCAAGTCGGTGTATTGGGTATCAAAGAAACGTGAAAGTATATTGGCTTTGGTTTTATCCTTTTCGTCATGTATCCATAAATCATCAAGCGTAACTTCACTTTCAGCAATGTTTATGATGATTGGATTCAATCCATCAAACATAATTCCCTTTTCATCATTGTTACCAAACACCAATGGTTTGCCATGTTCCAGCATTAAAGCTTCATCTTTCTTGGTTTCTTTTTCTGAGAAGGCAAAGAATGCCGCATCATTAAATACTGGGCAATTTTGATACACTTCAACAAAGGAAGTTCCTTTATGTGCATGAGCTCTCTTTAAAATGGCTTGCATGTGCTTAGGGTCACGGTCTAATGTACGTGCTACAAAACTTGCCTTAGCGCCCAATGCCAATTCTGATGGATTAAACGGCTCTTCAATAGAACCATAAGGACTTGATTTAGTCACTTTACCTCTTTCAGAAGTTGGAGAATATTGGCCTTTGGTTAAGCTGTATATTTGGTTGTTAAACACCAAATAGTTTACATCAAAGTTTTTACGCATTAAGTGGATGAAATGATTTCCTCCAATAGATAATGCATCACCATCACCCGAGATAACCCAAACACTTAAATCAGGATTTGCAGCTTTCACCCCAGAGGCAATGGCCGCAGCCCTTCCATGTATACTATGCATACCATAAGTATCCATATAATAGGTAAATCGTGAAGAGCAACCAATACCCGAAACAAAGGCAAATTGCTCCTTAGGAATACCCAAATCAGGGAATACAGTTTGCACTTGTTTTAATATAGAGTAGTCGCCACAACCAGGGCACCATTTCACTTCCATTTCTGAAGAGAAATCTTTTGCTACTAATTTATTTTCTACTGTTGTTTCCATATCTTTATTTTATTGTATCCCTCTCATAAATCTTCCAATAATTGTTTAATTTTTTCTTTCAACTCAGAAGTGGTGAAAGGCAATCCTTGCACTTTTGATAAGCCAATGGCAGGTACCATGTATTTAGACCTGATTAACTCTAGCAATTGACCGCAATTCATTTCAGGAATAAGCACTTGCTCATATCCTTTTAACAATTCGCCTAAGTTTTTAGGGAATGGATTGATGTATTTTAAATGAACATGTGCCACATCATAGCCCTCAGCTATTGATTCGATAACTGCTGTTTTAATTGAACCTGAAGTTGAACCCCAACCCAACACTAGTAGTTTGGCTTTTTCGTTTCCGCTCTAAGGTTTTGCCAAAGGAATATAATCAGCAATCTTAGCCACCTTAGCTGCTCTTAAGCCCACCATGGTTTCATGGTTTTTAGGATCATAAGACACATTACCTGTTTCGTTTTGTTTTTCAAGTCCACCAATTCTATGCTCTAGACCTTTTGTTCCAGGTTTAATCCAAGGGCGAACCAATTTCTCATTGCGTTTGTATGGCAACAAAACATCATTCTCAGCATTAGGCTTATCCAGAAATTGAACTTTAATATGCCTCAATTGATCTTCAGAAGGGAACATCCAAGGCTCAGAGCCATTGGCTATATAACCATCCGTTAATAAAATAACGGGAGTCATATGTTCAACCGAAATACGGCAAGCTTCATATGCCATTTCAAAACAATCAGATGGTGTAGATGCTGCCACTACAGCAACAGGTGCTTCACCATGACGGCCATGCATAGCCATTAGCAAATCAGCTTGCTCAGTTTTGGTTGGTAAGCCTGTACTTGGACCTCCGCGTTGCACATTAATTACAACTAAAGGAATCTCAAGCATGGTTGCTAAACCTAAGGCTTCCGTTTTCAAAGCCATTCCCGGACCTGAGGTCGTAGTTATTCCTAAATTACCAGCATAGGATGCGCCAATGGCAGAACAGATACCGGCTATCTCATCTTCAGCCTGAAGTGTTTTCACACCATTGGCTTTGTATTTTGAAAGTTCATGCAAAATATCAGTTGCAGGAGTAATAGGATATGAACCTAAGAACAATGGCAATCCTGATTTTTCTGAGGCTGCAATTAATCCAATTGCAGTTGCATGATTACCTGTGATGCTTCTATAAATGCCACTAGGCAATTTAGCTGCAGATACTTTAAACTGTGTATTGAAAAATTCGGTATTCTCACCATAAGCCCAACCTGCTTTCAATGTTTTTTCATTGGCAATGGCTATCTCAGGTTTTTTAACGAACTTCTCATGTATAAACTTCAAGGTATGATCAAGAGGTTTATCAAACATCCAAAATAATAGTCCTAAGACAAACATATTTTTTGAACGCTCTATATCTTTCATACCTAAACCAGTTTCGGCAAGGCAATCTTTAGTATGTTTGGTAATATCTACTTTTTGTAAAACATAGTTTGATAAGGTACCATCCTCTAATGGATTTGCACCATCAGGATATTGTGCCAATCCCAAATTCTTTTTATCAAATCCTGCAGAATTAGCAATAATGATACCTCCCTTTTTCAACCTAGGTAAATCAACTTTTAATGCTGCAGCATTCATTGCTACCAACACATCATATTCATCACCTGATGTAAAAATTTCTCTGCTTCCAAAATGTACTTGAAATCCAGATACGCCTGCAACGGTTCCTATTGGGGCGCGTATTTCTGATGGATAATCAGGAAAAGTACTGATGTCATTTCCAAATAATGCAGCGGTATCTGAAAACTGCATTCCGGTTAATTGCATACCATCACCGGAGTCGCCAGAAAAACGCACTACTATCCTATCTGCTTCAATAACCTCAGTAGTTTTGTTTGGCTTTAATTCTATTGTTTCCATTGTTATTAAAAAATAAATATTTGCTTTAAAATATTGTGTAAAGGAACTTATATAAAACAGCATGTACCATGATATATAAAATAGTGTGTTATGATATGCGTCATTTTTCATAGATTTGGGACAAAATACTTTTACACCACAAAAAACGCTATGGGTTCAGTTGCATTAATACTACTTCTTGTCTGCGGAATTGTATTCGCAGGAGGAGGAATTCTTCTCTCAAAAGCATTAGCTAAAACATCACATAATCTTTATAAAGGCGAGACATACGAATGCGGTATCCCAACTACAGGAACTTCATGGATTCAATTCAATGTAGGCTATTATTTATTTGCTTTGATATTCCTTGTGTTTGATGTTGAATTGGTTTTTATGTACCCTTGGGCTTTGGTGGTGAAAGAAGTGGGTATGGTGGCATTTGTTGAAATTCTCATTTTTATGTTTATCTTGTTCATGGGTTTATTGTATGCATGGAAGAAAGGAGCATTAAAATGGATGTAAATAAAATGGAATTTCCAGGTCAGGTTCATGAGACACCTGATGGAGGATTTTTGGTTACAAAACTAGATGAAGTAATCAATTGGGCTCGCTCGAATTCTATGTGGCCATTAATATTCGGAACAAGCTGTTGCGCCATAGAAATGATGTCAGCAGCTGATGCTAAATATGATTGGTCAAGGTTTGGATTTGAAGTAGCTCGTGCTACTCCTCGTCAAGCTGATTTAATCATTGTATCAGGAACCATTGTTATGAAAATGGCACCCGTATTAAAAAGATTGTACGACCAAATGCCCGATCCAAAATATGTTATCGCGATGGGTGCTTGCACCATTTCAGGGGGACCATTTTTTTATAATACATATTCAGTTGTAAAAGGAGTTGATCATATCATACCAGTGGATGTGTATGTGCCAGGTTGCCCGCCACGTCCAGAAGCTTTGTTGCACTCCATGATAACGCTTCAAGAGAAAATTAAGAATGAAGCTTATTTTAGGAAAAGTAAAAATGTGAGTATTTGAGCATGTGTGAATGTAAAAGAAAACAGGTTTTGTGGGATGGCATTCCCCCTTTGAAGGGGGCAGGGGGATGTAAATAAATTTAAATGAAATGACGAACGAAGAATTTAAAACCAAGATATCTGAAAGACTACCCGAAGCTACTTTTGATGAGAGTGGTGAGTTTCTAAATATTATTGTTCCTTCTGAGCAACTTCTTCCCTTGATGCAAGAGCTTAGAGAAAAGGATGAATATCTTTTCGATTATTTGTTTTGTTTAACTTGTATTGATTGGATAGACCATTTGATGATGGTATACTTTTTAAATTCAACCACTCACAAACACAATATTGTTATCAAAGGAAAAATTACTGATACGACTAACCCATCAATTGAAACGGTTTGTCATATATGGAAAACAGCGGAATTATTAGAACGAGAGGTGTTTGATTTATTTGGTGTGAGCTTTAAAAACCATCCCGATTTAAGAAGACTATTCCTTGAAGAAGATTGGGTGGGTTATCCGCTCAGAAAAAATTATATTGACGAACACATGATAGAACTATAATGCTACTAGGAGAAGATATAATAACCGAAGATGGCGAATTTGTCATAAACATGGGGCCTCAGCATCCGTCAACTCATGGCGTGTTGCACCTTAAAATTTGGCTCGATGGTGAAACCATAAAAAGGGTTCAACCCCATTTAGGATATATCCACCGCTCTATCGAAAAAATGAGTGAGAGTTTATCTTATCGTCAATTCATATTTGCTACCAGCCGCATGGATTACCTTTCGGCTCATATCAACAACCAAGCATGCGCATTGGCAGTTGAAAAAGGATTACAAATAGAAGCGCCTCCGCGTGCTCAAGCCATTCGTATTATCATGGCTGAATTGACACGATTAGCATCACACCAATTATGGTGGGCTGCTTGCGGCCTTGATTTGGGTGGTGTTACACCCTTCTTCTATGCATTTCGCGAACGTGAGGCCATTAATTCCATTATGGAAGAAACATGTGGTGCTAGGTTAACACAAAACTATATGGTTCCAGGTGGAGTAATGACTGACCTACACCCAAATTTTCAGAATAGAGTAAAGGAAGTTTTAAAGCAGATAAAAGATAATTTTCATGAGTATGATGAAATACTTACAGGCAATGTAATATTTCAAAATCGTTTGAAAGATGTGGGATATATTTCGAAGGAAGATGCCATTTCTTATGGCTGTTCAGGACCGACCGCAAGGGCATCAGGAATTAGTTGTGATGTGCGAAAATTATACCCATATGACGGCTATGATAAATTACAATTTGATGAGATAATCTCAACGGGTTGCGATAGTTGGGCAAGATATGAAGTGCGTATGGCAGAGATGCTTCAATCAGTTCATATCATCGAGCAATTAATCGACAATATTCCTGAAGGCGATTTCCAAGCCAAAACCAAAGCAGTTATTAAATTACCTAAGGGTGAATACTACCAAAGAGTTGAAACTGCTCGCGGTGAACTAGGTGTGTATTTGGTGAGTGATGGTGGTTCAACTCCTTATCGATGCAAATACCGCTCTCCAGGATTATCTAATCTATCAGCTATTCCTCATATGGCTAAGGGATATAAAATTGGTGATTTGGTAGCCATTATGGCTAATGTAGATTTGGTTATTCCGGACATTGACAGATAAGAAATAATGAGTTTTGTCCTTCGACTTCGCTCAGGATGTAATGAAAAATGAATTGAAACTAAGAACTATAAACTAAGAAGAAATTGAAACTATTACTATCATATAGCTTTTCATCATTCGCAACATTCTTACACGATATGTTAAAGAGTGTAATTGCGAATGAACTTGCATTGCAGATTACGGAAATGGTAATTACGGGCATTAGTTTATTGGCCTTCCTTGTTGTGTTGTGCTTTTTCTTAGGATACATGGAACGAAAGGTTGCCGCTTTTATGGAAATACGTTTAGGGCCAAATCGTGTAGGACCTAAAGGCTCTTTGCAGATTGTGGCTGATACTTTAAAACTATTATTTAAAGAAGGACTAACCCCCGATAAAGCAGATAAATTCTTATTCAATTTGGCTCCAGGTATTGTAGTTGTTACTTCTTTATTGGCAATAGCCCCAATTGCGTTTGCTAAAAACTTTCAATTGTGGGATATCAATATTGGTGTTTTATATGTTTCATCAATTTCGTCTATGTCTGTAATAGGCATTTTAATGGCAGGCTGGTCTAGTAGCAATAAGTACTCGCTTATTGGTGCTATGCGATGCGGAGCTCAAATTGTTAGTTATGAATTATCCATTGGCTTATCATTAATCTCTATTGTTATTCTCTCTGGTAGTTTAGGTTTGAATGATATTGTAAATAGCCAATCCAATGGTTGGTGGATATTCAAAGGTCATATACCTGTTGTTATTGCTTTTGTTATTTTCATCATTGCTTCAACTGCCGAAATTAACAGAGCTCCATTCGATTTAACCGAAGCTGAACAAGAACTAACAGGAGGGTTTCATACAGAATACTCAGGTATGAAATTCGCTATGTTCTTATTATCTGAATACATCAATCTATTTATTGTTTCTGCCATTGCTGCTACCATATTCTTAGGAGGTTGGATGCCTCTGCACATAGGTGAATGGGCTGCCTTCAACAATATTATGGACTACATACCTTCATCCATTTGGTTTTTCAGTAAAACCTTTTTCATCATTTTTGTTATCATGTGGTTTCGCTGGACTTTCCCACGTTTACGTATTGATCAATTGTTGAATTTGGAATGGAAGTATTTATTGCCAATAAGTATGGTGAATATTTTATTGGTGACATTTATGGCAATAATGGGTTGGCATTTTTAGCCCATCCTGCCCTCCCAAAGGGAGGGTTAACGCAAAGCAAAATGAGGGCTTTGCGCGATGAGGTTCCTCCCCTTTGGGGAGGTTAGAAGGGGCAAAATAATTAAATAAAGTATGTTTATAAAAGAGTATTTCGGAACCATATACAATTCGATGAAATCCTTGCTAACAGGGATGAAATTGACGGGATATTATTTTACCCATTTAAAGGAAATAGTAACCGAAGAATACCCCGATAACAGAGCCACTTTAAAAATGGCTGAGCGTTTTCGTGGAGAGGTTATCATGCCGCATGATGAAAACAACGAGCACAATTGCACAGGTTGTCAATCTTGCGAGTTGTCTTGTCCAAATGGTTCTATAAAAATCATTACCAAACAAATACTAACTCCTGAAGGAAAAAAGAAAAAAGCAATAAATACGTGGGTATATCATTTGGATATGTGCACTATGTGTAACATGTGTATAGAAGCTTGTCCTACCACTGCTATTGTGATGGGTCAAAATTTCGAGCACAGTGCCTATGAGAAAAAATATTTGAAAAAGATATTAAATAAGCCAGGTTCTAAAGTGAAAGAAGGAGTTGAGTAAATTAAGAATTCAAAATTTAGAATTAGGAATTTATAGTGAATAGTAAAATCAACAAATCTCTAAATAAATAAAAAGTGAGCGCGTCAACCATTATATTTTATATTATTTCAACCATTATTTTGGGTGGTGGAATATTGGCAGTAACGTCCCGAAAAATATTCAGGGCTGCCATTTACCTCTTGTTCTCGCTCCTGGGCATTGCAGGGCTATACTTTTATTTGAATTATGAATTTATTGCTGCTGTGCAAATTGTGGTATATGTGGGAGGTATTGTAGTACTTATTATTTTCTCTATTTTCCTTACACATGCTTCTGGTGACGAAATGAAAAAGCCTGTTTTATGGCGAACCATATTTGCCGCCCTTGCCACAGTATTTGCTACTGCACTTTGTATCTCATTTATCAACGAACATACATTTACTGCAACTACCCATGCATCTATTGCACCTAGTGTTAGAAACATTGGTTTGCAAATGTTAAGTACCACCGAACATGGATATATATTACCCTTTGAAGTAGTAAGTATGCTCTTACTTTCAGCTTTGATAGGATGTATTGTGATAGCGATTAAAATTAAAAGCCCCACCAACTCCCCAAAGGGGAGCTAAAAGGCTAATGAGTTTATGAATTATAAAAAAATTAACAAAGTATTTAAAGTCCTCTCCTTTGGAGAGGATTTAGGAGAGGCTTAATATGGAGAACATTGGATTAACACATATACTATTTGTCAGTACGGCCTTGTTTTTTATAGGCGTTTACGGATTTCTTACCCGTAAAAATATGATTACAATGTTGATGGCAATAGAGCTTATTTTGAATAGCGTCAATATAAATTTTGTGGCGTTTAACAAGTTTTTATATGCCGACAAATTGGACGGAATCTTTTTCACAGTTTTCATTATTACCATAGCGGCAGCCGAAGCTGCAGTGGCAATAGCCATCATAATTCATCTTTATCGAAACATCAAATCAATTGATGTAGACGAAGCAGATATAATGAAATATTAAATATGTTAAGTCAAAATTATATAGCCTTAATCCCCCTACTCCCAATTATAAATTTCTTATTTATTGGTTTGATAGGACGTACATATTTCCCAAAGTTCTGTGGACTTATTGGGACCTTGTCTTTGCTTATTTCATTTAGCCTTTCGGCCACACTTGCCTACCAATATTTCTTTGAAATAGGCAAAGTAAATGGTGTTTATCAAAAAATCATTGCCTTAAAATATACTTGGCTACATTTTACTCCTAATATCGCTATTGATATGGGTATTTTGCTTGACCCAATCTCAGTAATGATGATTGTGATTGTTACCTTTATCTCATTGATGGTTCATATTTACAGCCTTGGTTATATGCATGGTGACCATCGTATTTCGACCTATTATACCTTTCTATCATTGTTCACTTTTTCGATGTTAGGCTTAGTACTTTCAAGCAATATTTTTCAGATATACATTTTTTGGGAATTGGTTGGGGTTTCATCTTTCTTGTTAATTGGATACTATTACGATAAACCTTCAGCAGTGGCGGCTTCAAAAAAAGCATTTATTGTTACCCGCTTTGCAGACTTAGGGTTTTTAATCGGCATTTTGGTTCTTTCCTATTACAGCGAAACATTGGATTTCCAAACCCTCATTCAACGATTAACCACAAATGGTTCATATCTAAGCGGTGTTGCAACGGCCTCCTTTTTGGGAGCATCCGCACTCACTTGGGGATTGCTGTTAGTGTTTATGGGTGGTGCGGGAAAATCAGCCATGTTGCCTTTCCATATTTGGTTGCCAGATGCTATGGAAGGTCCAACTCCCGTTTCAGCATTAATTCATGCTGCTACCATGGTTGTAGCAGGTGTTTACTTGGTAGCTAGGTTATTTCCAGTCTTTATTATGTGTCCAATTGCTTTGGATATAGTGGCTTATGTGGGCATCATTTCATCGATGTTTGCAGCCATCATTGCTTGTACCCAAACAGACATAAAAAGGGTATTGGCCTATTCTACTATGTCTCAAATCGGCTTTATGATGTTCGCCTTGGGAGTTTCTGGATATGCAGGAGAAGAAGGAACAGGTTTTATGGCATCTATGTTCCATTTGTTTACCCATGCCATTTTCAAAGCCTTGTTATTCTTAGGTGCGGGTTCAGT
>JBBALJ010000028.1:0-35691 GCA_040403075.1 Bacteroidia bacterium
GTCGAATAACAGATAACAAGGATTTGAATCCGTTAATATTTAAAACAATTTCTAATGCTAATAATGCCCAACCGCAAACCAATCCTATACATTCCCTCTATACTTTTAGTAGTTTGTCTTGGCTTGCTTTCACGCAAGTTTAGTTTTCTATTACCTGATGCGATTAATACTTATTTAGGCGATGCCTTATGGGCTGTTATGATTTATTTGATGATAGTAACCATCGGCAAATCATGGTCTGTCAATCGTGTGGCATTGTATAGCATATTGTTTTGTTATGCCATTGAAGTAAGTCAATTCTACCATGCCCCTTGGATAGATGCCATTAGAAACACAAGATTGGGTGGCCTCATATTAGGTTTCGGTTTCTTATGGTCAGATATTGTGGCTTATACAATGGGTGTTTCTTCTATATTTTTGGTGGAGAAAATCATTTATAAAAAATCCTAAAATCTAAAGCATCAAAACTTGTAATATTTAGCAGTTGTCTGTTTCCTGACAAACCTTTGCCCAAAAACTGCCAAAAATTATTTTTATTTTTAATTGGAAAGAATAGTTTTGACTATGCAAAATATCTCTTTAAAAGCCTCAACGCTTATTGGCTCTGAAATAATTAAGCTTAGCAACGAAATAAATCAAAAAATAAAAGAAGGACATTCGATATACAACTTAACTATTGGCGATTTTAACCCACATATTTTTTCGATACCTAGTGTTTTAGAAAACTATATTGTAGATGCTTATAAAAATAAGCAAACCAATTATCCTCCTGCGGATGGTGTGGCAGAATTGAAGACAGCTGTTTTAAATTTTATTAAGACATACGAAAACTTAGATTTCACTAGCGATGAGATTATGATAGCAGGTGGTGGTCGCCCATTGATATACGCCATCTACCAAACCATTGTTGACCCAGGAGACAAAGTGATTTACCCTTTGCCATCATGGAATAACAACCATTATTGTCACCTTAGTGATGCTCAAAAAATAGAAGTACATACAAGGGCTGAAGATGGATTTATGCCAACAGCTGAAGAACTTGCTCCTCATTTGAGCGAGGCAGTTTTATTGGCATTGTGTTCACCCTTAAACCCAACTGGGACCACTTTTAGAAAAGAAGAATTAACAAAAATATGTGATTTAGTGTTAGCTGAAAACAAAAGACGTGAAGGCAAGCAAAAACCTTTGTATGTCATGTTTGACCAAATTTATTGGATATTGCGAGCCGATGGGATTGCTCATGAAAACCCAATTTCATTGAGACCTGAGATGAAAAAATATACCATTTTTGTTGATGGCATTTCAAAATCCTTAGCTGCTACTGGTGTTAGGGTTGGTTGGGGATTAGGTCCGGAGGAGATTATTAGCAAAATGAAAGCCGTCATCGGACATATTGGGGCATGGTCGCCAAGGGCAGAGCAGGTGGCTACAGCGCAGTTTTTGTCTAATGCTAGCGCTTTAAACGAGTACCTTGATGAACTAAAAGGTAAAATCAGCCGCAGGTTTTATGCCATATACCATGGATTTGAGCATTTAAAAAAAAAAGGCTATCCAGTTCAAATCATAAAACCTGAAGGGGCTATATACTTAACAGCTCAATTTGCCATAAAGGGTGCTGTTAATCCAGAAGGAAATAAAATTGAATCGACAAGCGATATAACCCAATTTTTGTTAAACCACGCCCAATTGGCGCTTGTGCCATTCACTGCCTTTGGATGTGAAAACGGAACGGATTGGTACAGAATTTCGGTTGGTACTATAAATGAAGAGGATATTCCTGATTTGTTACAAAAACTAGAAACAGCACTTTCAAAATTGCAATTAGAAAGAAAAGCTAAATAAGATTTTCAAGTAATTAGAGAATCAAACTCAGATTAGACTTCAATTTTTCGGGTTCGATGCTGCTAATGAATTTTATTTCAGGAATTTTATTGATGCTTTTGATACAATCATCAGCCACAAAAAAATCCAAGCCCCCTTTCACTATTAATAGGTAATTTAGGCTTTTCAATTCAGAGGCCAAGTATCTTTTTTCATTTTTATTTTCCACCAAAATATAAGTGAGATGATTTTCTTCATCCACACTTTGCATGCGCATATAACTATTTATATCTGCTGGATTATAACCCGTTAAGTCAAGGTCTTCTATTTTTCCAAAGTCGTAAAGCCCTGTATTATTTATCAACCAAGCAAGTTTTGATAATTTTTTGTCACACACAATTCCAAAGAGTGAAATCTCTGCTTCCTCTTCAATATCTAGGCTTAACTTTTTAGGAATTGACATATTTAAGTGATTATTTAGGTGCAACAAAAATAAAGGTTGATTTAAAATTTATGTTTTTTATTAAAAATCTTATTTATTTGCACTCACTAATTAAATACTAACTAAAATGTCAGACATCAGAGGAAGAGTAAAAACCATCATTATGGACAAGCTAGGTGTAGAAGAAGCAGAAATCAACGATGAAGCGAGTTTCACCAACGATTTAGGCGCAGATTCTTTAGACACTGTTGAACTAATCATGGAATTTGAAAAAGAATTTAACATTGCCATACCAGACGATCAGGCTGAAAAAATTGGCACAGTTGGGCAAGCAGTTTCTTACATAGAAAGCAACGTACAACCCAAGTAAAAACTAAAACTAAACTTTATCCAAAAAAATTCCTACATGCCAATCCGCAGAGTTGTTGTTACAGGCCTTGGTGCCGTAACTCCCATTGGTAACAATCTTCAGGAGTATTGGAATGGATTGTCAAATGGAGTAAGTGGTGCCGCACCAGTTACTCAATTTGACGTATCTAAGTTCAAAACAAAATTTGCCTGTGAGGTTAAGAATCTTGACGTACTTCAGTTTATCGATAAAAAGGAAGCTAGACGTATGGACAGATACACGCAATTTGCGCTCATCACCAGTGATGAAGCGGTAAAAGACAGTGGATTAAACCTTGAAACTGTAAACAAAGACCGCGTTGGCGTTATTTGGGGTTCAGGTATAGGAGGTTTAAAAACTTTTTTGGACGAAGTTACAGCTTTTGCAAAAGGAGATGGAACACCTCGTTTCAGTCCTTTCTTTATTCCTATGATGATTGCAGATATAGCCGCAGGTTTGTTGTCAATCAAATACGGATTTAGAGGACCAAACTTTGCAGTAGTATCAGCTTGTGCTACTTCTACCAATGCCATCGGAGATGCATTTATGTATATCCAATCAGGCAGAGCAGATGCCATCTTAACGGGTGGTTCTGAGGCAGTTGTAAACGAAGCGGCTATGGGAGGTTTCAACTCTATGAAAGCACTTTCTGAAAGAAACGACAGCCCTGAAACAGCTTCTCGACCATTTGATGCAAACCGCGATGGTTTCGTATTAGGAGAAGGTGCAGGTGCTTTGATTCTTGAAGAATATGAGCATGCAAAAGCCCGTGGTGCTAAAATTTATGCCGAAGTAGTGGGCTATGGTGCCACTGCTGATGCATATCACATGACAGCTCCACACCCTGAAGGACTAGGTGCAGCCAACGTAATGCGTGTAGCATTAGCTGATGCTGGCATTCAACCTTCAGAAATCGATTATATTAACGTGCACGGAACCTCTACTCCGTTGGGCGATCCTCAAGAAATAAAAGCTATTCAAACTGTGTTTGGCGAAGATGCTTATAAATTAAATATAAGTTCTACCAAATCAATGACAGGTCATTTATTGGGTGGTGCAGGTGCTATTGAAGCGATAGCATGTATATTGGCTATCACCAAAGGAATTATTCCACCAACCATCAACCATTTTACAGATGACCCTGCTTTTGACCCTAAATTGAATCTTACATTCAACAAAGCACAACACAGAGAAGTGAAATATGCCCTAAGCAATACTTTTGGTTTTGGCGGACATAATGCTTCTGTGATTCTAAAAAAGTTTGAAGAATAATATATAAGCCTATTGAAAAGGATTACTTCTTTTGTTAAGCTTCATATCTCATCTAATAGCGATTTTAGAAAAAAAATAAAGCACATCACTCGTTTTGCTCCCAACAAAATAGCGAGCTATAAACAGGCCTTGCGTCATCATTCTATTTCTACTAAAATACATGAGAATGGTACAAAAGACAGTAACGAACGCTTGGAGTATCTTGGTGATGCCATTATTAATTCTGTGGTGGCTGAATACCTTTTCAAAAAGTATCCTTTCGAAAACGAAGGCTTTCTAACCGAGCTTCGCTCAAAGATTGTAAGCCGCAGTAGCTTAAACGATTTGGCCCTGAAAATTGGTTTGAGCAAATTAGTTGAATACGACCGCAAAGCCCTGCAAAACATAAACCTTCGCAACAGTATTTTTGGCAATGCCCTTGAGGCTTTTGTAGGTGCTATCTTTTTGGATGCTGGCTACAAAAAAGCAAAGTATTTTATTGTTGAAAACCTACTTCAAATACACCTTGACGTAGATAAGCTTAAAGAAACCGAAACCAATTTCAAAGGTCGTTTGATTGAATTCAGCCAAAAAGATGGTTCTGTTTTAGAGTTTGAAGTGAGCGAAGACAGCAGCAACAAAATAAAACAATACAAGGTAACGGTATTGTTAAACAAAGAACCCAAAGGCCAAGCAGAACATGCTTCTAAAAAACTAGCCGAACAAATGGCTTCGCAAAAAACCATGGCGATGCTGAATATTGAATAAAATAAAAACTATTTAGGCTCATAATTCAGAAATAGCCTATTCCCATTCATTGGCAAAAGCACAAAATCCATTTCAATTACAAAAAAATCAATTTTAAGCGTATTTCAATAACAATTATTTAACCCTCTTTTTTTGAAAAATATATTTTACATTGCCATACTTTATATGCGTAGAATATTACTGTTTATATTCATTGGATTTACTTTCTATACTACTCGTGCTCAAGATGTTTTACCATCCTTTGGTAGCTCTCGCACAGGCGGAAGTGGCATGCAATTTTTAAAAATATCTCCAGATGCTCGCTCTACAGCCATGGGTGGTGCTGTTATAGGATTGGTGAATGATGTATCCGCCTTATACTGGAACCCAGCAGGTATAACAAGTGTTGACACTGGAAAGGTATCCATCATGGCTTCGCACACCCGCTATTTTGCTAACAATACTGTGAATTTTGCAGGTGTGGTTTTTAAGCCTGGTAAACTAAGCTATGTGGGTGTAAGCGTGATGTCGCTAAACTTTGCCGACATGGAAGAAACTACCGAACTTCAACCTTTCGGTACAGGCAGAAAGGTGAATGTAAACAATACCTTAATTGGCCTTACTTATGCCAAAATATTAACCCAAT
The DNA here is from genome assembly GCA_040403075.1 of Bacteroidia bacterium. GTDB lineage: Bacteria > Bacteroidota > Bacteroidia > UKL13-3 > UKL13-3 > RGVD01. The sequence continues at coordinate 5,296 of JBBALJ010000028.1, forward strand.
CTTTCTCATTTGGTATGACAGGTAAATGGGCTCACGAATCCTTTAGCGATGTGCAAACCAATGATGTCCTTTTTGACTTAGGTTTGAAATACAATATTGGCTTGATGGGTTCTCGTTTTGGAGTTTCATTTAGCAACTTTGGTATGAACGTTTCTCCTGAAGGAAACGTGAGTGTTTTGAAATTGAGTGGTGAGCAAAAAATAAATAATTTTAGCGAAGTATCAGCGCCCGCGGCATTTAGAGTGGGTGTGGCTTTCGATCCTATCAATAAAGGCATGCATAAGCTTACTTTGGCAGGACAATTAAATCACCCAACAGACAATAACGAAACTTTTAGCACAGGTGCAGAATATTCACTAAAGAGATTATTGCATGTGAGAACAGGTTGGGAGTTTGGTGCTGATGAAGGCTATAATTTCCCTCCTATTGGAATGGGAATTAAGCTACCCTATAGCAATTATTTGCTATCGTTTGATTATAGCATGGTGAGCAAGCAGCGCTTAGGAAATTTAAATCGTATTACATTGGCATTAACCATCAGATAAATGAGAGTTTATAGTTTATACACACTTATATGGATTGTACTTTTGGGTACACTCAGCTCGTGTTCATTATTTGGCGACAAAAAGAATGCAACTGCTGACCAAGTTTTTCAGCAAGGACAAATAGACCCCAATTTGGTAACCAATTCTGTGGGTTATGTTCCTCTATATCCTTTCATCACAGGTGTTACAGCACCAGTAGATGTATTTGTAGGATATGATGAGATGACTTATGTAGTGGAAGATATGAACCCAAGCGATATCAAAGACAATCGCTTGTCGGTGTTTGACCCTAATGGCAAAAGGGTTTATTCATTGGTAATTCCTGGTGCTACAGATGTTACCCAAGATAGGCGTTTACATGTGTTTGTAGCTGGAAGAAAAATGCTAAACGACTCGGTAAATTTTGCAGCCATTTTTCATATTATAAATGTCAGTCAAGGTACCGCGCAATTCCTAGATACATTGGTTCACCCTAATTGTGATGCAAGTAGAGCACAAACAAGTTTCAGAGGTTCAGATGATGTTGCTGTGCAATTTACAGGCTTGGCAACTTTATACGATAACACTTTGTATGTGAGCCGCACAGGGCCAAGAAATGATGTAAACTCAACAGTGGCTGTGCCAGATAATGGGGTGTTGGTGTTTGATAAAAACATGAACAATACAGGTTATTCGCAAGGTTTAAATCCAAATGAGTCGAGCTTAAAATCTTGCGTGGGTTTAAGTGCCATTGCCACCAATGCAGCACCACCTCAGCGTTTACAAGGTGTTAGTACAAGCAAGAGTTTCTTTAGCACCTTGGCAGATAAAAGCAAAACCATTGAATTTAGAGCATTGGCCATTAATGTAGTTGACAATCCTGATGCAGGAACTTTATATAGTGAATCAAGCCAGTTTTTGAATTTTGATTTTAGTAAAGCCAATCGCTTTATGTATGAACCATTACGTTTTAAAAACCCTGTTGATTGCTACATTGCACCTGACCAATTGAACTATTATTTTGTGGTGGATGATGAAACAGATTCAGTTTATATTTTCACCAATCAAGGTTTTGAGGGTGTAAATCCACCTGCAAACTCAACTGTAAAAAAACAAATCATTGCCTCATTTGGAGGAATTGGAAAAGATGGTTCAAGCACCGGACCATTTAACTTCAGCAATCCTTCGGGGGTTTGCTATTTCAATCGCACCCTTTACGTGGCCGACAAAGGCAATAATAGAATTTGTAGATACAAGTTAAATGTTGATTTGCAGTAATTGTTAATTTTCAATTTTTACTACCTCAGCCATCGAATGCACCTTGTATTTTAGCTTTCCATCCAAGGTTTCGCATAAAATATAAGTTCTCAATTTATTCAATTTTCTCATTGGAATTTCATTATTCTTCATCCTAAATTTTTCTCCTTCTGATAAGTCATTCAATACCAATTTGTCTTGTTGTCTCGCATCATATTTCTTAAGCACTTGCATCAACTTCACATCTGCCGATTGTGAGTATTTGGGATTTCGCATGTGCTTGGCCAACATGGCTTGCAAATCATAAGGGAAAATTTTTGCTTCTAAAAAAGGTTTCATATTCAATTGAAATTCCTTTTTCCATTCCTGACCATGCGAATCGTGGTGTGGACCATATTTTACATAAGCTGTGTGATGTGAGACCTCATGAACAAATGTAAGTAAAAACTCAAAAGGACTTAGGTTATGATTCACAGAGATTCGGTTTCCTTTACCATGATGAGGGCTATAATCACCATACCTACTTTTTCGTTCCACTTCCACATGAAGATTCAACTTGTGAAACATAATCAACTCGGCACAATATGAAACCGTTTCTGGAGGTAAAAACCTAACCAAGGCTTTCATCAATTGAGATTTGTGGGATTCTTGTTGTGGACTGAGGGAACTAAATATATGCACTGTTTACAAAGTAAATGTGAAGGCATTGAAAAACAATATTTGTTTTTACTAAATGCATTTTCTCGCTAAACAAAACCTCATCATAACTCATGTTTAATAAGCATTTCAGATAAAATTAAGCCTAACAAATAAATAATATGTAAAACCCAACAAAAAAATTATTTTGCAAGGGTTTGTATGAAGAAATTTTACGCATTTATTTTCACCCTATTTGTATACCTAAATGTTTCGGCACAAGGAACTGGAAGTATATCAGGAAGGGTAATTGACAAGAAAGACAATTCAGAATTGATAGGAGTTACAGTGCTTGTCAAAGGAACCTCTTTTGGTACGGTTACAGATGTAAATGGTAACTTTATCCTCAAAGGATTAAAGCCTAAAGAATATAATATTGAAATCAGCTACCTCGGTTATCAAAAAATTTTAGAAACGGGTGTTAAGGTAAAAGCAGGTGAAAACACCAAACTAGAAACCTTTGAAATGAAACCTTCTTCATCAAATATTGATGAAGTAACCATCATTGGTAAAAAACCTTTGATAGATATAGAAAAAGCCCAAACCATTAATACCATTAGCCAAGAAAACATAGAGTTGGCGCCTGCTCGCCAAATTCAAAGCATTATAAACACACAGCCAGGTGTGGTGCAAGCACCTGCGGGTGTAAGTATTCGTGGTGGAAGAACTTACGAAACCAAAATGATGATTGATGGGGTTTCGGTTACAGACCCTTTAGCAGGAACAGGTTTTGGACTTGATATCGGCTCTAATGCAGTGGGTGATATCGAAGTAACAACAGGTGGTATTGGAGCCGAAGTGGGTGATGCCACGGCAGGTGTGGTGAACACCAAAACCCGCAATGCTAGTGATAAAAATGAATTTTCAATAAACTATAAAAGAGATAATTTTGGTTTTAACAAAGGCGCTCGCTCCAACTGGAATAGCCAAGTGATTGAGTTCAATGCCTCAGGACCTATGCTGAAAAAAAAACTGAATAGTCGTTTGAAATATTTGGTATCAGCACGAGCATCTTTCTCTGACGAATTCTACCAAAATCCTGCTAGTCAAATTAGCTCTTCTTTGCTTAAAGAAAATGGTTTTATAAGCACCAATTGGACACCCTATCAAGATAATCGTTGGTCTTTTTTAGCTAAACTAAGCTACGACTTGAGCAAAGGCATGAAGCTTACTGCGACCATGATGCGTTCAATAACAGTAAATCAAGATGTGAATTTATTACGTGTTTTTGGAAATGATGCGCCATATTCTCCGGGCTACCAGTACAACTTTTCGCAGCAAATGGATAATGCGAATACATACACACATGACTCGTATTTGCAAACCCTAAATTTTAAGCATTCGGTTAACAAACGTTTTTCATACAATGCTACACTCTCAAGACTGTTTGTGCAACTAAGAGCTGATGCCAATGGCAGAGATTGGAGGCCAAGCAATGTAGACCAAGTATTTGATCCAAACTCTATTAATACTTTTCCTATTACCATTTTCCAACCTACCAACCGAGATAGCGTGGTTTTTCCAAACTCCCCGTCAGGCTTTTATAACAACAATGGTATTGCCACACAATGGCATCATCATTACTTAGAAGAATATTCGGCCAATGCCCAAGGAAACATATTCAGTCGCAATTCATTAAACAAGCTAACTTTTGGATTTGAGATGAAGTTTCAAAACATGCAGTGGATAGACATCACTCGCCCTTGGATTGGTGCACCCATTCGCTTGGCAGATGGAAGCTATACACAAAGTTTTAGGCTTGGACAACAAAGCGACTTATGGACTGTGAGCCCTCAGCGCGGTGGTTTCTATGTTACAGACCAAATAAAATACAAAGGTTTAATAGCCAGTGTGGGTGGAAGGTTTGAATACTGGGCTCCTGGTAAATATATTGACGATGCTGTGAACGACCCTCGTTCTCCTATTCGTAATGAAATCAGACAAGACTATTTAAACTCATCAGTGCAATTAGGTGATTTAAGGTATAAATTCCGATTCCTTCCAAAGATTAATGCTTCTTTCCCAATAGCTGAAAACCAAATGTTGTATTTCAATTATGGACATAGCACCATTCTACCTCATCCTTCTTTTGTATATCCAGGTTTAAACCCACTTTATCAAGATAGATCAACCATCGCAAACCTTGGTAATCCAAATTTAAATCCAGAGGTTGACATCAGTTACGAGATTGGTTTACGCTCACAAATAACCAATAACGATGCTTTAACCATATCAGCATTTTGGAAAGACAAATACGATTTTATTACCAGTGCCGTGGTATTGGTAAAAGATTTCCAGGGTCGCGATGTAAGCCGCACCATTCGCATCAATAGCGATTATGCTCGTTCGCGTGGTATCGAGTTGGGATATATCAAACGTATTGGCACATGGTACAACGGACAATTGGCATTTACCTATACTGTTAATACAGGTCAAAGTGCTTCGGCCAATGAAAAGTTAAAAGACATTTTAGCCAGTGGTAATGTGGAAGACACCAAAGAATATTATATGCCATGGGATATGCCTTATGATTTTAAAACCAATCATGTATTCAAAATTGATAGAAAGCATGGCTTGTTTGGCAAATCGTGGTTAAATAAAATGAGCTTTTATTTTGAAACCGTTACCCGCTCAGGAGTGCGTTATACTCCTTACCAATTTGATAGAATTGATGCACAAACAGGCAGACCTATTTATGTGGTTAATCCTAGTCCTGATGCTCGATGGAGCAAGGTGGGTGAATATTGGTTTTGGGCTGATTTAACCATTACAAAATGGTGGCAAACCAAATATGCCAAGTTCTCGTTCAATGTGCAAATTACCAATGTGTTTGACAACTTGAATGCATCTATTATTAACCCTGTAACAGGAAAAGCTTACCAAAACGGAGACAATGTTCCTGATTCTTGGAGCGACCCAAGGTATGTAGACCCTAGACTTGGCAACTCTGCACCACCACCTACTAACCCTGCTAGATACTTAGCACAAAGACATATTGTGTTGGGGGTGAATGTGAAGTTTTAGGATAGATAATTTGGATAATAAGGTTTGGTAGAGTCTAATAAAATGAAACCTATATTACTTATCATTTTCTCTATTTGGTGTTCTTACGGCATGTCTCAATCATTAAGTGTATCAGAAATAGATTCACTCATTATAGGTATAAAAAAGACGGTAAATGAAAACTATGTGCTGAGCGAAAAAGCAAAACTCATTTCTGAATCACTTCAATCTAAGAACTATTATCACATTGAAAACAATGATTCATTGGTTAAAAAATTAAACGATGACTTTTTTCGCATAGTAAATGACAAGCACCTATTTATTCAATATAAACCTGCAGTTGCAGAGAATCTATTAAACAAAAAAGACATCTACAAAGAACAAAACAGAAAAGAAAAGCGAGATCAATATGGCTTTGAAAATCCAAAAATCTTGACGGGAAATATTGGCTACTTTAAACTAAAGTATTTTGCAGATGCTAGCCATGCAAAAAAATTTGTGACCAAATTTGTGCAGCGCTTAAATAAAACATCAGCACTTATCATTGATGCGAGAGAGAACTTAGGTGGAAGCGGTTCAATGCTTCAACTTTTGACTGGTTTGTTTTTAGTAGGAACTGAAAATGATATCTTAAAAATAAATTATAAAAGTGGAAGGGTTGTGACAATGAAATCAACTCTAATAGATTCATCAAAAAAATACCTAAAAAAACCTATTTACATTTTATGTAGTAATCAAACCTTCAGCGCAGGCGAAGCTTTTGTCTTAATCATGAAAAACCGTGGCAGAGCTATACTTGTAGGCGATACAACTGCAGGGGCGGGTAATGTGGCAGGTCCACATGCCATCAACAATCAATTTGTTTTAACGGTTCCTGTTGGTATTATTGTCGACCCATTAACAAATAAAGGCTGGGAGCATGATGGTGTAATTCCTAATATAAACGTTGATCCTTCATTGGCTTTGGATAAAGCGTTAAAGTTGGCTTTAGAAGCGCTAAATTTGAAATAATTAGTAAGTCTTTAGTTTGAGTGAAGCGCTCTAGTAATAATAGTGTCTCAGTTAACTTTTAAGCACTACATGGCGTAATCCATATTCATTTTTCGCTTGCTATGTATACCTTGATGGAGTAATAAATTATTTAGTCCCAAAATCACACCTATTTTTTACCCCTTGGGTGAAAATCGGTAATAACTGTACGAAGGTAATCGCGATCAAGGTGGGTGTAAATTTCGGTAGTGGTAATACTCTCATGGCCTAGCATTTGTTGCACAGCCCTTAGATCAGCACCTGCTTCAACCATGCATGTAGCAAAGGAATGGCGGAGGGTATGAGGACTGATACTTTTTTTAATTCCGGCTTCGGCTGCCATTTTTTTTATAATATAGAATATCATTACACGAGATAGCTTTGCCCCTCTCCTATTCAGAAATAAAATATCTACATCAGTTGCTTTTATTTGCTGGTGATTTCTAACATATTCAAGGTAATAATCAATAAACTTAATAGCGACTGAACCAATGGGCACTAGCCTTTCTTTGTTACCCTTACCCACTACTTTTATAAAACCTTCTTGCTTAAAAATATCAGAAATCTTTAGACCAACCGTTTCACTCACCCGCAGGCCGCAGCTAAACATGGTTTCGATAATCGCTTTATTTCGTACCCCTTCTTCACTGCTTTGGTCAAGGGTAGCCAACATAGCATCTATCTCATGCACTGCAAGCACATCGGGTAAAGCACGTTTAAGTTTAGGTGCTTCGAGCAATTCGGCAGGATTTTCCTTAATCACATCTTCAAGGAGAAGGTATTTATAAAAAGCCTTTACACCCGATAATATGCGGGCTTGGCTAGTGGGTGTAAAGCCCATTTCATGCACCCATCTCAAAAATTCTCTGAGGGTTGCCAAATCCATGCTTTCTGGCTGGGTTTGCAGGGCCTTAGCTTCAAGAAATTGTTGTAATTTATCTACATCATGGAGATATGCTTCTACACTGTTTCCCGAAAGCGATTTTTCGAGTTGAAGATACATTTTGAATCCATTGGTGAATGATTGCCACATCGTTTTTTTTAGCAGAATCGTGACGGAGACGTAGCATGATACGTCTGTACATAGGTATGCATTATTTTAAATTGGCGAGCATATCCTTGGTCATGGCACTCAAATCAAAATCATTGTGCCAGCCCCAATCTTCGCGAGCTCTAGTATCATCAATGCTTCCCGGCCAGCTGTTGGCTATGGCTTGTCTAAAATCGGGTTTGTAAGTGATGCTAAATTCTGGAATATGTTTTCGGATTTCGTTAGCAATTTCTTTTGGCGAAAAGCTTATGCCTGCCACATTATAGCTACTGCGTATTTTTACTTTATCAGCCGGTGATTCCATTAATTGAATGGTGGCTTTCAAAGCATCAGGCATATACATCATGGGAAGGGTTGTATCTTCACTTAAGAAGCACTCGTAGCTTTCATTTTTCAATGCTTCATGGTAGATATGTACTGCATAATCAGTGGTTCCTCCGCCTGGTGCAGATTTATGACCTATTAAGCCTGGATAGCGAATACTGCGCACATCCACACCGTACTTTTGGTGATAATATTCGCAATACCTTTCGCCTGCTTGCTTACTGATTCCATAAATGGTATTAGGTTCCATAACGGTATATTGTGGGGTATTTACCCTTGGGGTACTTGGTCCAAAAACAGCAATTGAACTAGGCCAATATACTTTTTTGATCATACCTTCTTTGGCAGCATCCAACACATTGAACAAGCCTTCCATATTTAGGTCCCAAGCCAGTTTAGGCTTTTGCTCAGCCGTGGCAGAAAGCAAAGCAGCCAATAAATACACTTGACTAACACTATGCTTTTTAATCACTTCATACATACCTTGGCGATCCATAGCATCCAATTTCTCGTAAGGTCCAATAGGACTTTCAACCTCTTTCACATCCGCACAAACCACATTGTCGTGACCGTAGTTGTTTCGCAATGCTTCTGCTAATTCTAACCCTATTTGGCCTTGCGAACCGATGATAAGTATCTTTTCCGTTGACATGATGTATTATGATTAACGCTTTCAAATGTATAAAAGCAGATAGAATTATCAAGAATGATTGTATACACATTGTGGATGAAGTATCCATCTTGTGTTACACTCAATTGGAATCTATCAAATCCCAAACTTTTTTATTGAAATCAATTTTTGAAATGCCACAAATTATCTCCAATGCTTTGAAATAATTTTCATTGTCTTTTTCTTTTTTACCACAACTTAGTAATTCCAAAACAGCAGGAAAGCCTTTTTCCTTTTCAAGTTTTTTAATGATCAGTGCATTGATTACAAAATCAACATTCAACGGAAATTTTGCTTTCTCATCATAGTTTTTACTTTCGTTGTAGAGAGCGAACCAATCTGCATTTTTATTCTCTGAAGCATATTGCTTAAATCGTTTTAAAATTTCCTTCCAAGACAAGCCCCAAGAACCACCATATAAATAAGCTGTCCCTTCATCCACAGGTCGGTTTATCACATCGGTAGATAAAACCTTATGCAATCTACTATGCCACAAATCATGAGGATCAAAAGCCTTGAAACTAGGCGTCAAGGTGCCGTTTACTTCTATTGTTTGGTTGTTTTCCTTTGAAGAAAGAGAGCCATAGGTCCTGCTATTATAATCTGATTTGTAATCTACCCCAATGAGTCTCAAAACTTCTTGGTAATTATCACAACAATAAAATGTATGTGTAAGAATTTTGGCTGATAATTTTTTATCATACTTCAAAGTCATATTAAAACACTCCTTTGCTTTGCATGTATTCAATTTGCTTTTATAATAAATTTGGGCATTGGCCACCTTCATACTCTTCCAAAAAATCGTGTTGGACTTTAGAGGTGATTTAAAATAAAATTCTCCATGCTGCCTTTGTGCAAAAAGCGTAAACATTGCCCTAAGCATGAATGTATCTTTCCTCTGAGCCATATAGCTCAATTGAATAGTAAATAGGCTATCGTTTAATTTAAATACATTGCTAAGTGAGGCTTTAAAAAAGTGATCATCTTTATACTTACTACTCTTTTCCATTTCCTTCATTTCATCCAACAAAAGGGCGGTTTCGGGTAAATCTACATTCAACACTATAGTATTCTCTAAATTTGGTTTATCTATCTGATTCATAAAATCAGAAAGTGAAGTTAGAAGTTGCTTTCTTAAAACACTATCCTTTGGCAACGATACATTTCCTGGAATTTGTAGGTTCTGAGATTGCGCTGAAGCCAAAAAGAATGTGATAGAAAAAAGAATGATTCTGAAAATAGATTTCATAAGGATTTTTGGTTAAAGAAAGTGACAAGAAAATATATACAAACTAAGCTTGCAATGGCAAGCTGAAAAAGAAACAAGAGCCTTTACCTTGCTCACTTTCCACCCATATTTGCCCTTTGTTTTTTTCAACGTATTCTTTGCATAGCATCAAACCAAGACCAGTGCCTTTTTCATTGCCAGTGCCTTTAGTGCTGTTGTTTTTATATTGGGTAAAAAGCAATGTAATTTTATCAATTGAAATACCAATCCCATTATCTAAAACAGATATATGAATGAAATCGTCCTTAACCTGTGCGCTGATGCTTACGCTTCCGCCTTCATGGGTAAATTTTATAGCATTGGATACAAGATTACGAACCACTAAATTAATGGTATCTAAATCACCATAAGCATATGTATCCTCATCAACCAAATTCTCAAGTTCAATGGTTTTCTGAGCTGCATTTCCACTAAGCAAGGCAACATTATCATTGGCAATATCATACAGATTTAATTTTACGATATTGATTGCCTTACCTTTGATTTGTTCCGATGCCCACACCAATAAATTCTCCAACAAATCAATGGTATTGTTAACCGAACTGGCAATTTCTCCTGTCAAATGCTTTTCATCAGATGGCTTATAATTCTTATTGCTGATAAGTTCAAAATACAATTTCATGGATGTAAGATTATTCCTTAAATCATGCGAGATGATTGAAAAAAAACGATCCTTTACATTATTCAGTTGAGTTAATTGTTCCTTTTGAAGTATGATTTCTTTGTTCTGCTTTTCAAGTGCAATGGCTATTCTTTTGTTTTTAATAAAAAAATAAACCACCACTGCAAAAAGAGTTAACAGCAAAGCCGAAAATGCCAATAGAAAATTACGAATCCTTCTTTCCTCTTGCCTTTGAAGGTTGTTTAACTCGCTTTCTCTTTTCAACAATTCAATTTCAGATTGCTTGCTTTTGGCTTCATAATCGGCCTCAAGGGTATTCATTCGTTTTAAGATCGAATCATTGTATAATGAATCCTTCATGTTATTACTCAATGATTGAAATGTAATGGATTTACCCTTTTCATTGGTTGCTTTATACAAAGCTTCTAATCCTTCATAGGCAATATTCAACTCAATATTTAAACCTGTTCTTTTTGAAATATCAATGGCTTTCTTAAAATGAAAATCAGCACCCGCATAATCCATTTTGGCGGTATACACATATCCCAAAACATTATAATTTGATGCTAATAAGGGTTTGATGTTCAATCCTTGTGCTAGCTTTAAAGACTGTTTGGCATAAACTAATGCCTTATCAAATTGCTTGTGCTCATAATTGGCCTTAGCCAAATTATGCAAGGTAGATGCTTCGCCTGCAGTATTTTTTATTTCTTTGTATACCTGCAAAGACTTCCTAAAAAAGAGCTCTGCTTTGCTATAGTTCTTTTGTCTTAAATAGATATTTCCTATGTTATCATAACTGCTTAATAACCTAAATTTATTTTTGTTTTGCTCATAAATACTCAAGGCTTTTATATTGTATTCAATGGCTTTACTAAAATTATTTTGTCGCTCAAAAACAGTAGCTAACAGTGAGTATGCGTTCAACTTTGCATTTTCATCCTTACTCTTTTCATAATATTTCAAGGCGTTGAAATATTGTTCAGCGGCAGCAGTTAATACCCCTTGTGCTAATGAAATATTACCCAATTGAATTTGGACTTCTGCTAATCCAGAACCTGACAAACCTAATTGAACTGACTTATTGTAATATTCTTTAGCTTGATTAAAATTGGCTTGGTTAAAATATAGAGAGGCGATGGTTTTGGATAAAAACAAACTATTGTTTTTATCCTCTGTTTTAGAAGAAATATCGAAAGCTTGTTTATAATAGTCTATGGCTTGCTGCGAATTGCTATATCTGTAGTGAATAGCTAATTCAGACAATATCGATACCTTTTCTTTATCATCAGATGAACGAAGTATATTATTCAAACTATCAACATAATTGTTTTGTGCAAAAACATTTGTTTGCATAAAAACAATTAAGAAACAACATACTATTTTCAGCCTTTTGATAACATTCATTTAAGCAGTAGAATTTTCGACCAATTTAAAACCGGATCCATGAATATTTGTAATTTCTAAACAAATATCGTCTTTTATAATTTTCCTTAACTTATTTATATAAACATCTAGGTTTCTTGCGGTATAAAAATCGTCTCTACCCCAAATACTGAGCAATATGGCATTGCGAGATAAAAGCATATTTTTATTTTCGATAAACAGCTTCAATAAGTTGCTTTCTGTTGCACTTATTTTCTTTTCAACTTCGTTGTTGACCAATACTACATGATTGGAGGTATCAATTTTCGTATTACCTACTATAAATACCTCTTCCTTAGCTAAAACAGAAACATTGATTCCTTTGGTACGTTTTAAAATGGCCTTCATTCTAGCCACAAGTTCATTAGTGCTAAATGGCTTTGTTATATACTCATCGGCACCTATTTCAAAACCCTTTAACTTATCCTCCTCATCAGTGTTAGCCGTTAAAAATATGATAGGAGTTAAAGCATCTTTTTTTCTAATAAGTTCAGCCAATTCGTATCCATTTTTCTTTGGCATATTCACATCCAAAATACAGATATCAAATCGTTCTTTATCAAAAGCCCTCCAGCCTTCATCACCATCCTTACATAGTTTTACACTAAAACCACTTAATCTTAAATTCTCCTTTAACAAGGCACCAAGACCCAATTCATCATCAACTACTAAAACGTGTGGTAATGCTTCTTGTTCCATAATCTAAGGGTAATAATTTTTAACAAATGTAAAAAAGCATTTGGCAATCACTGCTAATGGATGACTTTAAAAATTCTTAATAATTTTATGGATATGAAAAAACGGAATAAATATGAAGCAGCAAGGGACTACTTAATACCTTTCATTTCCCGCCATATTTGGTTAAACGACTTATCTTCAATCTTAGGTAATTCTCTATCTTCACCCCAATCCGATTTGAAGAATTGCTTGAAGGTAAAGTTCTTGATTCCAGATGCCCTGTCTAAATTCTTGCGACTCATCATGGCTTTCTTCCAAGTATACCAAGCCAATTTTTCACCAGTAGTTGAAAGTCCTATTTGTCGGGCATCTCGTCTATTGCGAAGCAGATGGGTATGTATATCTATATTTACAGGGCAAACATTTGAGCAATTGCCACAACTAGTTGAGGCTTCACTTAAGTATTTGTTATCTGCCAAACCATCTTTCAACGGTGTTACCACCATACCAATTGGACCAGATTCAATATTGTTTTTAAAAGCATGACCACCAATTTGGGTGTATACAGGACATACATGATGACAAGCACCACATTTAATACAATGCAAAGCATCTCTCTGCTCATGAGTTTGTAGCAAATTAGATCGACCATTATCAATTAAAACAACGATAAACTCAGATGGGCTATCATTATCTATATTAGCATTTTTGGGACCATACAAGGTATTATAAGAAGAAATGCGCTGACCAGTACTGTATGATGAAAGTAGTGTATAAAATATATCTATATCGCTTAAGCTTGGTAACACCTTGTCAATACCTGCTAACACAATATGCGTTTTAGCAAAAGAGGTACATAACTGTATGTTGCCTTCATTATCTGTTATTGATACGAAACCGCTATCCGAAATTAAAAAGTTGGCACCAGTTATACAAACATCTGCACTGTAATAATTGCTTCTTAATTGTTCAGCAATATCCTTAGCTATCTCATTTTCATCAGCACTCAAAGAAGTGCGAATACTTGTATTAAGCGATTCATTCACCTTCGACTTCTCGTTATGCAACAAAGGCATATACGCATGAGATGTTTTTGTTTTTAAGGAACTTAATAAAAAGGTTCCAAAATCTGTTTCCTTTGTTTCAAAACCTTTTCCATTCAAGTAAGGAGTTAATCCAATTTCGTCAGCAATGGAAGTTTTGCTTTTAATAATCAATTTGGCATTTAGGCGCTTTAATTGCTGCTCAATTTCGTTTAGGGCTGTAACATCATCATGTGCCCAAATTACTTTGCCACCTTTACGGGTTATCGAAGCCTCAAAATCAATTAAATATTTATCTAAATTTTCAGTTACTCGCCATTTGGCGTAGGCAGCTCTGTTTTTGGCTAATTCCAATGAACCAAATTGTTCAAGTGATTTGTTGTGTTGCTGGGCATACCTATTTATGGCAGATTGTGTCTTTAATTTGATAGACCCATCCGCTAAACTTTGATGTATGTTTTTATTAAACTCTTCTTGATAACGCATTTTTAAAACTGCAACAGTTCAAAGTAAATTCAAATTATAGTATCAAACAACACCAAAACAAATAAATATTAACAGAGGGATGCACTTAAACAAAAAAGGCTACCCAATGGGTAGCCTCTCTGTAGGATGAACCTAATTATTTTTGTTTAATAACTGTACGATAAATCGTGGTATCGTCAAATTCAATTTTAATTAAATAAGTACTAGAAGTCGATGAGAACTCATTTTCTTCTAATCTGAAGCTATGTTTACCAGCAGCTAATTTGCCATAAGCATGTTGGCTAACGTTTCTACCTAACATATCCAATACAGTTACATTAACGTTTCTAGACTCATCAAGTGTGAAATCCAAATTGGTAGTTTCTGAGAATGGATTAGGGTATGTATTGATACTAAATTTATTAGATAATAAATCATTAATACCCACATTATCATTTTGGAATGAATCTACTGCAGTAATTGAGCAGCCTGAGTTTCCATCATCGACTTTCAATGTAATAGTATACCACTTAGATCCTTTATCAAAATAGAAACTAGGGCTTGCTACATTAAAAAATGTACCAGCCAAATCACCCATTGTCCAAGTATAGTTTGTTGGACTAACATTATCACCAGCATTGAATATAGAAGTAAACTTACGTTGACCGAATCCAATTTTGTCAATTTTGATTTTTACAGAAGGAGCAGAAACCACATTGATTGGTAAGTATGCAGTATCCGAACAAGTGCTGCCAACTGACTTAACAATCAACTGAACATTATAGGTATTTACGCCATTAAAAACAAAAGTAGGAGATTGTTCTGTACTTCCATTTAAGCCGCTAAATGTCCATTTATTTTCTAATGCTGAATTATCAGGCATACGTGAAGAATTGTTAAACACTACTGCTGAATTGTTACAAACAGTTGTTCTAGAAGCTGTGAACTGAGCAACTGGTTTATAACTAACAACCACTGGTAAAGTGATAGAATCTTTACAACCATTGTTTATTTCAGTTGCAACCAACTTAACAAAGAAAGGATTATCTGCATCTGCAATAGATGAGTAGGTTTTGTTGGGTGTGACACCATCGTAGGTAGTATTATCACCTAAATTCCAACTATAGTTTACATTGTTAAATCCACCACTGAAAGATGATGTATTGGTAAAGTCTACTGGTTGTGTTTTTGTAGTACCAGGACCTGAAGCACATGCAGTAGTATATTTAAAGTTAGCTACAGGTTTATCAAATATGGTGGCTGTCCTGCGCAAAGTATCAGCACAACCATAGTTTGAACGAGCAATTAGAGTAACCAAATAGGTACCACTTGCAGGGTATTTATAGCTAGGTGTAGCACCTAAAGAAATATCACCATTGCCAAAATCCCAGAAACGACCAACCGATCCAGAACCAATAGTTGAAGAATCTGACAATGGCAATTTCACACCTAAACAAACATTAGAAGTAGTAAATCTAGCCTTAGGTCTAGCAAAAACATAAATCTGGTTTTGAGTTTGTTCTTGCTCACAACCTACTGAATTTTTAACCTTCAATTTAACTGAATAAGTTGTGTCAGATTGACCAAAGTAGAAATTAGCATTAGCCGTTGTTTGAGATGAACCAGGGAACGACCATAGGTAAGTAGACCCACTTGGCTGCGAATTTGATTTAAAACTTGTAGGTTTTGTAGCATCTCCTGAACAAGGTAAATCATACGTAAAATTAACCGTTGGGCTGGTTCTTACAAAAATCTGTTTTGTGGCACTACCAGTTATTCCTAAACGATTACCAACTGTAAGTCTTACAGTATACAAACCACCAGCTAAATATGCTTTTTGCACTAATTGAGTACCTGCACTAGAATTATCACCAAAACTCCAAATGAAGTTATAAGGACCATCTCCAGGTGCGCTTAATGAGTTACCAGTAAATAGTAAATTAGTTAAAGCACAAACAGTATCAACACTTGAAATCAATTGAGGAACTGGAGTTGAAACAACTCTTAAAACACGAGAATATGAAGAATCACAGCCTGTAGTTTTAAGTCTAATACTCAAATTCAAGTTAAAGGTACTATTTAATTCGCTTGCTTGAGCAATGAATCTTAAAGCTGGTCTAGTAGATGCGTTACCAGGTATTAAAGTAAAGTTTTGAGCCGGTGTTCCGGTCGATGTTCTCAATGAGAAATTAGCCACTTCCCATAATGTACCATAATCGGCATTTGTTAAGAAAGATGGGGCTTTGATTTCATAGGTCAATGTATCACCCACCCTTGCGCCATCAGGGAAGAAAGCTGTTCCATCATTAAATGCTCCTGTGAAAGCTGTCACTCTTGGCGCAACGTAAGGTCCATTATAAAAACGACCAATTGCCAAAGAAACAGTATCAGGTAAGTAATTACTACATCCAGATAAAGTATTTACAGCATTGATAACCACTTTTACAGTATCAGCACTTCTATTAGGAGGTAACTTATAAGTTAAAGAAGAGCCCGTTCCGCTATAATCAATCATTGAATTTCCTAATAAAGCAACGTTATATGATGAATAAACAAATCTTGGATCAGAACCAGTTAAAGTAAATGAAGCTGAATCTCTAAAACAAGCATTTAATAATTTAGGACTAATAGCTTGGCTTTGGAAGTCATCAAATACTTGAATCGAGTCAATAAGCATATTTTGACCTGCACCAACAGCAATACCATCAAACGCAATACGAATACCTTGAAGACCCGCAAAATTTGCTAGACAAACCTCAAACACTCTGTAATTAGGGAATGCAAAACTTGGATTTACCCTAACAAAATTGGCAACAGAACCATAATAATTACCAATACCAACCTTAATATCTAAATTATCTAATTGAGCTGGATTATTATTACTTTGATAAAAAGCAAATCTTAAAGTCGGGTTCTTCATGTTTGTGAAGTCAAAACAAGGTGAAAGCAACCTTGCTGAAGAATTGGCAGTGAATGTTGACGAATTAAAATTAGCTGTTCTTAAGCCACTATAAGGAGATGCAGAAGGGTTTATTGCTGACCCAGTCTGACCTAACAACCAAGTAGCATTGCCACTTAAATTTATCACTTGCCAGTAAGGAACATTTCCACCTTCAAATCCATTTGCATAAGGGAAATTAGAAATACTGGTGCTGATTGTATCGTATGATTTATACATAGGATTACGGCCGTTATTTCCTGCAAAGTCGTTGCTTGAAACTCTTACTCTAATTAAAGTTCCTGGAACCTGATTTGGTATAATATAAATTCTTTGATTGCCATTAAAAATGGTTGATTGAACTGATTGTTCTGCTCCATTGTTAATGATATAATACAAAGTATCATTTAATAAGAATCTATCATTTATCTGATAGTTTAAAACTATTCCTTGAGCATAACATGCAGTTGGGTCAGAATAATTAAAAATACGTGGTTGCACGCTATCAATAGCTGTACCAGAAAACTCATGTGCGCCAATAGTAGGATTGAAAACATTTCTGCTATTTCCAAAAGCATCTGTAAAAATATTAGATACTGGAATTCCAGCTCTATAGATTGGCGAAACTACGTTTGGTATATATAAATTGGTATCATTCGTAAACGGTGCTACAAAGTTAATTGATGCAGTATCGCCCAAAGTAAATCCTAATATTCTATCCCAAGTATTATACAAGATTGGAGCAGCAGGAGTTGTTTGCACAGATGAAGCAAAATGAGCAACTGTAGCACCAACAGTAGGACTTGATGCGTAATAGTTATTGTAATCGATATTTGAAAAAGGTGCAATCGTACTACCATTATTAAATGGATTTACAGTTCCACCAACAGCAACTCCAAACACATCATTACCCGTACCGCTAGCAACACCTAATTTATTTTGGAAAATATTATTCCTAGCAGAAACACCACCTCTAATATTTTGCGAAATACCTAAAGCAGCACTTAGCACATTTGTTCCAGAAAGGGTATTCGATTGTCCAAGATTTATCGAGTTATAATTTAATGAAACCCCTAATTGAGTATTACCACTATTTCTCATCACCACCGTTGGAGCATCTATCAAAATACCAAAAACATTGTTTGTGAAAGTAGATGGGGTTGCAGATACTACGGTTGTACCTTGTGCTCTAATTCCACTTATTCTATTATTATTAATAACAATATTAGCACCTAAATTAGTACTATCTGTAATACCTGTTCCACCATAATTTAGCACAATACCCATAGCTCCAGTAGAAGCTACATTTGAAGTGATTCGGAATATTTCATTTCTCTCTATAGTAATATTATTACCTATTGAAGTATTTACTGGAGAGGTGCCATTAACCGGCCAAACTGTTACTTCGATACCGCGGTTATTTCCAAAACTAGGGATATTGTTTTTAATGACATTACCTGCTACACTTAAATTACTTTGGCCGTTTACCGAAATACCAGCAGCATTAGCAATACCACCCCAATAATTAGTATTTGAAGAACCTGAAGGGGCAATATCTCCACCAATAATATTATTGCTAATAACATTACCATTATCTACTTCTGATTTTAGAGTACGTCCGCGCATATAAATACCATATTGAACGCCTCCTATAAAGTTATTATCAAAAGTATTATAACTATTTCTTCCATATCTAGCGTTAAGGTTTGCACTCGTACCAAGAATATTAACACCTCCCATGTAAATACCTGCAAAGGTACTATCGTTTACATTTGAACTAACACCAATAATATTACAATTTCTTATAGCTGAATTGCTATTAGAGCTATCACTGGTTGCAATAGGAGCATTACCTCCAATTAAATCCACCACTCTATTTGAGAAACCAGCCATTTGTTGCGGTAATAGAAGCGTAAGCCCTCTAGATCCCGTTCCGTTATCACCGTTGATTTCAAAATATGCAGCACCACTCAATCTTATCAATGAAGAGTTGGTTATGCCTCTTGCGATTTTATTTGAAGCTACTCTAATAGTATCAAATCTGTTTGGTATTACAGACAAAACAACAGGTCTGTTTGGATTTGCTCTTGGATAATCCAAAACCGAAATAGGAGCTAAAAATGTATCTGTTTCTCCAATATATCCATTAGACAATAATAATTTTACTGGAAGAACACCTCCAAATGCACCTTCCACTCCGTTGGCATTAAGATAATTGATTGCACTTCTAACTGTAGCAAACGAACCTGTTTGCGGTGAGGTAATAGTTGGAGGATTATCTGTGGCACCATTAATTAAATAGGTTCCACCTCCAAACAATGGTACAAAATTTCTATCAAACTCAACTGCTCCAACACATCTACCTGTAACACCTGAGTTAACATTAAAACCAGGACATCCTTGACGAGGATTGCCATAAATATCTTTACAAACAGTAGGTAAGGCATTTGCAGTACCATATACCAAACTTGCAGTTGCAGTATTAATGTTTGGCAAGGTATCGTTTGGAAACGTAACAGGGTAGCTAAAAGAACCTATATCATTTGTGATATTTGTAGTAGCAGGAATAGTTGTGCTATTAAATCTCCTTACATCAAAAATGTTTGTTCCAAGTTGAGTATTGTTATTGAATGAAATCAAAGTACCTCCACCAATTCCAGAAACAAAATAGTTGTTCTTATTTGATGCCTCTGAAGCTAATACTGTATTTGCAGCAAAAGGATTTACATTTCCAACAACAATCAAACAAATCTTATTATTTGCAGAAGTACTAGTTACTTGTGGTCTATTTCCTGTATTTCCTAAAATATTATTTGACATTGAAATACCTGTTTTCATATTTGAACCGATATAAACACAAGATGTTCCTCCTGGATTGGTACCTAACACTGGCATATTCATTACAACAGTATTGTGAAGCAAACTGATGGCAGGTGTACCTGTAGCACTAATATTACCATCAATAAAAATTCCAGCAGGGTTAGCCGCATTTACAGCAGCTGAGGCACCACCAGTTGGACTTGCCGTAACACCACCAATTCTACTAATATAATTGTTCAAAAAAGTAATGGACCTTGTTGCATCATTAGTTAGTAAAGACAATCTAATTCCATAACAACCAGCTCCAGACAATGTATTCAAATTGTAAATAAAGTTCCTAGTAACATCAATGGTTGTGAAGGTCAGATTACTTGTGGTCTCATCCAAATCAATCCCTCTAAAGCCATTAGAGGAGGTTCCATCAGGAACACAATTTCTAATGATGTTACTATCAACAACTGTTGTTTGAACACCCTTAAGATATATCCCAGCTGAATTAACAGAACCACCTATAAAAGTGGTGGTAGCAGTAGTACCTGTTGGAATACTTCCACCAATTATATTCCTTGAAATATTATGTCCAGAACTTGAACCCAAACTCCTTATAGCAATACCATTTCCAACCGATTGAATAACATTATCAGTAAAAGTATAGTTATTAAGATTTGAATTTAAAGAAACAAAACCCGTTGAAGTTCTTGTACCCATATAAATACCGAAACCAGTAAATACGGCAATGTTAGAAGAATTACCTGCAATAACACAATTTCTAATAGTGATATTGCTTGATCCCGTATCTAATGGTGTAATACCAATTACTCTATAAGTAGTGCTTACCGCCAAGGGTGGAATGGCAAAACGAATATTTTTATTTGCTCTACCATCAAAAGTAATATAACTAGCTCCTGTAAAATTAATTACAGAACTAAAATTTGGTGCAGAAGCTAAATTCGGCATAGTAATGGTAACATTTGTATCGTTGGCAACTCTAAAAACGATAGGTGTTGCGAAACTTGTACCCAAATAGTCATTCAATGCAGGCAAATAACCTGGCTCTCCAGTGTATCCTTTTCTCACCTCAAAAGTTATTGCCCCACCAACTCCACCACCTACACCGTATGAATTAATATGATTAATGGCTTGGGTGATATTTCTAAAAGTACCATTTGAAGGATTTTGCAAAGTTGGAGGATTGTCAACGTTGTTAATCAAGTAAATTGCTCCTGAGCTCAATGGACAAACTGGATTTATTGAATCCCCATTCCAGTGGTGACATCCTATTGAAGAGAATCTACCGCCAACTTGACTTCCATTTACCAAATATGTCCTTTGATTACCAAACATATCTGTTGTAGGTCTGAATCTTAGAGATGAATATATAGGTATACCAGCAAAATTGTTAATTAAATGAATACCTCTATTATAATTTAAGTGATTTAAGCCACTAGCAAAGGTACATATAGTATCATTTGAAAAAGCAGGAGGAGTAGAAATAGACAATGAATCAGATGGTGAATACAATCTGAAATTTTTCAATGATTGCGATTTAAGGTAGCCACTCAAAGCCAAAATATGAGTTGAACCTAAATTAGCTATACAATGTATACCTGCTCTAATGTTTGAAGCATAATAGTTATTATAGTTAATATATGTAAATGGCCATCCAGAAGTAGAACCTATTTGAAGACAAGAGTTGTTTCCCGATCCCATTGTGTTAGAGAAGATATTGTTCATACAAATAACACCACCTGTTACACCTGCAGCCATTCCCATACAAGTTGACTGACTATTAACCAACATCGAATCTTGGTTAAGATTGATTGAGTTATAATAAATCTCTAAACCAGCATTGGAAGTTGTACTTTCAAGCATAATACCAACTGTTTGCGTACTAAGGTTATTAGCATTTGAACTTCCAAAAGCAATAATTTTTGCAATTGAATTATTTGCAACTAACATTCTTAGTTGTTGAGTATGCGAACCCATATTGATACGAATACCACTGATACCATTACCTGCAGCATTACTAAACAAATTGTAGATTTGATTATTAACGATTTGAATATTACTATCTAAAGAAAAGGAAGATCCTTCGTTGAATAAATTAATAGCTCTGTAGTTAGTAGCAGCGATGAAATTGTTTCTAATAACATTACCATCTATAACTGCATTTTTGATAGCACTTGCATAAATACCAGAAGGGCTTGAAGTTCCACTACCAACCGAAGCTGAGCCTAAAGCAGCCAATGCCACTGTACCAGGTGTTAATGTAGGAAATGAATAGCCTCCAATTGTATTATTACTGATTGTAATTTTATCATCTTGTTGTCCATTTGTAGTAGTAAAACCTCTGTAATAAATACCATTTTGAGTACCTAAGATATTATTATTGGTAAATGATATAAAAGCATTTCTACCGCGACTAGGAACTGAAGGTGTTCCTGAAATACCTCCTACATAAATACCTGCGAAAGTATTTGACAAAGTAGCAGTTGAGCTACCAATAATATTACAATTATTGATAGTAATATATTGAATACCTGAAGCATTTGTACCAGTTGATGGAGTCAAGTCAATAACTTTAGTAGTACCTGTAGTAGCTGCTGCTGGCATTACAAAGCTTAAGGCTCTTGTATTACCCGAACCAGTTCCATCAATCGTAAACCAGCGAATACCATTAAATCGAACTAAACTACCACTCGCACCAATAGCTCCATTTGTAGTAATAGCAAAGGATTGACCATTTGTTTTTAAAGTGATTGCTTTAGTTGAATCACTCATATTAGGATACCCCCCGCTAGCACCTCCAATGGAAATTGGAGCAGACTCAATTGGGTTATAACCAGTAGTTAAAATAATAGTGATAGGCGCCCTATTTCCTCCAATATCAACACCTAAAGTGTTCAAAAAATGAATGATACCGGAGGTGGCTGTAATTGTACTAGTTGTGCTTCCTCCCATTAAGTTGGGAAAAGTATCTCTAGGTGCCACAACATCAGTTGCTCCATTCACATAGTAAGTTTGCCCACCCACTAATTGTGCGTAGGATTTGCCACTAAAAAGTAGAACTGCCAAAAAAGCTAAAAAGACTACTTTCATAAGAGGGTTAGTAATTGTTTTTCTCATATCGATTTTTAAAAAATTTCAATAGTATATCAATTCCAAAGTTATAAAGAACCCAAATAAAAACAAGTGTCTATTTAATTTTTATTAGAAAAATTACTTAGCAGCTTGTTATTAAGCCTTTTGGGTCTATATTTCTCCTGCCATTTAAACCCCTTAAGTCTAAGCATTTCAGGCTTTTGCTCATCTAAAGGGTACATGGTTGCATCAGGTTTGGTGATGAATACCGTTTTACTTAATACTTTGTTAATAAAGTAAAATTCCATCTCGCTACAGTCTATTACATTTACACCAACATAGTTTACTGAATCTTCTTTGGCATAATATATACTCTGGCCATTACCAAAAACTTTAATAAATTTAATGTTACTGCTATCAAAATAGCCATGCATATTTCGCCCTTTTACTTGGTTAAAATGTTGCCCTTTTACTTTTGAAGCGGTGAAAGAATTATTGAGCAAATAAAAGGAATCTAGCTTGCTGTTATTAATAAAAAACTTAATGGTATCAGATGTAATTTGGTTCTCACCTGTCCACATGATGGGACTTTTATATAACCATAAAATTGAATCATCTTGCATATAAACAAGAGAGTCGCAAATGGCTTGCATATCACTTTTGAAAATTTTTGCCGAATGATAGGCTTCAAAATGCTGTTTTTGCTTTTTATCTCTTTGATATAAATATAGGGTATCGGCATACAAAAACATACTATCTTTTTTATCCATAAGCTTGATTGCATATGGATTTTGAGCTACATAACTTCGTTTGGTTTTACCGTTGTTCTCCCCAAAATTACCAAGCAGTCTAATGTCTTGTGCTGAGTCATATAAATCCACATTCCTAAAGGCACGGCCTAATTTCAATTTCCCATCATAGTATAAGCTATCAGCTTTAAGTATTTTCTTATCACTTATTAATATGGCATTTTTACTAAACTGCGCTTGCTCTTTGTTTGTATTGTACCAGCCATTTTCGCAAATAATTTTATCTGTTTTACTCAATATGGTAGTGGGTCCATAAAAATATGAATACTTTGTAAAAGTATTATACATCAAAGTGTCACTATACATGGTATAATCAGGATTTATTACACTCACTTTTTTCTTGAAAAAAAATTCTTTCCGTTGGGCATAATAATAGCCCATTTGACTTTTTAGTGTGGTTTGTTGTTTGTTAACTATGGTGCCTTCTTGAGCATAGTAGCCATAACTCTGAGAAAGGTCATAGTCTAATTGTTGTGTAGTTAGAGTAATTGATGGATCTGTTAAGACCACGTTTCTCTCAATATAAGCTTTCTTTTCGTTTCCATTATATCTAAGATATTCCCCAGTAATGGTGATGGTGTCATTACTAATTATTTTCACATTGGAAAACGCTTCCAATTTATTACTATCATCGTAAAGTAGCGCACTATCGCAAAACATAAGCGTTGAACCCTGTTTTAATTGAACATTTCCTATCAACTTAGTCAAACTTCCATAAACCGACTTAGTGTTTCCTTCTAAGGTTTTAGCGAAAATTACCTCAACCCTGCTTCTTTGCTGCGCAATGGCAGTCAGTACAAGTAGATTTAATAATAATATTACCCAAATAATTTTAAAATACGACATTTGCCTTCAAAACTAATATTTTTATAGATATAGCATAATGCTGAAGGCGTTTCAAAAATATATTCAATCAAAATCACTATTCGACAATAATGACAAGATATTACTTGCCATCAGTGGTGGCGTTGATTCGATGGTGATGCTTCATTTATTTAAAGCTGCTGGCTTTAATTTCGAAGTAGCGCATTGCAATTTCAAATTAAGAGCCCAAGCAAGCGACATGGATGAGAAATTCATTAAAGAGTATTGTAACAAACACCATATTATTTGCCATTTTACAAGATTTGATACACTGGCTATATCCAATGAACAAAAACTATCAATTGAAGAAACAGCCAGAAATTTAAGGTATTCATGGTTTGATGAATTGCTCAAGACAAATTCCATAGACTATTTAGCAACTGCCCACCATAAAAATGATGTAAGCGAAACGATGCTTTTAAATCTTTCTAGAGGCACTGGTATTAAGGGTCTTCATGGTATATTACCTAAACGCGATACATTGATTCGGCCTATGTTATTTGCTAGCAAATTGGATATTGAAAATTACGCCCGAACGAATCAAATTACATATCTTTTTGACCAAACAAATAACAATAAGGATTTTACAAGAAATAAAATCCGACATGAATTAATCCCCATTTTCAATTCTATAAATCCTGATTTTATAAATAGTAGCAATTTACTCGCAAATTATGTCCGAGAAATAGAATCTTTATTGACATATTTAGTAAATGAAATTCGCAAAAAATCAAATAGTATAGTTGGGAATAACCTATGTATTGATTTCAATCAAATAGATGAAAATATTCTAAACCAAACCCTTTTATTTGAGCTCATTCGGCCCTATGGTTTTAATAGTTCACAGAATGCAGATATTTACTCATCCATTGGTAAATCAGGGATATCATTCCATTCCAAAGAATATAAATTATTTGTAGATAGAATGCAAATCCTCATCCAATCAAACTCTCATACAGACAATGATGAAATGAGTTTTGTAATTGAAAATTTACCCTGTAAAATTGAAATTTATGGCACACAGTATTCTTTCGATATAATTGATAGAAATAAAATTTCTGATGAGGACTTAAAAACTAAAACATCACAATACATCAACTTCGATTCACTCAAATTACCTCTAAGCATTCGACCACCTGAAGAGGGTGAAAAATTTTCTCCCTATGGTCTAAAAGGCTCAAAAAAAATAAGTGATTATTTGACTGATAAAAAGGTAAATTTAATAGATAAGCATAAATTATTAGGGATTTATCAATTAGAGATTATTGGATTATTAGGATTGGAAATTGACAACAAATTTGCCATTCAAAACACCACAAAAAAGAGCTTAAAAATAGAACGACTTTAAAAGGTACTACTACCACATTCTTCAATATTTAAACTAATATTCAAACAAAAAAGGCGGTCATCTGAATGATAACCGCCTTTTTAAATTATACTAAGTTTACTATTTAGCTACATTGAACTTCTTTGTATAAGTAGCTGTTACTGTCTCAATATTTAAGATATATATGCCAGAAGCTTTTCCTTGCATATCTATTTCCGCTTTGCTTCCATTTACGTTGGCTTTCACATCAGCTATTTCTTTACCAAACATATCAAATACTTTTACATTTTTGATGTGTTCTTTCTCATTCAACTCAATTGCCATAAGACCATTGGTTGGAACTGGATATAGTTTAACATCACCAGATTTAACTTCTTCTACTCCTGAAATAAAATTATCTCTAACCTTAATTTGGCGTGTAATAGGAACTGCTGAATTACCACTTAGATCAGTAACATAATAAGATACCAAATAGGTTCCCGGTATTTGATTATTAAGCTTAGATAAATCAGCTATTGGAGTTAGGTTGGTATAATAACAATCTTGTGCTAATGGCAATTGATCATTATACTTAGAGAACCTATCTATTTCAACAATGGCAGGACCATTTGGAATTAATACTGGTTTGCTTTTCTTAACAAAATTAACACTTCTTGTTATTGTTGCTGAATTACCAGATCCATCGGTCACAGTATATTCAATGGTACCAGTACCGATTTTTCCTGAAACTAAATTTGATTTGGTTTTAACCGTTAATGCATTTAAAGGCCAATAGTTGTCAGTCAAAGTATAACCAGGATCCGTAAAACCATCACATACTTCTACATTGGCTGGATTATCTCCCCTAAGCTCTATAGTTGGAGCAATTAAATCTTTAACTTGTACTTCTAGCAAATAAGGTTTTGCATCATTATTAAAGCTATCCGATGCGGTATAAACCAAATTATATGTACCAATATTGTTTGGATTTACTTCACCTAATACACTAATATCAGAACTACGTAAAGGTTTTTGATAATTATCTGTTATTGATATCACGTTTTTACTCATGGCATCAAAAACAGTATTTACCTGTTGAACATAAGGGTTATTTCTAGCAACAATAGTTGGGGCTAAGCTATCAACCACATTAACAGTTCTAGTGCGGATTACGCTAAAGCCATCGGCATCTGTAATATTGTAAATAATATTATATGCACCCACTTTAGTAGTATCCAATTCAGTGCTAGTTTGAACCAACTTTTGAATATCGTTACCTAAGTTATCTTTTGCTGAATAACCTAACTCATTGTATTTGGTGTTCACCAACATTTTTACATTACCGCCAACCAAGGTTAATTTAGGACCTCGTTGGTTTAAAACCACAAATACAGTTCGCTTAATAGTATCACTAATGTTGCCATATAAATCCCTAACAATATAGCCAAGGTAATTTGGACCAGTCTTAGTAATATTAACAGTACCTATCATTTCATATCTTGAACTAATATCTCCTTCTAAGTTATCCAATGCAGTTACACCTGGGTCAACGTATGTTTGGTTAATTTCTGTTTCAATTCTGCTAAGGTCTTTTAAAGCAATGGTCGGTTTAATGGTATCAACATCAAAAACAATATCAAAATCTTTGAAATTTCCCATATAGGTGGCAGATGGATTTAATGATGGACTTGCATTGCTAAGTCCTACGCCCACTCTCATCCTCATAGTTCCTAATACTTGATCTTGTTTAAGATTAAAACTTGCACCTGATGCAATCACATTAACACTATTTGTTGATGATAACACTTGCTCGTTAGCGTCAAAACTTCCATTTCTGTTAAAGTCTATCCAAGCTCTAAAGTCAGCAGCGGCATTGTTGTTTGGCCTTTGAACATTAACAGAATAATTTACGCCTTTAAATAATCGGCCAACTTGATAAGTAAATCCTGTGATGTATTGTGATTTTGGTGTATATGCATTTGAGAATGCGGTATCGATGCCCCCTCCAACAATGGTAACCCTACTAATACCAATTCCATTAGTAACATCACCTGAATTCAACACATTAGGTTGGTCATAAGACCCAACATCAATATAATCTACATACATAGTTGAATCTGTGCCTCTATCATTCATAACCCAAAGATGTATGGTGTATTTTTTTGCTTGGCCAAAAATAACTGTAGGATTTTGACTTGCGTTGCTTGTAACCCAAGTAACTTTAGCAGTCCCTGGTACACCTCCCAAAGTAACATACCATCTCCATTGTTTAGGTCCATTTAAGCTTTTATCAAATAATTGGTAAGTATCTGTTGTAAATCCTGCTCTTTTGCTTACAGCTATGCGTGCAATGGGTGCAGATTGAATAGGCAAGAACATTACATTTTTACAAACCGTATCACTACCTACACAATTATAAACAGCTAAACATATTTTTCTTAGTGAAGCAGTGGTTATTAAAAAGCTTCGCGTTGGTTGAGCAGTAATACTATCCACAAGGGGTGATTGTGCAGGATTTCCAAAGGTTCCATTTCCATCTGTATCCCAACTGTATTGCATCAAGGCTCCTATAGATTTGTTTTCATACACCAATGGTGCAAGTGAATAGAGGGTATCTGGCAAATTAAATTTAGCTACTGGTTTACCATAGCTTGCGGGCTTGATGGCCCAACGTAAAGAGAATCCTGCAGAGTCAACAGATGGATTAGCTCCTGTTTGTGTTCTATATCTAACAAATACTTGTCGACCAGCTCTCAAAAACCGCCTAGCAACTGGCACATCGCTTAACGAAGCACCACCTAAACTAGCCAATTTAGTGGCACTTGCTGATGTTCCATTATATACGTCTATACTATCTCCTGGATACATTTTCATTTTTTCTACATAAATGAATAACGAATCCGCACATGGAGAAATTAATACACCTTGACATGCAGCTGTTATCTGTGTTCTATCGTATGACTGATTAGGTCCATTAATACCAAAAACCAAGCCAGCAGTATCTTTTAAAACTGCATAGTTTGCATTACATAAATTATAGGAATTGACGACTGCTAAATAATTCTTTAAACAAATGGTATCTATCCCTCGAATGTTTCCTGCCTGCATACAAATATCATATACACCGGGGTCACGTCCCACAAAAATAGGCTTGGAATCATAATCTGGATATACAATGTTATATCCATAACCTAAAAGGGTTTGGTTACACATATTACAAGCTGGATTATACCACCAATACCAATTCGTTGGTCCGTAGCTACTCAAATCATACAAGCTAGTATAATCGCTCAAACCAACAATTTTCTTAAAGGCTATAAAACTTGCCTGAGGCTTCCTACTTGGTGTATCTACATATATCCATTTCTCAACACTATCTCTCAAACTATCTCTTTTATTGCCATTTATAGCAGTCAATCGCACCAACCATCTGCCAGGACGATTGAAAGTATAGGTAAAATTATCATTGTAAGTTGCTGTATCTATGTTGCACAGGTTAGGTAGGTTGGCACTTGGTATACTAGCTGGATTTGTAAAACAAGTACGGAAATATCCGTTTTGCAAATTGGGTTCTTGAGGTAAGTTCCAAAAAACACGTGTGTGGTTAACACTAGTATTAATTAAGGTTGCTGGGCTATTTAACCAAACGGTATCAGGCGCGTAAAAATTTGGGATAGGGAATGCAAAAATATTTGATCCACTCCCTGGGCTACCAATAGTAACTGTCCAATCTTCTGTTTCACCATAGTTATAAGCCAAACATGGAGTTAAAGCAGCACCTACAGTACTTTCAGCACAAATAATACGCATTCTAGTTTGTCCTATTGCTGCCCCTGCAGGCACAACAAATGAACTTGTTACAGTTCTTGGACTTGAAGCCAAAGCAGATTCAATATAAACCTGCTCTCCCGGATCAGTGAATGAACCATTTTGATTAAAGTCTATCCAAACTGCTATTCCATTGGTATAATAAAGAGCTCCATCACATTCATCTTCAACGATTGTAAAAGGCACAGTAGCACCAAGGTTAAAATTCCACATTGAACCCAAAGGGGTAAAATCAGAATATCGATTTAAAGCAGAAGTAGCTCCTGGTGCTTGAGTATTGCAGCCATTTGTACCTGCATAAGCAGCAGGAGTTGAAATTCCATTAAAGGTAACACTCATAATTTCTTCATCGGCTGTAAACACAGGTATAGAAGAACAATACTGCGCTTGAACATAATTAGAAATCACTAAAGCCAAAACCAAAATAAAGGTTTTAACGAATTGTAGTTTTATTTTCATGTAGATAAATTTTTATTCGAAAATTATTTGCTCTCGAATGTACAAATTATTTAATATAAGTCAAGTAAAAAAAATTTAACTGAAGGCTTTATCAAATAAAAATGGGGGCATAATGTCCCCCATTTTTATTTTTTGATGATTATAAAATTATTGTCTAACAGTTAGTTACTTTTATTTCACCACATTAAACTTTTTAGCATAATTATTCAAGTCGGT